>JBCKHB010000001.1:0-125528 GCA_038906075.1 Candidatus Planktophila sp.
TGCACGACTGATGTTGCTTCGTTGGTTGGTGTAACCTCAACCAATCATCTTGGTTTTTGTCATTTCGTCACACTGGAATATGGTGCTGACGGATATTTGCGTTAGGAGAAAGAACCTTGCACACAACCCGTCCTGAACTTGTAGGTAACGTTGGAATGGTCGCCTCAGCGCCGTTGCCCAAGACGGGGGCTGGCTCAAAGCCGCCGCAAACTCCCGCGGAAATCAAGGCTACGCAGTCGGTCGATAACCTACCTATCTAGTTACCGATCCACGCAGCAACTCTAGGAACTCAGGTGCGAAGCGCGAAGTCTCTTGGCCGCTGCGACCATATTGGTCAGTGCTGGGAGTACCTCCGCCCACTGGCGCGTCTTGAGGCCGCAGTCTGGGTTGATCCACAGACGCTCGGCTGGAATGTGCTCGGCGGCTTTCCTCATCAGCTCTTCAATGTGCTCCTGCGTCGGAATGTTCGGTGAGTGGATGTCATAGACGCCAGGACCAATCTGATTGGGATATTTGAAGTTATCGAAGGCATCTAGTAGCTCCATATCCGAACGCGAGGTTTCGATGGTGATCACATCGGCATCCATGTCGGCAATCGACGCGATGATGTCGTTGAACTCCGAGTAGCACATGTGAGTGTGAATCTGCGTTTCGTCCTCCACTCCATTCGCGGTAATGCGGAACGACTCCACCGCCCAGTCCAAGTACTCTTTCCATTGTGATTTGCGCAGTGGCAAACCTTCGCGCAACGCCGCCTCGTCAATCTGGATCACGCGCACGCCGGCCTTTTCTAGGTCCAGCACTTCTTCACGGATGGCAAGCGCGAGTTGGTAGCACGAGACCGAACGTGGCTGGTCGTCTCGCACGAAGGACCAATTGAGAATGGTCACTGGGCCGGTCAGCATGCCCTTCATGGGCTTGCTGGTGAGCGACTGCGCGTATTTGATCCACTCTACGGTCATGGCCTTGGGGCGAGAGATGTCACCGAACAGGATCGGTGGTTTCACGCAGCGCGATCCATATGACTGCACCCAGCCGAACTGGCTGAAGGCATAGCCATCGAGTTGTTCGCCGAAGTACTCGACCATGTCATTGCGTTCTGCTTCGCCATGCACCAGCACGTCTAGACCTAGCGCCTCCTGCTCGCGCACGCTGCGGGCGATCTCGCTGCGCATGGCGCTCTTGTAGCCCGCCTCGTCGAGCTGGCCAGCCTTGAATTGGCTGCGTGCCTGGCGGATCTCTGCGGTCTGCGGGAAAGAGCCGATGGTCGTTGTCGGGTAGGCCGGCAGTTTCAGCAGTGCAGCCTGCTTTGGCGCACGCTCTGCATAGGGGCGCTTGCGCTGGCCCAGCGTCGGGTTCAGTTTGGCGATAGCGGCCTTGACGGCGGGGTTGTTCACACGTAGCGAATAGCGGCGTGCGTCAACAGCAACCTGATTAGCGGCTAGCGCATCTTTCACGGCGCTGCGGCCACTGTCTAGCGCGGTGGCCAGCACCTTTAGCTCGTCCAGCTTCTGTAGCGCATACGCCAGCCACGACTTGACCTCGGCATCTAGCTTCTCTTCGCTGGCCAAGTCCACCGGCACGTGCAGTAGCGAGCATGACGGTGCAATCCACAAGCGTCCACCGAGCTTTTGCGCGATCGGTTCCACCCAGTCCAGCGTTGCGTTCAAGTCGGTCTTCCAGATGTTGCGGCCGTTGATCACACCCAACGAGAGCACCATATGCAGGGGCAGCAGGTTCAACAGCGGCGCGACGTCGTTGCGGCCATTGATGGCATCGATATGCAAGCCAGCCACCGGTAGGTTGGCCGCTAGGTACTGGTTGCCTTGCAGTTGGCCGAAGTAAGTGGCCAGCAGCAGCTTGACGCGGCTGCTCTTGAGGTGGTGGTAGGCCGTATTAAAGGCGTGCTGCCAGTCGGTGCCAAGCTCGGTTACCAGGATGGGCTCGTCGATCTGCACCCATTCCACGCCGTTAGCGGCGAGGGTCTCCAGCAGTTCTGAGTACACGGGTAGCAGGCGTGCTAGCAGGACCAGCTTCTCGGAATCGTCCTTGGCCTTGCCAATCGCCAGATAGGTCACTGGGCCAATGATCACGGGTTTGACCTTGACGCCCTGCGCCTTGGCTTCTTCCAGTTGTTCCAAAAGGTGCGAAGCGTCCAGCTTGAACTCGGTGGTCGCCGTGAATTCGGGGACGATGTAGTGGTAGTTGGTGTCAAACCATTTGGTCATTTCTCCAGCGGCGACGCCACCACAGCAGCCTGCATGTTCTTCGGCGCCTTGCGCGGAACGACCACGCGCGACGCGGAAGTAGTTGTCCAAGGCGTCGCCATGGAAACCGCGCACGCGCTCGGGCAGGTTGCCCAGCATGAAGCTCATGTCCAGGATCTGGTCGTAGAAAGCGAAGTCGCCTACTGGTGCGAGGTCCAGCCCTGCTTGGTTCTCCCAATGGCGGCGGCGCAGTTGGGCGCCCAGCGATTTCAGCTCATCTCGCGTGGATTCGCCCTTCCAGTAGGAGTCCAGTACGAACTTCAATTCGCGCTTGGCACCAATGCGGGGGAAGCCGAGATTATGGGTTGTGGTCATGTGAACTCTCCATGTGCTATTAAATAGGGATAGGGGAATCCTAGGTAACCCAGACCATGAAGTAAAATTATATTATTTCAACGATTGATTATTTTTAACCATGAATGTGTGATCTGCCCCAGGTTTTCCGGACAGTTTCCTTGTAGGTATCGTGAAGATATCTGAAAGGATAATGAAACCCCGTCTGCTAAAAGTTGATTGATTTTTTAGCAAACGAAACAAGACTTTCAGCTTTCCTGAGCAAAGTCTTGAGTTCAGTGTTTGAAACGTTAAAGCCATAATTGGCTTCGTCCTTCTTGCCAATGAGAAGCGCGAAATCTTTACTCGCACTTCGCCCTCCGGGCTCAATGGTTGCTAGCAACTTTGCTGCATCACTGTGATTCTGACTGCGAGAGTATTTACCAAGTTTTGCGCAGCAGGCGGCATCAGATGCTGCGATTCCTGCAAAGATGGCATTCGTGGCAGCGGCAATCAATGAAGCTGGATCTTTCTCAGTTTCGAACTTCGCAATCTGCAAGTACTTTTCTGCTTGCCCCAGCTTCATCTTTGCTTCACGCATGCCGCCGTTAGCTACCTTCGTTGGTTTAGCGGTCATCATTTGGTTTCACTCGCGATAAAATTCGAACCCACTAGAAAGAGCGCATCTGTCTTTAAGGATTTCACTATTGGCTTCTTACTTTTTACCATTTGCGCAATCTCTTTTTCATTTACCTGAGTGATACTGGCGTTGTTGCCACTCCAACTGTAAATTAATTGCGACAACTCATAGAGCTGCTCCTCCCACACTGGGGACTCCTGATCAACTTTGTTTGATCTAATTATCAAAAGGTCAATATCTGATTCGGGCATCCCATCACCACGAGCGGCTGATCCGAAGATTGCTAGCGAGATGGGTCGAATCTTCCACGACTTAACGTTGCCCGCTATGCGCTCGAATAGTTTTTGGCGTAACCCCATCGCTGCTAATACCGCAGCAGCTGCGACATGATCACGATTGAAAGAGTAGAAATTTAACCTGCTAACTGCTCTGACCTGGACTATGCCCTCTGTTTCTAACCGCTTCAAAGCCTTGAATACGCCCCTTGAAGTGACCAAGGGTGCCAGTCTGGAGATCTCACTACCAGACATCTCTCCGCTTACTCCGGCCAAGATGGTCAGTAATTGCAAATCAATAGTGGGGGCTAAAGCCCTAGTTGGGTTTGTCAGATCCATTTTCTAGTTACCTTTCTCTGAGTTTCATTAGGAACTATAGTACCTCATTCGGAACTATAGTTCTAAGAATAAGAAATAGCGCAGGTAGGGAGTCTCAATACTGGAATCTCAGGTTTCTGATAGGTACTGACACTAAATACACCCGTCGACTAAACCGACAGCACCGCCCTCTTATTCAGATTACATACGAGACATCATCGGCAGCGAGAACATTCCGATATTGATAACCATGAACATTGTGATGGTTATCAGGAATGGTGTGGCAAGGAGCTTCCACGGATGGTTGATCTTTACTGCGTTGAACTTTGCGATTCGATAGACGGCATAAAGGGAAGCGATTGTTCCCAGAGCCATGATCGTGTACTGAAGAAGTTGGATAATTGGCGTAGATACTAAAGCCGAGGAAGCGTTTGGGTCTGCAACCTGACCAAAGAGCGGCATAGCGGTAAACCAGACCGCCTTGCCTTCTCCCAAAAGATGGAAAAAGTTGTGGGCAACATGGCCTGCAATATCCAAAGGAATCATGGCGTAACCAAAGGTGGCAAACCATTTGCGCCAATCATCGCCGAAGCGATTTGCGGTGAATTTGGCAGCGTAGATCAGAGTCACGACAGGGAACGCAACTGCAACAATGAATACGGTGGTGAACAAAAAGGTCCAGTTATTGACTCCAGTAAGCTTCTCAATTCCGTCGAGGCCTTTTTGCCAGATATCGAGCATCGTGAGGTTTTGCACCAACACGATTCCCATAATTGCCATTGCCAAGAAGGATTCGGCAAGTTTTGGTTTGCGGATTGTCCAAAGTTCACGGGTGGGAATACCAACTTGAAGCGAGATTGCATCGTTAGGGCAATTCTTGATGCATCGTGCACAGAGAGCGCAATCGGCGCCACTTTCCATAGTGCGAGGAAATTGCCATAATGGACACTCAGGGGCTATCTCTCCTCCGTTGAAGCAGACTGCCTTTGCTTTACAGGTGAGGCAAATGTCGGTGTTTGCTTGCAGAGTCACGATTCCGGTGCGAGCGTAGTTACCCGACAAGCCACCGATGGGGCAGAGGGATCGGCAAAAGGTGCGACGTTGGAAAAAGGCGCCCGAAGCGATGACTGAGGTTGTCAGGAGCAGGAGAAGTACTCCAGAACCTAGGGGAGATTTAACTATTCCGAAAACATGGTCTGCCCACGTGACCAGTATGAATAGACCATCAATAATCCAGATGCCGTAATTTTTCAGGAACGCTGGGGGAGTCAAGTGCATACCTGTGAATTTTTGTACTAAGTCATTCAAAGTTGCAAAGGGACAAATGGCGCACCAGAATCGACCAAGTAAAACGAAGATTATGGGGATTAACGGCCACCAGAGGACCCACATCAGAGCCGTGCCAAAATTAGAATGCGCGTCCGAGGGACCAACCAGTAACTCAAAGGCAATCAAGACGAATCCCGCGGCAAGAATTGATTGAAAGATACCCGGGAAGAGAGGACTGCGCATGGTCCGTGCAATCCAAGGAGTATTCATAAGATTCTTTTTGGATTCCTGTATTTGGGTTGGTGTCTGAGTGGAGATCTTCACATCAATAGGTCGCTGGACCGGCCTCAATTTATGCCACCTTCCAATTCCAATATTGGCGCTGATTCGCGGGAAAGAACCTTTCTTTTCGACCTCACTCTTTTGAGAATTACTGCTGTGACTATTAGGGCGACATTGATGCCGAGGAAAATCGAAAGAAGCGTAACTGGAGAATTATTTTGAGTCGCTTCTTCCGTTCCATGGCCAGCCTCTTGCGTTCCATGAGCATCCATATCCATTCCTGGCATCGATTCAACTGCGGATGAGGATCCATGATCAGATTGATGGTTCTCGATACTTTTTGGTTGCATCAAAAGGAGGGCCCCAAACCCAAATCCGATTAATAGAATTAGGAGTAGGCCAACATTCGCATGCAATCTAGATTTGTGAATTGCCACTTTTGAATCCCCTCATATTGTAATTTCTCAATTACCTTAGGGTCTCAAAAATTAATATCCTTTTGATTTGGGAATTGTGAAGATATGGTCAAGATTTTTACCTACAAAGAATTCGGCTATTTATGTGAGTTAAGTCTGAGAGTATCGGACAGGTATAGATGGCGGCCATTTTGTTTTTTCTCCAAATTTCATTAGCATTAGGGGGTTCCGACGATCCTTTCCTTAAAAGTGATCCCTGCATCTGTTGAGTAGTAGATGGTCGTGCCAGCCAAAATAGCAATTTGGTCGCCCCTTACGGTGAGTGCCATTGGCTCTCCCGGCACGGTGGCCAGCTTCTTCCATGTTGCCCCCATGTCCAAGGATTGGTAAAGCTCGCCAGTTGGTGTCACACCAACGAGTCGAGCCTTGTCCCAACTCAGAAGAGCGATGATGGGGGAGCCTGCAATAGCTGTGAAACTCTTTCCACCATCGATGCTCAGAAGCGGTCCACTTTGAGTGGTACCAATGACCATTTTGGAGTCGGTGGGATCCATCGCAAGGTCATATAGACCAGGGTTAGTAAGGGTGGTCCAAGTTTTGCCGGCATCCGTAGATCGCATCAGCGCGCCGTCACCAGCTGAAATTCCCATAACGATATTGGCAGAGGCAGTGAGGCGGTGAAAATCAACTTTGCCAAAGAGTGAGATGTTCTCCCACGTCATTCCACCATTAATGGATGTTCGAAACCCTAGGTTATGTACATTTTCTTCGCCAGCGCCGGGGTGACCTGAAGCAGCCAGCGCGCCATTGACCATGGTAAGACCCATGACATCGAATTGTGAACTGCCGACTCTTGTGGCTTTCTTTCCCATCACTTGTGACCAAAGACCTGTGTGTGTGCCCATCAGCATTTCGTTATCCGTCAACATCAAGTTGTGAATATGCCCCATCGCCATATCAGCTTTGATCGGATTAAATTGAGAGGAGTTGCCCATCACCATCGAATCATTGCTTGGGTTGGAATTCATGCTGGTCAACGCCCAAGTGCTGCCGAAGGCCAAGGTTGCGACTACGGCAACAACTAGGGTTATTCTCTTTGATCTGTTCATGCGATGAACTGCCTCTCTTCGGTGAATGATGTAAAAGTATTTCGCATCTATCTCTCATTTTACGGAGTTTTCGATATGCTTTCAATAAAGAAATTCTTAATCATTTCTTTACTTTTATTCGGTCGAATTCATACAAATCTGGCGGACACTTTATTTACCAAGAACAAAGGAGTACGACAATGATGGACGGGAGATATGGTTGGAATGGTTCTGGATCCAATTGGTTTTGGATGGGCGGAATGATGCTCTTCTGGATAGCCGTGATAGCCATTGGAATATGGCTGGTTCTAAGAATTACCGATCGAGACCACAAAGAAGTTAAGAGCATCGATACGCCTAGGGCGATATTAGATCGCAGATTTGCCAGTGGAGAAATGTCGGTAGAGCAGTATGCCGCGGCTAGGAAACTAATCGAAGCGCATGATCTACCAATCCACTGATCTCCAATATTGGGGCGAGATAAGTCTAGAATTGCGACATGGTCCGATCTAGGCGAGTGCTCGTCGTAGATGACGAGGTGGCGCTGGCGCAAATCATTGCAAGCTATTTTAAGAAGGACGGATTTGAAACCCTTCTCTCGCATAATGGTTTAGATGCAGTAAAGGTCGCGCGAGATTTTCAACCAGATTTTATCGTTCTCGATCTTATGTTGCCAGGGCTAGATGGCGTTGAAGTATGTAAGGAGATTCGGAAGTTTTCCGATGCATACATCATCATGCTAACGGCTCGTGACGAAGAAATAGACAAGGTTGTTGGCTTAGCAGTTGGAGCCGATGACTACATGGTAAAGCCCTTCTCCACCAAAGAGCTCATCGCTCGAGCGCACGCAATGTTGCGTCGGCCGCGGTTGGCGAAAAGTGATATTTCAACGGAGAGCCTCACCTTGGGCGATTTGGTTATCAGCGCCGACACTCGATCTGTGCAGATCGGCGACCAACTTGTCGAACTAACGCGGACCGAATTTGATCTCTTGCTTGTCATGGCTCGCAGGCCAAAGGTCGCCTATTCGCGTCGCCAGTTGA
Organism: Candidatus Planktophila sp.; assembly: GCA_038906075.1. Classification (GTDB taxonomy): domain Bacteria; phylum Actinomycetota; class Actinomycetes; order Nanopelagicales; family Nanopelagicaceae; genus Planktophila. The sequence continues at coordinate 7,872 of JBCKHB010000001.1, forward strand.
TTAATGCGGTTTGGGATGAGAATTGGTATGGCGATGACCATGTCGTCGATGTACACGTTGGACATCTGCGCAAAAAAATGGAGGATCTTGCACCGAGCAAAAGTTATATCCATACAGTTCGTGGCGTTGGATATTCTGTGTATGAACTCTGCCTATGAGGAGCCTTGGGCTGGCATCAAAGTTACTGATTGCCCAACTTGTCATCCTTGGCGTGGGTGTATTGACGCTCTCCATAACCGCATATCTGGTGGCCCCTGGATTATTTAGTCGTCACCTTTCTCAATTGGGGGAGGACTCTGAGCTGCTGCGAATTCATACTCTCGAAGCCTTTACCTCTGCAATGGCTCGTTCCTTGGTATTTGCAGGTATCGCATCTCTGATTGCCACCACGTTAATTGGTTGGGTATTCGTTCGACGGGTTGCCGATCCGATTGAACAGTTAGCAAGCGCCGCAGATAAGTTGGCGGACAGGGTCTATCCAGTCGAACTACCTTCGGGCGGATTTAGTCGGGAAATGCGCAAACTCAATGGAGCTTTCGAGCGCATGTCTAGCGATCTACAACTTTCAGAGGAACGCCGAGTTAACTTGTTGGCGGATTTGGCACACGAGCTTCGTACTCCATTGGCGACCATTAACGCATACATCGATGGATTGGAAGATGGAGTGGTGCCTGCGCGTGCCGAATCGTGGGCGGTTTTGAGGCTGCAAATTTCGCGTCTGAATCGGTTGGTTGAAGATCTAAAATTAGCATCGGCCACTGATGAGCGCTCGATATCTATGCGCTTTGTTCCGGTAGATCTTGATGAATTAATTCGTTCTGCAATGGCCATCTTCACAGCGCGCTGTGAAGTCGAAGGCAAGCAACTTCGTTACAACAAATCTTCCGCAAAATTGATGATTAAGGCAGATGCGGAACGGTTCGGTCAGGTTTTCAGCAATCTATTGGACAACGCCTGTCGCCACACCTCAAGTGGCGGTGCTATCGAGATCAGCGTTACCGACCGCGGGCAAGAAATTGCCATTGAAGTTGCCGATGATGGCAATGGCATCAACCAAGAATCCCTTGGCCGAGTCTTTGAACGGTTTTTCCGGGAAGATCTTTCCCGTGAAGTTAATAACACTGGAAGTGGGCTGGGGCTCACTATTGCTCGCAATATTGTGGAACTGCATCGTGGAACTATCGAGGCGATTAGTCCAGGGCGTCTAGGCGGAGCAACGTTCGTGATTGTGTTGCCTAAACTCAACCTAGGCTAAAACCGCCATCAATTGGAATCTCTGCACCGAAACCAAAAGAGATTCCTTGAACCCCGTCGAATTTCTATATCTGTGATTACCGAGTTACTCATAACTTATTATTCCCTTCGCTGCTATCTATTTATTAATTGGACAGAGGGAGAAAATCGTTTAAGAGATAACTCAATATGTGCATGCATGGCAGTTCGGGCAATTTTAGGTTTCATTTCGGTTATAGCCTTTGCAATAATTTCATGCTCCTTAAAGGCAAGTTGACCTGAACCTTTTTGGTAGTACTGTTCAAAAAGATCTTTAATAAATTCAGGACGATTGGCATGATCTACTAGATCCATCTTATTCGCCAAATATAGGCGGAAAAGATGTAGGTGACAGTGCGTGCGTTCGAATGCATATGCGATTGATTTGTTACCAGAAATATTTGCAATCAAAGAATGAAAACGCGCATCATGTTCGACAAGGGCTTGAATTTGTTCGTCATCCTTAAACTTAAAAGCAGTCTTTGCGCTTTGTATTTCGGCTTTAAGTGCAGCCTTTCCTGTGTTATCGATTTTTTTTGCAGCTTGTTCGGCAGCCCATGGTTCGATTAGTAGGCGAAATTGAAATAAGTCATCAAATTCTTTAAGAGTTAGCAAATTAGTTGCTTTATAACCCTTAAGTGGCTCTTTTGCTATTAAACCATCAGATTCCAAGCGTGCCAGGGCTTCGCGTATTGGAGTTTGCGAAACATTGAGTTGAACTGCCAGAGAATCAATGTTGACACGAGAATCAGGTGCAATCTCGTGGGCCAAGATCATTGTTTTAATTATTTCGTAAACTTCATCGGATAAAACTGAACGTCGCGCGATCCGGTTGCTGCCAGAGTCAACTTTCTTTTTTTCGCCATATTCAATTCTCATTTATTGGCTTCTTCCTTCCAGTATGTTCCAGTGGGGAATAGATATTCATCGATGCTGCTTTGGTGCATTTGCGCGCCGGCGCCAGCCATTAGCGGTGCCATATATTTTCCGTTTTTTAAATGAACAGGATTAACAAAGTGTTCGTGTAAATGGTCGACATATTCAACAACTCGTTTTGGATGGTGACCCGTAACAGCAACTGCATCGAACATCGCGAGATGCTGAACCATTTCGCATAAACCAACACCGCCAGCATGTGGGCACACAAGGGTTTCGAATTTAGCTGCCATTAAAATGTTGGCAAGATTCTCATTTACTCCTGCAACTCTTGTTGCATCTATTTGCATGATAGATAGCGCCTTGCTTTGTAAAAATTGCTTAAACATAATTCGCGAACTAGCCATCTCACCAGTTGCAACTTTTATCGGAGCTATCTCTTTTGCAATGCGCGCATGGCCAAGTACATCATCAGGGTGCGTGGGTTCCTCAACCCATGTGAGATTGAATTCTTTAAGCTCATTAATCCAATTAATTGCCTCGTCTACACTCCATATTTGATTGGCATCTATAGCTATAGGAAAATCTGGACCAACTAATTGACGTACTTTAGCTAAACGTCGTTTGTCTTCCTGCACTGTATTACCGCACTTGTACTTGATAAGAGCGAAGCCAGCTTCTTGCGCCTCTTTTGTGAGGGCAAGCATTTTCTCATCTGAGTAACCAAGCCAACCGGGAGAAGTTGTATAAGCAGGAATGCCCTTCTCTAAAAGAATTCTTTCGTTGGTGCTTTTTTTACTCTCACCCCGTTCAAGAATTTCAAGTGCTTGAGCCGGAGTAAGTGCATCTACTATGTAACGAAAATCGATTGTCTTTACTATTTCTTGAGGTGATAAATCAGAGAGTAATTTCCAGAGTGGAACATTTTTTGATTTTGCAAAGAGATCCCAGACAGCGTTTAGAACGGCACCTGCTGCCATGTGGAAAACACCTTTTTCTGCACCGAGCCAACGTAATTGACTATCTGATGAAAGTTCTTTGGCAATTTCACCAATGTTTTTAAATGCGTCTTCGACAGAAAATTTTCCTACTTTTTCTGCCAAAATATTTATCGCCTCGATTTGCACATCATTACCGCGCCCGAGTGTGAAGACCAGTGAATCCCCTGTTAATCCTGGAGTATCGGTATTGATGCGCAAATAGGCTGCTGAATAATCAGGATCTAGGTTCATTGCATCTGAACCATCAAGTAATTTTGATGTTGGAAAACGAACATCAAAAGTTTCGAATGAGGATATTAATGTCATTTTATTTTAAGTATTTCTGTAAACCCGCTAGGATCGCGCTCGACCAGAACTACATCTACGCCAGTTATCTTCACTTCACCCAGCCTCCTGTCAATTTATAACGATTAAGTAACGAGTTAGTTTTTCAGCGTGAAACGCGTGGATTCATGTAAAAAACTCTATGATAAATACTATATGAAATAGTATTTCTAGTATAGCCTTCTTTCAACTTGCCTTCTTGGCAGGAGGACAGAGATGAGACTCGAAAGGGAGTACGACTATGAATAATAGAAATAAAGTTCTGCTAGCAGTTGCGAGCGTTGCAACTCTTGCCGGTGCAACGCTTACTGCGATTCCTGCACAAGCAGCCATACCATCAATCACAGTCTGGGTAGATGCACCTCGTCATCCTGGCGCAAAATTATATGCCAAAATTATGAAGGGCAAAGTAAATGTAAAAGTTAAGCTTAATTCCGAGACCGCTTTAGTAGAAAAAGTCGCATTATTTAATCGTATAAAAAAGGGTTGGCCAGATGTTGCATTTGGAACACCTAATGATGTCTCTGTCTTGCGAGATGCTGGAAATGCGTTGAAACTTGATAAATACGCACCTGCATCTTTTTGGAAAGATATGGAAGAGGGCAATCAGTGGTGTAAGGGATCAGACGGAAGTTGGTACTGCGTCAAGAATGACTTGGCACAAGATGTACTATGGGTAAACACTAAGTTGATGAAGGACTTTGGTTATACCGTTCCTAAGACAATGGATGATTTTGCAAAGATTGGTGCAGATATTGCTAAGAAGCACCCAGGTTATTCACTCGGCGCACTTGGTTCCCAAGGACTTTATACAGCTTTCCTATGGCCATCACAGTGCCCAGTTAATCAAGCAACATCTTCAACAGTTGTAAGGATTGCTCCTAAATCTCCTAAGTGCACACGTGCAACATCACTTGTACAACCGATGATTGATTCTGGCGTTCTTTCTACATCTGCTCCATGGGATGCTGACTTCATTAAAGATTTCGGACAGGCCAACAAGGTAGTTATGACCATCGGACCATCATGGTTTGGTGAGTTCGTGATTCGTCCAGCTTCTTCATGGGCAGTGCCAGCAGGTCAAATTACTGCTGCACCAATGCCAATGTGGGCTGGCGAGAAGGTTAACTACTCAGGTGAATGGGGCGGTGGCATATTTACCGTTTCGCCACACTCAAAATTCCCTAAAGAAGCTCTTGCTTTTGCAATCTTCATGGTTAGCGATAAGCGCAACGTAGTTGATGTTGCTAACGCAGATGGATCATTTGGTGCTCCAACATTTCCAGCATCAAAAATTGGAAATGCTTTCTGGAAAGCAAAGATTTCTTCAGATAAGTATTACTCCTCTGATCCATACCCAGCCATGCTTGCTCAATCAACAAAGATCTTTGGTGGCGAAAAGCCAGTCTCTTATGATGCTAATGGGGCTCTTGAAGGAACTATGTTCAACGAGCTAAAGAAGACTAAGAATGCGCAAGCGGCACTGGAGGCATTCGCAGTCTATGTCGGAAATCTTGCTAAGCAATTGGGTTATAAAGTAATCACTAAGTAAACAAGAAATAATATATAGGCAAGAACCAAGTTGGTCGCACAAGTGGCCAACTTGGTTCTTACTTAAAGTAGATGACTTAGTGAGTTAGAGGAATTAGAAAACCATGGTAAAGAAGATTAAGAGAAGCGCATCAAAGTCACATAAACAAGGTAGTAACTTTGCTATGTATGTAATGTTGGCTCCATATTTATTCCTCTTGGTCGCTTTTGGAATCGTGCCCATCATTATGGCTATATTCGAAGTTCCTGCAATGTCTCGCGTCAATCCCGATGGCGGCTGGGATGCTTTTAATATTGTTTTACATGACTTTAGATTTATCCCCGCAGTCCAAAATGTACTTTCATATATGGCAATTTTTGTCCCACTCACGATTATCTTTGTAATTGTGATGGCACTTATGTTAGATATAAAACCGGCAAAGTGGAAAAAATATTTGCGTCTTGCATATATTATCCCCGCATCAATTTCAGGCAGTGTAGCAGTCTTAGTCTGGTACGTAATTTTTGCGCCATCTCTTAGCCCATTTAAGAAACTCTTGAACGTTTTTGGAATTGAAAAAAGTGAAGATATTTGGCAGACTAAACATTTAATGTATTTGTTTGCACTTATGTCTTTCTTTACTATTGCCGGAAACTGGATCCTAATACAGTATGGTTCTTTGCAGACGCTCTCATCTGAGATTATAGATGCTGCTCGAGTTGATGGGTGTAATGCATTCCAATTAGCGATTAAAATAAAGATACCATTAATTAAGAAATACATTATTTATATGAGTGTTTTAGTATTTGCAGGTGGACTTCAAATTTTTGCGGAACCTCAAATTCTCAATACTGGTATCTGGAAAGGAATTGCACAAGCCTGGTCATTAGATCAACTTTCTTTTGAATTGGCTTTCACCAGCGGTGATTTCGGTGGAGCCTCAGCTCTTTCTCTGATGCTTCTAGTGCCAAGTTTGGCTGGTGCACTACTAGTTATATTCAAAACAGACATGTTTGAAGAAGCAGAAATAACGCACAAGAAGAAAGGTGCTTAATTATGACTTCTATATTTCAGCGAAATGCACAATCATCAAAGTTACGCCAAGAGAGTCGCTTCGGGATAGGTTTAGTAAATGTTTGGCTAGTATTCTTTGCAATTCTGAGCGTAGTTCCCATGCTCTGGCTTTTACTCGCACCATCAAAAGATGACCCTGCACTTTCAAATGAAAGCCCATTAAAGTTTGGGTCTTTCTCTGGATACTTAAAGGCATGGCAAAATTTACAATTCTTTGACGATGGAGTGGTAAAAAGTTGGGCATGGAATTCGGTTTGGTATACAACTCTGATCGTTATTATTGCCACTATTAGCGCCTCGTTAGCTGGTTTTGTACTTGCCTCTTCTCGAATTCGATTCAAGCGTGTTTATTTGATTTCAACTCTGGTCACTATGTTAGTTCCACCGATGGCACTAGTTGTTCCAATCTTTATTATGATGGATAAATTGAGTTTGATGGATAATCCGATCAGTGTAATTCTGACCTCTTCGCTCTATCCCTTCGGTACTTTCTTGGCATATATTTATTACTCATCGACGATTCCAAAAGAGTTATATGAATCTGCTCGCCTTGATGGCTGTAGCGATTTCCAGTTATATTCAAAAATTGCTCTGCCACTTTCAGGAGCGCTTATATCAATTCTGGCCTTTTTTGCATTTATTGGTAACTGGGTGAATTATTTCTTGCCGTATATTCTACTTCCTTCGAGTGAGAATTACACCTTGCCGGTTGGCCTAGGTTTCTTGTTCTCATCATCGCCAGCAATTAATCCATATGTTGGTGCAACATCTGTTCCAATTTATAAGCCAGAAATTGCACTCGCTGGTGTGCTAATTGCGTTACCAATCATGATCGTGTTTTTAGTTTCACAGAAGCGTCTCGTCAAGGGAATGCTTTCCGGATCGGTTAAAGAATAAACGAGGAGCTAAAGAGGCGGTATCCCCATGCATAATTCACGAATAAAACTTCGAACCGGATTGGAAATTTCGCAATTTGGTTTAGGTACTGCCACATTTGGTGGAATGTTTAAGAGCCTGCCTGATAGCGATGCTATTGAAACTGTTGTGGCGGCGCTGGAAGCTGGCGTTACATTTATTGACACTGCTCCACATTATGGAAAAGGTGTCGCAGAAAAGCGCATTGCGCGTGGTCTGAGTGGCAAATCCCGAAATAATTTTCAAATTTCCACAAAAGTTGGTCGATTATTAAATCCGACAGAACATGACGCAGATAATGAATTCTTTGATTCTAATCTAAAATTGGAAAGAGAATTTGATTTCAGCGCCAAAGGTGTCGAACGCTCCATCAAAGATAGTTTGGAACGCCTTGGCCTTGATTCCGTAGACATAATCCTTCTGCACGACCCAGATGATTATGCCGATCAAGCAATCAATGAAGGTTTTCCTGCTCTTGAAAAAATGCGTAGCGCTGGTTTGGTTAAAGCAATTGGGGTTGGCATGAATCAGTGTGAAATCCCGACTCGCTTTATTAATGAAACTGATATCGATGTGGTTCTAATCGCTGGACGTTATTCGTTACTGGACAGAACTGCCTTGCAATCACTATTGCCTGCAGCCCAAAAGCGTGGAGTTGATGTTATCGCTGCGGGAGTTTTTAATTCTGGTATTTTGGCTGATCCTAAAATAGGTGCCACTTATAATTATGCTCCAGCTTCGCAAATGATCGTGGAGCGGGCAATTGCCTTGCGCAAGATATGCAATAACCACGGCGTTTCGATCACAGCCGCGGCGATGCAATTTCCACTTCGCCACAGTGCAGTTAAAGCGATTTTAGTAGGTTGTCGAAGTCCAAAAGAGCTAGAAGAGAACATAAAGAATTTTGATGCCCAGATTTCAGAAGAAGTCTGGGAAGAGATTGAATTTTTATGAGTGGAATTGTAAAGTGCCGAACATGGCATTAAATTTCATCGAAGTAACCGATTGTGCGCTTGTCAATCAAATTTTGAGCACTTAAATGTCAGTTATAGAGCTAAAAGGAATGACTTGGGATCACCCACGTGGTTTGGTTTCCTTAGTCGCATCTAATGATTTTGATTTAATGGTTATTGACCATCCTCTCGCTGGTTTCCTGATGCTTTTATAGGAACGATGGGTTCGGTATCGCTATTGCAGTTGATGGCGGTTTTTCTAGCACTCTCTTTATATTTGATTTACCCGCTGAGGATTAATTTTCTATCTCAAAACTGCGTAGCGCCCACTAAAGTGCGCCCATGAGTGATTTATCGGCCCAAGTGCGCCTTGCCTTAGATGCCGCCGTTGCTGCAATTGGTGGCTCGCCCCGTGAAGGTCAGATTGAAATGGCCGAAGCCGTTGCCAATGCGCTAACCGATAAACATCACTTAATGGTCCAAGCCGGCACTGGTACCGGAAAATCACTTGCCTACATCGTTCCAGCCCTTGTTCACGGGCGAAAAGTTTTAGTTGCAACAGCAACTCTTACGCTGCAGCGCCAATTAGTAGAACGAGATTTGCCTGCAGTTGTTCCGGTGTTAGAGAAAGTTTTAGGGCGCGAAATATCTTTTGCAATTTATAAAGGCATTGGCAATTATTTATGTTTACAGAAAATGAATAGCGAAAACTCAGATCCCGACGGCGAAGTTTTATTAGAAGTTACTTCCCTTGGAAAAGATGCCCAACGTTTACATGCATGGGCAAAAACCCCTGGGGTTTCGGGAGACCGCGATGATGCCCCCGATGTTGACCGGCGGGTATGGATGGCAAATTCACTATCGGGGCGCGAATGCGTTGGCTCCGATGTTTGTGCTTATGGTTCGCAATGTTTTTCCGCCAATGCCAAAGCAAGGGCGCAGAGCGCCGATATTGTGGTTACTAATCACACTTTGTTGGCAATTGAAATTGTGGATTCGCATCCAATTTTGCCAGAGCGCGACGCAGTAATTCTTGATGAGGCCCACGAATTCATGGATCGCACAACCCAAGCAGTGACCGAAGAACTCACCTCGGCTAGGGTAATTCGAGCTGCAGCAATGGCGCGAAAACATATGCCCGGAAAAGCAGCTGATGCGCTAACAAAAGCTGCCGATAATTTTCATGGAGCAATGGCCGATTATGGCGATCAAATTCGCGGTGATTTTTCGGTGCAAGGACGTCTGGAAGAATTACCGAGTTCCCTCGAATCCCCAATACGCAAAGTACGCGAAGCCGCACAAGCGATAACGCAATTAATTAGCGCCGATGAGGCAATCGTTGATTCTGATTCAATCGCTGAACGCGCACGAGTAAAAGGAGCGGTCAGCGAAATTTCCACGACGGCAGCTAAGTTATTAAAAATCGGTAACACTCAGGTGCTTTGGTATGACCCAACTTTTTCTACTCTGTATTTAGCTCCGCTATCGGTCTCACATATTTTGCGGGCAAATTTACTGACTAAAACGCCAGTAATTGCCACATCGGCAACGCTAACTATTGGCAATAGTTTTGATGCAATGGCGAAAAGCATTGGTTTTGTTCTTGGCGATGAAGGCGATAGCGAAGTAGATGGTGGCGAAATTGATCCGGCAAATGTTGCGATGTTAGATGTTGGTTCGCCCTTTGATTTTGCAAATCAGGGAGTTTTATATTTAGCTAAACACTTACCCGAACCCGGCCGCGATGGGCCAAGTGAGGAACTCCTTACTGAACTGGGCGAATTAATCGATGCTGCCGGTGGGCGTACTTTGGCACTTTTTAGTTCTTGGCGTGGCGTAGAAGCGGCCGATGCGCACTTGCGAAAAGTATTAGCCGAATTACCGATAAAAATTATTACTCAAAAACGCGGTGATGCTGTTGGCCCACTGGTGGAACGTTTTGCAAAAGATGAGACTTCGATTTTGCTCGGCACTATCTCGCTCTGGCAAGGTGTAGATGTTCCAGGAAATTCTTGTATTTTGGTGGCGATAGATCGCATTCCATTCCCACGCCCAGATGAACCAGTTATGTCGGCGCGGGCAGCGCAAGCCGATGCCGCCGGCGGTAGTGGTTTTATGCAAGTCTCGCTGCCACGGGCGGCGCTTTTATTAGCCCAAGGAACTGGTCGGTTAATTAGATCGGTCGATGATCGCGGCGTTGTTGCAATTCTAGATTCTCGAATAGTTAATAAACGCTACGGAAGTCTTTTACTTAATTCAATGCCGCCACTTTGGCGAACTTCTGATGCGGCAACGGTTCGCGAATCTTTGCGCAGGCTAGCTGGAAAGAGTGGAGATTAATTTTTTTAATTGCGGCCATGAAGCGGCAAAACTTGGGTGTAAATTTAAATCATCCACATCGACATAACAGACCCAGCGCACTTCATACGACTCATCATTTATTTCGTGAGCGATTAAATCAGGCGTTGCTCGCGCAATAACGGTGTCATAGCGCCAATTGCCGTGGTCATCTTCAAAAATTTGCAGTGGTGAGATAAATCGCGGGTCAATTCCGGTCTCTTCAATTGCTTCGCGAATCGCACCTTCGGTAACGCTTTCATGGGAATCGCGAGCCCCACCGGGAATGCCCCAAGTATCACCGTTGTGCACCCAAGGCGCGCGGTGTTGCAACAAAATCATCCCACCCCGAATTGCTAATAATCCAGCCGCACCGTTTAACCCCCAATGACGCCCACCGCAAGTGCATTCAACCCAACCATCTCCATCACGCGCGGCCATGTTCCTAGAGTGGCACAACTGTCCACAAGTTATGAAGCCAAAAGAGCCATTCCAACGCTTGCGACTTAACCTGCCCCGCATGAAACGCTTATTTATTACCACTATTGCCACTTGCCTACTTATTCCGATTCCACAAAGTCTTGCCCAAGAATGCACAACTGCGGCCTGCATCAAGGTTTATACCAGCAACAACTCCATCATTATTGAAGCTCGAAAAGGTAGCGGAGTAGCGAAGAAAAAAGTTACCAACAGCATAAAAATAAAACCCACACCCAAAGCCACGCTCTGGTTTCCACCAAAGCCAACACCTGCCGCGCGAATTATTAGAAAACCTAGTACCACAATAAAAAAGCGCACGGCTGCGAAAATTATAGTTACAAAAGTCTCGCTAAGTGATCGATTAATAAAGATGGTGCCTACCGCAGAAATTGCATATCAACCAGCAGCTGAACCGCTTATTAATATTCCAATATATTTCTGGGTTGACTTGCCGAAAATATTTGCTTCGCGAGTCAACATAATTGGTGAAGTTGTAGATGTTGCACTTCGTCCAGGTTTCATTTGGAGTTTTGGAGATGGAACTTTCTATGCAACAACCGATGCCGGTGCGCCATATCCAAGTGCAACGATTTCACATACATATAAGAATCCAGGTAAATATTTAGTGCAAGTGCTAGCTACTTGGAATGGCAGTTATACACATAACGGCGCTGTGCGTGCAGTTACAGGGCGAGTCAGGAAAACCTCGGTGGTATTGATCACCGTTGTATCGGCATCAACTAAGTTCGTGAATTGAGAGAAAATGACAACTAAGAAAAGTACCGGCTCAGATAATTATTTTGAAGATTGCGTTAAATCATTCTATGTTGATCCAGATTCGATTGACTTGAATTTATTGCAACGCGATGGCGCAAGTGCGGTCATTGATTTAGCCAACGATTTTGCCAAGTTTGGCGTTAACGGGGATGCCGATTTAATTGCCCATGCTTTAGGGCGATTAAGTGATATTCAAGTGCGCGATTTTGCTCTGGGTTGCCATAACGCCGAAACCCTCGAGACGTATTTTGAAATGTGGGAACACTTACTTGCTATCGCGCCTTGTGGTTTTATCGCGCCAGTTGCTTGCTTATTCGCATCCCTTGCTTATGAGCGTGGAGATATCTCGCTTGCAAATAAGTCGCTAGATCGGGCAGCACAAGATGATTCCGAGTACTCCCTGACCATCTTGCTCCGTCGAGTCTTTTCATCGAATTGGCCACCTGCTGCCTTTGCCGCGATGCGCGCTGATTTGCATCCAAAAGTGAGCGCAGCTATTTTCGAATAGAGTTTTTTGGGTTATTATCGCCAGAATTGATCTGCAAATTATGAAAGGTGTTCCATGAAAAAATTACAGAAATTAATTCCCTTCGTTCTCTTAGCCCTTGTGCTTACATCTTGTGCCAAGGCAACAGATGACACAGCAAGTACGGCTTCGCCATCATGTGCTCCGGCCGACTTGAAAACAGTGGAATCAGGTATTTTAACAATTGGCACTGGTGAGCCTTCTTATTATCCATGGGTGATAGATGACAAGCCAGAATCCGGTGAAGGTTTTGAAGCGGCCGTTGCTTATGCAGTTGCTCAACAACTTGGCTATGAAAATTCTGCAGTTAAATGGGTGCGCACAACTTTCGATAGTGCAATAACACCGGGACCAAAGACTTTTGACTTTAACTTGCAACAATTCTCCATTACCACCGACCGCGCCAAGGTCGTTGATTTCTCATCTCCATATTACAAATCACCTCAAGTAATTGTCTCTTTTGCAGGTAGCAAGATTGCAAAGGCAACAACAATTGCCGAAATAGTTGCAGCAAAGGCAAAACTTGGCGCAGCAGTCTCTACAACTTCACTAGATGTAATCGAAACCGTTCTTGGAATGAAGGCTCAAGTATTTAATGACAATGCAGCTGGCGTTTCTGCGCTAAAGAATAAGCAGATTGATGGCTTTGTTGTCGATCTTCCAACCGGTTTCTATCTAGCTGGCGTTGAAATCCCTAATGGGCTAATCGTTGGCCAAATTGAAGGTAGCGATGCTGCCGATCAAGGTTTTGGTCTGCTTTTGGCAAAAGATAGTCCACTCACATCTTGTGTATCTGGCGCAGTAGATGCAATCCGCGGCGACGGTTCATTGCAATTGATCACAGAGCAGTGGCTTACCCAAGCAGGTGCGCCAGTTCTAAAGAAATAAATCACAATAGAATAAATTCATGAATCAAGAAGTAGGGCGCGGGCCAGAGGATAAATCTGGTTCCGCGCCTTCTTCTTATGATTTTGGTGGCACTTGGACTCCAAGTGAGTTAGAAGTTGCCAGACGCATCGCTAGAAAAGGGCGCAGTAGAAAAAATGCAACTGTGGCCATTGCCTCAAGTCTTTTAGTTTTAGGTACTTTAATTATCACTCTGGTTACTTCACCCGGATTTAAATCTTTATCAGATACCTTTTTTAAATGGACATACGGCGTTGAAATTCTGCCAAAAATTCTCTTAGGTTTTACTACAAATGCGATGCTCACAGTTATTGCGGGAACATGTGTGGCAACTTTTGGCTTAACAATTGCGCTAATTCGAACTTCTAGGTCGCCAACCCTTACACCTTTTCGTTTTTTAGCCACTGTATATGTAGATGTTTTCCGTGGAATTCCGATGTTGCTGGTAATTTTACTCATTGGTTTTGGTGTTCCAGCGCTGCAATTAAAAGGCGTAACTAATAACGTCTTAGTTTTAGGAACACTGGCAGTCATAATCACCTATTCGGCCTATGTTGCCGAAGTAATTCGCAGCGGAATTTTAACGGTGCATCCCAGCCAACGCGCCGCGGCCAGATCACTTGGTTTAAGCCAATTTCAGACGCTACGCTTTGTGGTTTTGCCACAAGCCTTACGACGAGTTACGCCGCCGCTTCTAAACGATTTAGTAGCGCTGATTAAGGACACCGGTTTGGTTTCGATTTTGGGCGTTACCGATGCTATTCGTGCAGCCCAAATTGCCACAAGCCGAACCTTTAATTACACACCGTATGTAATTGCCGCCATTATATTTCTTTGCGTGACAATTCCACTAACGCGCTACACCGATCACACTTTGCGTAAATCAATCGAGCGCCAGAATGCCCAAGGGTTGACATGAGTACCCCAGTTTTAAGCGTTCGTAAATTACGGAAAAGTTTTGGCACAGATCTTGTTTTGCAAGATATCTCTTTCACAGTGCCAGTGCACACAGCAACTGTCTTTATTGGTTCATCAGGTTCAGGCAAATCAACACTTCTGCGTTGCATCAATCTCTTGGATCAAATCGATGATGGCGAAATTTTGTTAGATGGCCAAGATATAACTGCCATCGATGCCAACCCTGATCACGTCCGCCGCAAATTGGGAATGGTCTTTCAATCATTTAATTTATTTCCACATATGAGCGTTTTAGAAAATATTATTTTATCGCCAATGCGAGTTCATGGATTTTCTAAGGAAAAGGCGGTTGAAGACGCCTTTGAATTACTTGGTCGATTTGGTCTTCGCGATAAAGCCGATTCATATCCTGATCGCTTAAGTGGGGGGCAACAACAAAGAGTCGCAATTATTCGCTCCATTGCATTGGCCCCACGCTTGCTTTTACTAGATGAAATTACTTCAGCGCTAGATCCAGTACTAGTTAATGAAGTGCTCAGCACAGTGCGCGATTTAAAGAGTGAAGGAATGACGATGGTCCTCGCCACCCACGAAATGGGTTTTGCCAAACAAGTAGCCGATGAGCTCTGTTATTTGCATAATGGACGGATTTTGGAGTGGGGAAGTCCAACTAAAATCCTTGAATCACCAGAGGAGGACCAGACCAAGGAGTTCCTCAAGCGCGTTCACGAAGCTGGCCGCCTCTAATTAGACAATTGCTGCAAAATTTCTTATAGTTATTCCAGGTTATGAGTTCCAGGTTTTAGCCCCGGCTTACTGGACGGCAACCCTCCACCGCGGTGGGGTGCTCCGGGTGAAGACCAGGTCGAATGCGAATCGCATTCGACAAGCGCGGGTCTGCCAAATATGTCGGGCTCCATTAATTTGGGAGATTATTTAGTGTCTAAATTTAATGTTGCAACTGCCGACTTAGAGATTGGGTTTGCTGCTGCCAAATAATTCTAATTACCGAGTAACCGGGGCGTGGCTAGAGAGCCATGACCCCGGTGATCGGCGTTTTATAAAGATCGGCGATTTAAATTTAGAGAGCGGAGAAGTATTTCGCGATATAACTATTGCTTATCAAAGTTGGGGCAATCTAAATGCCGCGCGCGATAATGCAATTTTAGTAAATCACGCCCTAACTGGCTGGTCTGATGTAAATGGCTGGTGGCCATCAATGGTTGGGCCAGATTTACCATTTGATACAAACGAATATTTTGTAGTTTGTCCTAATGTTATTGGTGGATGTCAGGGAAGCACTGGCCCATCTAGTATCGCACCTGATGGTAAACGCTACGGCTCACGTTTTCCATCGCTAACAATTCGAGACATGGTCTTGGCCGAAGTCGCCTTTAGTGATGCCCTTGATATAAAAAAATATCGCTTAGCCGTTGGTCCATCCCTTGGTGGAATGCGCTCCTTGGAATGGGCAGTGCAATTTCCGGATCGGGTTGGCGCAATTTGTACCATCGGCTCATCAGCAGTTGCAACGGGGGATCAAATTGGAACTTCATCGATTCAGATTCGCGCTATTAAGAGCGATACACATTTTTATGGCGGCGATTATTACGATAAGAGCCAAGGCCCAATAGAAGGCCTTGGAATTGCCAGACGAATCGCACATTTGACTTATCGAACCGAGGTCGAGATGGATGTGCGTTTTGGCCGTCAATTACAAGGCGATGAAACTGGACGCTTTGCCGTTGAATCATATTTAGATCACCAAGCCGAGAAATTGGCCAAGCGCTTTGATGCCAATACCTACATTGTTTTGACCGAGGCGATGAATTCAAATGATATTGGGCGCGACAGAGGTGGGGTTGCTGCGGCTCTGGCGAGCATTCACGTACCAATGGTGGCCGTTTCCATAGATAGTGACCGATTATTTCCACAACGCCTACAGGCGGAGATTGCCGAATTAGCGCCAGCATCGTCCCCGCTAGTCGTTATTTCTTCGCCTTTTGGCCATGATGGCTTCCTAGTTGAGGTTGAAGCAGTGGGAAATGTGGTGCGGCAGGCTTTAAAATTGGATAAATCACTCGTTAATAAATTATAATGTAGATATCGCTTCACCCGAGGTTAAGTCATTAGGACTAAACTAGAGGATGAAAAAATCAAAGGACAATTGTGGCTCGATTTAGTGCGCTTAAAAATAAGAAGAGCAAAAAGGTCGTTGCTAAAAAAGCGCCTGCTAAAAAAGTTGTTAAGAAAAAAGCGCCTGCGAAGAAGGCTATTGCTAAAAAGGCTATTGCTAAAAAGGCTGCTGCGAAGAAGGCCGTTGCTAAAAAGGCTGCTGCGAAGAAGGCCGTTGTTAAAAAAACTGTTGTTAAAAAAACTATTGCTGTAAAAATTGCTTTGAAAAAAGAGTTAACTGCCAGTGATGTAACTGCAATTGTCACTGCAAAGCAGGCCGTGCTTCGCCAACGCGAAGTCATAGCAGAACTTGAAGCACGCGGCATTACAGTGATTTATCGAATTCCAAAGAAAGTTGATAAAGATTTAGTAGATGAAGCACGTGCGCTCGCAGATTCCGTTCCGAAAATGGTTGAGAAATTGCGCAAGGCTGGGTTGGGTTCGTATAATAGAATTTTAAAGAAAACCGAATACGCACTTATCGCGCCACCTGTGATTGCGCCAACGATTGATTCTAAAACAGGCAAAACCAAGATTAATGGCGAAGAAGTTGAATTAGAAGAAGTTGAATTAGAAGATGTTGAAAAACTAATTGCAGAAGCCGTTGAAATTATTGATTCAGAAGCTGAGGCAAAAGGCGCACAGCCACGTATTGTTAATTTAGCTGAAGAGTCATCTGGTACTGAAGAAAATGCTTTCACTTTGAAAGCATCCGAAGAAGATGACGCTCCTGCCCAGACAGTTATGACCGCTGGTGCAACCGCTGACCCTGTTAAGGATTATCTAAAGCAGATCGGTCGCGTAGCTCTACTCAATGCCGAACTTGAAGTATCTCTGGCTACCCGGGTTGAGGCTGGATTATTTGCTGAATATAAACTTGCTACTGAAAAGAAATTAGAGAAGAAATTAAAGCGCGAATTAACCGAAATAGTTGCCGATGGCAAGCGCGCAAAGAACCATTTATTAGAAGCTAACTTGCGCCTTGTTGTATCTCTTGCAAAGCGATATACCGGACGCGGAATGTTGTTTCTAGATTTAATTCAAGAAGGTAACTTGGGTCTTATCCGCGCAGTTGAAAAATTCGATTACACAAAGGGTTACAAATTCTCGACTTATGCAACTTGGTGGATTCGCCAAGCAATTACCCGTGCCATGGCAGACCAAGCCCGCACAATTCGTATTCCTGTTCACATGGTTGAAGTTATTAATAAGTTGGCTCGCGTTCAGCGCCAGATGCTGCAAGATCTAGGCCGCGAACCGACTCCGGAAGAATTGGCCAAGGAGCTCGATATGACTCCTGAAAAGGTGGTCGAAGTTCAAAAATATGGCCGTGAACCAATCTCGCTGCACACACCCCTTGGCGAAGAAGGCGATTCTGAATTCGGTGATTTAATCGAAGATAGCGAGGCCGTTGTTCCAGCCGATGCCGTCTCCTTTACTCTGTTGCAAGAACAGTTGCACTCGGTTCTAGATACTCTCTCCGAGCGCGAAGCAGGTGTGGTTAAGATGCGATTTGGTCTAACTGATGGACAGCCAAAAACCCTCGATGAAATAGGCAAGGTATATGGCGTAACACGCGAGCGGATTCGCCAGATTGAATCAAAGACGATGTCAAAACTTCGCCATCCTTCGCGCAGCCAAGTTCTGCGCGATTACCTAGATTAGGAATAACAATGAGTGAAAAAGTAACAATACGTGTTAAAGCAAATGGATCAATTCGGGTAACTGGTGAAGTTGATTTTGTTGATGCCGATGGTAAGGTACTTGAAACCAAGAGCGATTTTTCGCTCTGTCGCTGCGGACATTCTGCCGATAAACCATTTTGCGACGGATCGCACCGCACTAACAATTTTGAGGCCACCGGTAACTAGGAAGCAATTATGAGCCAAGAGATAAATACTTCGCTCTGGGCTAAGGCAATTACCGCTTCCCAATTTCAGGCGCTAGGCAATGATGGGCAATGCGATGTGGCAATTGTTGGTGGCGGCTTTTCGGGTTTATGGCTAGCTTTTCATCTTTTGCAAATCGATGCTTCGCTTTCAATCTCTATATTTGAGGCAAGACATATTGGTTTTGGGGCTAGCGGTCGAAATGGGGGTTGGGTATCAGCCGAGTATCCAGTCTCTAAAGAGAGCTTAATAAAGCGCCATGGTGAGTCGAAAACTGCCGCGCTAACTAAAGCGATGAAAGAATCAATCGATGAGATTGGAAACTTTGCAAGGCAGAACGCAAAGGGCGCTCACTTTATAAAGGGCGGCTCACTTACCTTTGCTAGAAATTCGGCCCAAGCATCGCGATTACAGAGTTATATCGATAGCGATCACCAGTGGCTAACGAATAGTGAAGTTAAATCTAAAATCAATATTGCTGGAGCGATCGGTGCCATCTTCACACCGCATTGCGCAGCAATAGACCCGATGGGTTTACTCCAAGGAATTGCTGATTACTTAAGGCAAGCTGGAGTATTGATCTATGAAAACTCACCCGTTGGCAAAATTTCTAACGGGGGACTACAGGTTTTAAAGTACCGAGTAAGTGCGCCAAAAATCATTACCGCAACCGAGGCCTTTCGCGCACCTTCACGTAATCAAATTCCGCTCTATTCGCTAATGGTTGCCACGCAGCCATTAAGCGATTCGATTTGGAATGAAATTGGTAATCAAGGCCGAGCAACCTTTGCTGAAGGCAAACATCTGGTTAATTATGCCCAGCGCACAGCCGATAATCGCTTAGCAATTGGTGGGCGCGGGGCAAGGTATCCATTTAGATCAAAGCAGCAGAGCGCTTTTGAGCACTTTAAAAAAGTACATTCGGGTTTACGCGATTTAGCTCGTTCTTGGTTTCCAATTTTGCAAGATACAACTTTTACACATGCGTGGGGTGGCGCAATTGCAATAACTCGCGATTGGGAACCTTTTGCGCGCTGGGATAAAAGCCAAGGTTATGGCGAACTCGGGGGATATGCCGGTGATGGTGTAACTATGAGTTACTTAGCAAGTAAAACTTTAGCTGGGCAAATTATGGAAGTTACTTCAGATTTAAATGGCTTGCACTTTCTTAGCCACCAATCCAAGAAATGGGAAGTTGAACCAATTAGATATGCAGCGGTAAACGCGCTAGTGAAATTAAGTGGTGTATGTGATGCAGAAGAGGCAATAACGGGAAGAGCAAGTCTGATAAATAAAGTAATTACCCCGCTGGTGTCTCGATAAGACGGCTGGTCTCATCTTGAATATGGGCAGATAAACCCTTTAATGTTTCGGCATATTCCTTGCCATGGTGGGCACAAAACATTAATTCGCCACCGCTGAGTAGAACGGCGCGCACATAGGCTTGGGCTCCACAGCGATCACAACGATCGAGGGCGTTAAGAGCTACTGATTCAAGAATCAATTGATCTGACATCTTCTCTCCCTTTTCTGTCTAGGCCTTTACTTCCTATGGAACATCAAACCATGATTACTTATTCCCCGCTTGTTAAATTAGTTATTTCTTTCATAGAAAGTGAGTATTTTCACTCATTTTTCACTATATGAGATAAATTCGGCGCGCTTACGCCCAGATAAATCAATATCCGTATAACCTATGGCGCCGTGGCCCTCAAAGATTCAACAAAATCAAAGATTGTAGAAGAGAGCTATACCGCAAAGGATTTAGCGGTTCTCGAAGGTCTAGATGCCGTCCGTAAACGCCCCGGAATGTATATCGGGTCAACCGATTCGCGCGGTTTGATGCATTGCCTATGGGAAATTATTGATAACTCAGTTGATGAATCACTTGCTGGCCATTGCAAATTAATTGAAATTAATTTGGAATCTGATGGCTCCGTTGAAGTCCACGATGATGGTCGCGGAATTCCAGTTGATAAAGAACCAAAGACTGGACTAACCGGTGTTGAAGTTGTTTTAACTAAATTACACGCAGGTGGAAAATTCGGTGGTGGCTCATATGCCGCGTCTGGTGGTTTGCACGGCGTTGGTGCATCAGTTGTTAATGCACTGGCATCTCGCCTTGATGCTGAAGTAGATCGTGATGGAAAGATTTATTGGATGTCATTTCAACGCGGAGTTGCCGGAATTTTCGATGGTGATGGACCTAAAGCGCCATTTACTCCAGCCTCAGGTCTTCGTATAATCGGAAAAATCTCTAGCAAAATAACTGGCACACGTATTAAGTGGTGGAACGATAAACAGATTTTCCTTAAAGAAGCCGAATTTGATTTAGAAGAAATTTATGCACGCGCTCGCCAAACTTCATATTTAGTTCCGGGCTTAACGCTAATCGTTAACGATAATCGCACAAAGGCAAAAACTACTGAAACTTTCGTTCACAAAGGTGGAATAACCGATTATTGCCACTTTTTGCAACCCGATGAAGCAATTGGAGATGTAATACGTCTTTACGGTAGCGGGCACTATCAAGAGACTGTTCCAGTTTTAGATGATCAAGGCCATTTGGTCTCCACCGAAGTAGAACGCGATATGGAAGTAGATATCGCGCTGAAGTGGGGTAATGGTTTTGAAACCACTCAACGTTCTTTTGTTAACATCATTGCCACACCAAAAGGCGGAACCCACATATTTGGTTTTGAACGCTCGCTTACTAAAGCGTTTAATGAGGCGCTGCGTGCCACTAAAACTTTAAGTAATAAGGAAGCCGATGTAATTAAAGATGACATAACCGAAGGCATGACCGCTGTTATAACTGTTCGAATGTCTGAACCACAATTTGAAGGGCAGACGAAGGAAGTTTTAGGAACTGCCGCGGCAACTCGAATCGTTTCAGCGGTAGTGGCTGAAAAACTTAAAGAATTTTTCGGGGCTTCAAAGCGAATTGATAAAGCTAATGGCCGATTAATTTTGGAAAAAGTCGCTGGGGCATCGCGTACCAGAATTTCAGCACGCGCCCATAAAGATTTACAGCGCCGCAAAAATGCCTTGGAATCTTCATCCCTGCCAACGAAGTTATCGGATTGCCGATCAGAGGATGTATCTCGTACTGAACTATTTATTGTCGAAGGTGATTCAGCCCTTGGTACAACTAAAGCTGCACGAAACTCGGAATATCAAGCTATTTTGCCAATTCGCGGCAAAATTTTAAATGTTCAAAAAGCATCACTTTCGCAGATGCTCGATGATCGCGAATGCGGTTCGATTATTCAAGTAATTGGCGCGGGCTCTGGCAAAACTTTCGACTTAGATGAAGCTCGCTATGGGCGAATTATTTTGATGTCAGATGCCGATGTCGACGGCGCACATATTCGTTGTTTGTTACTTACTCTTTTGTATCGTTACATGCGCCCACTCCTTGATGCCGGTCGTGTTTATGCCGCTATCCCGCCTCTGCACCGCATCGAAATCATGGGTGGTGGTGGCAAGAAAGGCGAATTCCACTACACATATTCTGATGATGAGATGAAGAAAATAACTGCCAACTTAAAGAAATCGGGCAAGAAGTGGAAAGAACCAATTCAGCGCTATAAAGGTTTGGGCGAAATGGATGCCGATCAATTGCGCGAAACAACAATGGATCCGAACCATCGCACACTTCGCCGTATTACAGTTAAAGATGGCGCAGCAGCCGAAGCCATGTTTGAATTACTAATGGGCAGCGATGTCGCACCACGCAAAGAATTTATTGCAAGAGCCGAAATCAATCGCGAACATATCGACGCTTAGATCATCTACTCTTGATTCACCAGTATCCGGCTTATAGGGCGGTTCTTCTATTTATTAACGCAGAGTAGTTTTCTTACTCACCGAAAATCGAAACCAATTTTCAATAGTGCTATTCTTTGAATTACCGAATAGGTGACATGGAAAAGGACTCGAAATTGCTCGGGTCCTTTTCCATGTCACCTATTCGGCACGGGTTCGATCCCCGTTTCCTCCAGCAGTCTCGAAGATCGGTGGCCCGAGGAGTTTGACGCCCTCAAAATGGGCCACTGATTTCGAGCATCATCGAGGCGTTCAGGTAACCCTTCTTGCCTTAAGTGAATTACCTTGCAATGGAGAATTGGTGCCACTGCAAGCATGTGAGCTGACTCATTAAGAGTTAGCGGATCGAATCATTTCCGCTCATGCGCCCCTACCTTTGCAACGCGCATTATGTGATTTCACAAAAGTATGGGCATTGTCTTGCGATATCTGTAGTTCAAACCCAGCGCACTTCTGGCAGATCACATCCCAGAGATAATCTCCAAGCTTTGCACGCCATTTGAAATCCACAATCAGCGCCACGGTTTTACCACGCAAAGAAGGCAGATTCACATGGCCTTCCACGAAATAAATCGGCTCTAGATTCAAATGCGCCAGCGATTTCGCAACGCTCCGATCAACGACTTGCGCGCGCACTTTGCCCCCATTGGCTTTTTTGCCCACGATTAATCCGCAGGTGCAATACGCACCTTCGGCACCGCTGACATAAATGAAGTGATGGCCTTGCTTTTGCCACATATCCAAGTTTCCATAGTGCAGCCATGCTTTATATTTGCCGTACTTCTTCTCTTTTTCCGCCGCATCCATATCGCTTTTCAGACCTGCTAATAAAGCTGCCGAGACTTTTACATCGTGATAAGTAATAAACATTTTTAACCCTTTCAGTAAATTCCTGCTCGTCTCCTTTCAGTTCCACCGTGCGGGTGCCGGTTGGCGCAAATCTGGCTGAAAGCCCACTTCGATTTGCCTTCTTCTTCACGCGAATATTCGCGTGGACGTTTGTATTAAGTTGTGGCCAAAAGATAACACGGCGCACTGACAAATCACTAGCACTTTTAATCCACAGCTTGAAATTTACTCTGACATGACAATCCTTTGAACACTTATCTTCTGCTCGTGTACCGCTGTAGCTCAGCGGATAGAGCAATCTTTTGACTAAAGTGCCTTTAATATACCACTTACGGATTATTAAATTACGGTGAAGCGCCCGAGTACCACCAGAGTCACGCAACAAATAAGTCCCCCAAGTGACGACCTGGGGGACTTATTCATTTCACCGAATTGACGTAATTAAAAGATAGCACACGATTGCGCAAGCCACATTAAACATCTTCACCTGGGTGCTGACGTTTGCGAGCGAGAAATCGAAAAACCCGCAGATTGCTCTGCGGGTTTTCTGCTGTAGCTCAAACAGTTGAATTAAATCCAACTGAGTACGCGCTTCCGACTAAGGAGTTAAAGAGTACCACCACATTTTATAGCTGCAATGTTTTTGATTATCCACAGGATTAAATCTAAAGAAGTGTCACGTTGCGTTAAGCAAATACCTTCTACTCGTGTACCGCTGTAGCTCAGCGCATAGAGACACGCTATGTAATCTGGACCGCCGAAGTATCGTTTAATGCTAAAAGGAATTTCTCTTGAATATACCCCTTAGTGCGAGAGGTAATCCGGTGCTAGATTCGCTTTTCGTTTTCATAGATGAATCCGGGAACTTTGACTTTTCAAACAATGGTACAAATCACTTTGTCATGACATGCGTGGTGGCTTTAAACCCTCTGGATTCGGCAGCATCTTTGGATGGCCTTAAATATCAATTGCTTGCTAAGGGTTTTGATATCTCCTGTTTCCATGCTTCGGAAGATAGGCAAGTCATTCGCGACAGAGTTTTCCCACTTATTGACGGGCTCAAGAATATTAGGGCCCATGCAATTTATGGTGACAAACACAGAGTCGCACCACCTCTTCAAAGCCCAGAGGGCCTATATGCTCTCTTTGGATCCGCGATAATCAAATTTGCTATAAAAACGTATGCAGCAAACGATTACAAGCAGATCATTGTTATTTTTGATCAAGCCCTAACCAAGAAGCAACAGGGTTTTTTCATGGGTGCGATAAAACCTGAATTGAAGAAACTAGGAAAACCATTCCATATCTATTTCCAACGCCTTATAAGTGATGGAAATGGGCAAATTGCTGACTACATTTGCTGGGCAAAATATGTTGAACTAGAACGCAATGAGTTACGCCCTTGGACTGCGCTTCAGAATTCACTACGCCCGACCGACTTCAATATTTTTTGGAACGCCCGTACTCGGTATTACTAATAAATTAGCCTAAAAAAATGACCACCCTGACTAGCCACTTTCGCGACAGAGCCCAGGGGCTCTTATTATCAGGGTGGAACTTTTGCTTAAATATAGCATTAATCGACCGTGTGCGAAGAGCGACGCGGTTGGCAGCAAGTCAGCCGGAGGGCTTATGACTTACTTCTTGAGCTAGTTAGAGAATAGCAGGGGGGTCTGACATTGCGAGGGAGAAATCAAAAACCCGCAGATTGCTCTGCGGGTTTTCTGCTGTCGCTCGCTAGGAGCGCCCCTATGACTAAGTGGTAATACTTTAGCAGTTCTCCACATCGAATTGAAATGATTGAAGTTCCACATCTTTATTTCGTGTCGTTGTTGGAAGTTTTTAATTAGTTACATTGAGCGGGTGTACTGCCGTAGCTCAGCGGATAGAGCGCCTCTATGACTAAGAGGTAGGTCGCGGGTTCGAATCCCGACAGCGATACACGCAACTTAATGGCCCCAGAGTTAGTCACCTGGGGCTGTTTTGTTTGCAAAAGCAAACACCCACAGATCGCTCTGCGGGTGTTTGCTGTAGCTCAAACAGTTGAATTAAATTCAACTGTTTGCACCATTGACTACGGTTGTTCAACTTTAGCATCAAATTTTGCTGGTGGAGAGTTTTTCTTTATCCACACGATTCAAACTATAGGAATTTCATCTTGTGTTGAGCAAATATCTTCTGCTCGTGTGCCGTTGTAGCTCAGCGGATAGAGCACACCATTGACTACGGTGGAGGTCGTGGGTTCGATTCCCACCAACGGCACACAACACCTAATGGCCCCAGAGTTAGTCGTCTGGGGCTGTTTTGTTTGCACCAGTAGAAAATGTGGATCCATCGTCAATAGGGTGACGAACGTTTGACTTACCATTCTCGCTCTTCTCGAACCACAATGTGTGAATCGAGCAGCTCTTCCTCCAGGACCGCCGTGTGCGAAGAGCGACGCGGTTGGTAGCAAGTCAGCCGGAGGGCTTATGACTTACTTCTTGAGCTAGATTTTCATTTCATGTAGTTGTTGGAGGTATTTTCTTTCATTTTTCTCCTTTGTAGTTTGTGTTGGGATTAAAAGCCCATTTGATTCTATTAATTCTATTTCTCCTTCTAGCTCTTCTGTCTGCCTTTTTACCGTTTGCTTCCCAAACATCACTGATCTCTTTAGATACGGGCCTCCCAGCAGTACCAGGGTAGGACACACCCTTCTCAACTAATTCATCCATTTCTCTCATTTTTCTCCTTTCACTAGCAATCGCTAACGCCGCTTTTGCCCACACTTCTGGCGTTCGCGTATCGGGAAGATACCCACCGGCACCGCCCAGCAAGATCGGCATGGTAGGAAAAGATGCGCGCACCTTCGCACATGCCGCAACAATTCCATCAACAGAATAGGTAAGCCAAGTTAACGGATCTTCTTCATGTCCATCGGCCCCGCAGGCGATAAAGATCATGTCAGCCTGAAATTTCTTAGCCAATTCAATAAAGCGATCCACACCCTGCATTAATTTCTCATCACCATCGCCATCAGCAAGCGCCTCGTTATACACGCCAAATTCCGCCTCATCAGATTCACCAGTACCGGGAAATATTCCATAGTGGTGGATCG
This sequence comes from Candidatus Planktophila sp., assembly GCA_038906075.1. Lineage (GTDB taxonomy): Bacteria > Actinomycetota > Actinomycetes > Nanopelagicales > Nanopelagicaceae > Planktophila. Next base: position 33,600 of record JBCKHB010000001.1, read on the forward strand.
AATGCGTAATCACCATTGGGTTATCTCTGGTTAAATTTTCATTTCCATCTCCGTGGTGTCCATCAATATCTAAAATAGCAACTCTTAGTCCGTGATCTTTCGTTGCAATATCGGCAGCGATTGCAAAATCATTGAAGATACAAAACCCTGATGACCATTCTCTTTGTGCGTGATGCTTAGCACCGGGGAAGTGGATTGCCGTTTTTGTTGCACCCGTTAGCAGTAAATCCAGCGCCACGAGAGTCCCACCCGCAAAGAGTGATGCAAGGTGGGCCATGTCGGGGCGCATACCATCCCATTCGCTGGAGAGCGCTTCATTTAGAACCGAATCCAGATAGGAAACCGAATGCACTCGTTCAAGTTCGCACTCTGTTGCAATCCGCGGTCTTACCTCAACGATCTCCACATCGCACCTTTTGGCTAGTGATAATAATTTCTCATAGGCATTGATATATCGCCGCCCCTGTGTTGGATGGTCGGCATCAAAAATCCACCCCGCATGCTCAGGGCTATGAATGAGATGAAGTGATCTCTTATTTTCTGATTTTTCTTTAGTTTTTTTCACAGTCATTCCTCTCGCTCTTCTCGGATCACACTATGCAATCCGAGCAGCTCTTCCTCCAGGACCACCGTGTGCGAAGAGCGACGCGGTTGGCAGCAAGTCAGCCGGAGGGCTTATGACTTACTTCTTGAGCTAGTTAAAGAATAGCGGGGAGGTCTGACAACTTTAATCCACAACATTAAAATAAATTAATTAGACAGAAGTCCACTCATCTACTTTACTCAGGTGCCCTTGTAGCTCAAGGGATAGAGCGCGCACCCGCTAAGTGTGAGGTTGCGGGTTCGAGTCCCGCCGGGGGCACAAGTAAAAAGAAGCTCCCCTCACAATTGATGTGAGGGGAGCTTCCTAATTTGCTCATTAATGAGATAGAACACGCACCCGCTACGAGAACCATATACGCAACTTGATTGCGATGGAAGTATGAATCTTCTTCTGTGCGAAGAGCGACGCGGTTGGCAGGACTTAATCAGGAGGACTTATGGCTTACTTCTTGAAGCCTTCCCATTTCCTTAAATACTCTACAAAGCCAGCGTTATGGAGTGCGTATTCACTGCGCTTCTCGCGGATCAAATCAATAATTGCTTCAACCTTCATGCCATCGCGCAATAAAACTAAACCTGTTACTAATCCTGATCGGTTAAGCCCTGCCAGGCAACGAATCAATGTTTTTGATCCAGCTTTCCATTCCACAAAAGCCCAGTCCGCCACTAATTCGATATGCTCGATTTGCCCTTCATTAAGCGGTCCATCAACGAAGGCATAGCGAAGTTCCTTTACATGCCAACCCACTGGCAGCGTGTAAGCATCGAGTGATACGACGGCATCAAAGGGTCGCGGATCACTAACGGTCGGCAAGCGTTTGCGTGCACGCACCACAACATCATCTTCATCGGTTCCACCCATGTATAGCCCAGGAAGAATTTGGGAATACAGCTCTAAATCACCCTCATTTGCAATCATGTATTCCTCTCTGTCATAAGCGGTGGGCCCATTAAACAGGGGAGTGTGACAACATTATTCACCAAAGAAGTCTATGAACTCCTGATCCCACGGATATTCCTCAAACCACTGATTGATGCTACTAACCATCTTGTCTCCCAAAGCTTGTACTTCATCATCTGAAAGTGTCATATGCCCCTACCCTCCGAAGAATTCGGATAATTCAAAAAACACAAGGCCAATAAAGAAGGCAATTGCGAATCCAGCAATAAATCTGCCAATCTTTACTATGACAGAACTATCTGGTTCATAGCGCAGGGCAACGACCCCCATGGCAATCCAGATAATCACTTGAATAGGACCAAGAATTGGGTTGGTGATTATGTAGAGATCAACAAATGAAGTAGCTGCCATTACTACCGCCAGGATTAAGAATGGTTTGCTTCTAATAAATCTCATCGCTTTACATCCCTTTCTTAGCTACCAAAAGGCTACTGAGGGGGACTGACAAGGTGGTAACCACACCCGAACACCTGTTCGAATTATCTGCTACACTCTGCTTCCCCCCTTTTCACCATTTGCCAAAAGCAGGCTCAACCCCAGCAATATGTCAGTGACTAGCGGTAACTTTCCATTCCCGTCAGAAGTACCAACCATGAGAAAAAGGAACCGGTGAGCGAAGAGAAAGAACCCAATGAGAAAGAACTCTGGAATCTTATTAACGAGACAGAGGGCGCTGATCGCGCCGACACACTGCTCTCACTTGGTTACATCGCAAATTCAAAAGGTGACCACAAGGAATGTTTAGCTCTTTGTGAAACTGCCCGCGAGATTTATGAAGGTTTAGGTGCAGAAGCAAGTAATGCAACCCTGGCACATATCTATAACGGCATAAGTTGGTCACTTAAGTTTTTAGATCGCCCGGCCGAAGCCGCAGCAGCTGCAGATAAAGCATCGATGCTCTATCGCGAAATCGGTTCTGTCGAAATGATTTGCGCACTTCGCAACGAAGCATCATTTTGGTATGACGCAAAGGATTACCAAAAAGCGCTGGAGTATTACCGCAAAGCTCTCGCCGAACCAAATCCCGACGAAAATGATTTTCATATTGGCCGCGATTATTACAACATCGGTACTTCACTGCTTAAACTCGATAATTGGCAAGAAGCACTCGATAACTTTTTAATAGCCCGCAACATCTTTAAGAAAGAAAGAGACCCATTACAAGTCGCTTTCTGTGATGAAGAAATTGCTTACTGCTATAACAAATTAGACAACCCAACAGAGGCCGAACACTACGCACTCAAGGCGCTAGATTTTGCAAAGACTGCCCAAGATGACGAACGCGAATTTTGGGCATGCATGCGACTTGGTATTTCCTATCTCAAGCAAGCACAATGGGATAAGGCAATGAACTACATACGCGCATCACAGCGCATAATCCTTGCCTGCGAATCTCCCAATTGGAAACATGTTATCTATATTGAAGAAAAAATTGCCGAAATCTTAACCGCCCAAGGCAAAACCGAAGAAGCCGATGAAATTACTCGCCGGATAGCCACCATCAAAGAGACGATGGATTCAGCCCAAGAAGAGAGCACCGATTCACTAGATAATCCCGTGCCAACTCTTGAGTAAAAAGCGATCGCAATACATTGCCCTAGCGGCCCTAATCACCGCCGTTGTAGTATTCGCCATAATCGTTGCCAATATTTTCCTTGCACAAAACGCAGCTAACGATGCCATAGCCAAGCAAGAGTCAACCGTAATCGACCCAGTTACCATTGCATTTTCAGATCTGTTCGAGCGAAAAGGAAAGATTTACTTAAGAACCCTTGTACTTAACACTATCGGCAAGAAAGAATTGCCATATGGGGGAACTTCATCGGGCTGGGATGTCGCGGAATTCGCGATTGAGATGAATTGGGGCGAGTGACTAAATGACAGCTATTTATACAGTCTGGAATAACTATGGTTTTGCAATAGCGGCTGATTCTAACCAGACAGCCACGCAGAAGAATCAAAATTGGGTAGACCCTGTTGAAAAAATAATTACTTTAAAGAACCACCAGATTGCATTTGGCAGCGCAGGACAAGCATTTTTTTATAATGTTGAGATTAATGAGATAATTAGGTCTTGGGAATTAACGTTAGAAAGTGATCAATTAAGATCGCTTGAAGACTATTTTTTAGATTTTATTTTTTGGTTATCAAAACAAAAATTCTCTGAAGAAACTTTTGAGTCATTTGCTGAAGATGGCTCAGTTACAAGAGAATTTTTTGTAGACAACTTCACAACGCTAAAAGAAATATATGGAGAAGACATTTTTAAAATTGAGGCAGAAGAGCTGTTAATTCAATTTTTTAATAACAATACTTTAACACGCGGTGAGTTAAATATTTTTGCTGGATCATGGGAAAATCTTTCGAATAAAGACGAGTTAGACCCTTTGACACAAAATGACGATATGGCTGAAGCACAGGACAGGATCTATCTAAAGTTGCAAAATTTGGTTCATAATGACTCAGACCAATCGAAGAGTCAATATTTTCCTAACGAAATGGTATGTATCGACAAGTATTCGGAGGAAATATTTTCATTAGCAGAAGACTCTTTTATAGAGGTTTTTAATACTGAGTTTGATACACAAAATGGAAGTCATATGACTTTGTTGACGATATTAATAGATGTATTACTTAGTAAAATGGAAAATTCACCAGCGATAAATATGATAATGGTCGGTTATGGACGGGAAGATTGGCATCCATCGTCCGTTTCATTTGGGTTAGATATTTCAATTCTAGGTGTACCAAAGGTAAGAATTTCTGATATTTCAAATCCAGATAGGAATTGGTATGTAGCCTTAGGTATAGAAACCGCAGTAAGACAGTTAGTCCAGGGTCATACTGATGAGCGAGAAGATGAAATATTTGAAATTGCTAAGCCCCATTTAAAAAAGGATCATCAAGAATTGTTTAAGACTGAATTGTTCAAACTACGTTTTTCAAGGTTTCACAGTTCTCTCGAAAAGCTAAATTTTTTAACTTTAGATCGACTTGAATTCATAAGTCGATCATTCGTGCAAATAGAAGCATTAAATTCATATCTGGGCGAACCCGTACCGGGGGTAGGTGGCGATACAAAAGTAATTACTATGTCAAAAACTACCAAGCGCGAACGTATATTTACCGAACTCGCGTGAAGACGTAGTAACCGCATGCTAAAAACGGGCTGGGAAGAAGATTTTGGCTCGAGTTCAACAATTCGTATAGATATCAAATCCGATCGCTCGAAGTTCGGACTTTATGATCTGAAGGTAATCTCAAGAAAGTATGAGGTAGATGAATCTAAAGCGTTTACGGTGATTGCTGATCTCTACCCACGTTCAATTCATTGCGGTAGCTTGGTACTTGCACGGACTAGAACTCTTGACACGATGTTTGAGAATTCGATCGCTAAGCAGTTGAAAGTGTCTAGCCCTCTTTCGGTACCAGAGTTACTTAAAGGTTTGCAGCGCACAGGTAAACAGAGGGTTGTTTCATTGATTGGATCATTGGAAGATTTGAGTAGCCTGATTTATCAATTAGCAGGCAATCCACCGAATTATCTTCAAGCTGCCAGTGGGTTGATTAAACAAGTCGAATTTCAAACTCTTGAAAAATGGCTAATTCACATTTTTAACGATGCCAATTTAGGAATTTTGCACACAAATGACGTAGTGAATCTTGCCTTGCGAGAGAAGAATATAAATCCAAGTTCTTTGGCTATTAATCTGCTTAATAGCCCAATAATGCGTTCACATGGACGATCTTTATATAGTCTGGTCGGTACCAAGGTCAGCCAGGATCAATTAGATGCATATACGCAAATAATCCGATTCTCAGCTGAGGCTTCTATGGTTTCATATGAAATGGTCAACGCTTCAACTGGAATACTTTTCGTAAAACCCAATTTGAATGTAATTACAAGTGGGATAGTTTTCCCACCTCCCGAGTACAAGAAGATATTTGAAGGTTTTGAATTTAAGACTTTATGCTCCTGTAGTAATTTGGAGACGATTCAAGCGGTTAAGTTTGCGCCCTCAGGATTCTGGACAGGATTCACCGCGATGATTCGACATGGTTTCTCGGCTCATGGAATGACAAAGGGGTCTACATTTAGGTTTGAATTTGATTTCGATAGATCAATTGTTAGACTCTTATTGGATTAAATTCTTACCATATTTTATTCCCGCTTTAATAGCGTTTTGGGACTCAAAATTAGTTAATCCAGATGCGATTGCTGCTTCGAGTAAGCGCCGAGTTGCAATATTTTCATCTAGGACACCTGTTGAAATTATTTTCCCAATGTATGTCGCATGGCGAATGAGCGATTGATTTCTACTTCCTTCTGAAGTGGACCTGATCAATTCACATCTTTCCGAGAGTACTTGTTCGGCAAATTGTGCTGAGAATTTTGGGGTATCTATAGATGCAACCATTTTTTGGTTTTGGACTGGAATGCCAGGGTTGAGGGTTTTTTTGTGGGCCAGGAGTTCCCTTAGCCAATTTGGAAAACTTAAAACTGATGTCATTGAGCCAGCGGCCTTATAGTCTTCTAGTAAACCATTTTTATCATTAAGGATTCTTGATCCCTCTGCAACGATGTAACCACCGCGAGATCGTGTGTCGACTCGCCACCATCCATTGACTTCAACCCCCTGTTTAATTGGAGAGTTTTCATCATAGAAATAGAGATGCTTGCCACCTGAAGGTGTATCAACAGTGTAAGTTTGAAAAAGTTGATTATCTCCTGCCTCTGAGCAGATTTTTCTGAACAGATCCTCACCACTTTGAATTCCTTGCTCGACCCATGGGCTTGGAACAGATGCACCCTTGGACGTATCAAGATCGATAATAATTAGGTTAGAAACTTCACACGCAATGCCTATGTTCGCGTTTGGGTGCTCAGACCACCATGAATCTATTTGTAGCGTGTTGGTAGTCGCACGATTTTGCCAGTCAGAAATTAACGGTCTTTTTGTGTTTTCAACAAGTGGGATGATGTAGAAACCATTTTTTGCATGGGTCAAAGCGGCAGTCTTGAGGGAGTTATGGTCCACGCGAGAAATCAACCGTATAGGTGGATTAGTCGGGACCGTTTGGTCAGTAGAAGTATTTCCCGAAAATACTTCACCTAATTCTCTGGTTGATCCATGCTGGCCTTTTCCAGTCTCCACGATAGTTAAGAAACTAATTCTTGCATCTAGAATTTTTCTGAAATAAGTTTCCTTGGCATTTATTGGGAATCCAACGGTAAGGTACCCATACTTTTCAAAACTTTTTAAACCTATTTTCTCACTAAGAGTTTTGGCATCATCTTCAAATGCATTGAACATGTTACCAATTTGAGTTAGCGCTACTTCAACTTTATGTTCCTCTTTTAAATCTTTGGCGGTTTGTACAGTTTGACTTGTTTTCTTTGCTTTCTTTTTTGGTTCCTCGGCACTAATTTCTCGTTTTTGCTTTTGGACATTTTGAGAAATTTGCTTACGTCCAGTAACGTATTCAATGCCTCTGATTTTGATATTTCCGTCCCACGCCATTTCAGTTACTACAACCACCTGATAACCAAGATCTTCAATATTTCTTCGGTATTTATCAAGTGAATTGACGGGAAATCCTGCTACGTTACTTGGCCCGCGTAAGTAGGTTTGTATTTTTGAGATCTCTGCCAGGAATTCGGCATCTTCTTGGTAAGTTTCATAAAAGACACCGCATTGAATCAGTACTATATGTCGGGGAAAATCAGCTTTGAGATCAATCCATTGCTCCATAAGCGATTTCTGTTTCATGGTGAATCTTCCTTTATTAATTCTCTCTTATGTAGGCATAAGCATGATCGAAAAGTTCTCCAAATGGTGGCAACCCATTGTTTTTAAGAATCATTCGTAACTCTTGACGAACTAAACTGCCGCGCTCATTCAAATACCCATTCGCTCAGTTCGGATGCTGGAATTCCGTTCCTTATGGCTAATAGTTTTACAGCGTACTCGGTAATGGGGGTGATGTCTTCGTCCCAATCCATCTCTCGAAGCAGCAAGCTATCCCAATTCAAAATGTCAAAATTCCAGTTTAACTTGAAAGGATCTGCTCCCATTGCCATCGCTACGCTGTGAAAAAGAATTTCTGACTTACCCATGTCATCGTAACCCAAACCTCCACTTTCAAGAAGAAGATCATCAGGATTTTCTGACTTCTGCATGCGATCGAAAAGTTGCATGATAAGCAGCTCGTTTGTATTGCAACCCATTCGGAATTCATCAGATTGCCAACTTTGACAGTATTCGCATGCACAATTCTTTGGGCCCCATGTGTCGCTTATCCCTTTTATTCCTTCCCACAGTTCGACATATTTCTGCTCGGCATCCAAACTGTCATTTATTTCTTGAAGACGGCTGACCGAAATAAATCGGTTGCCTGTTGTGGGATCTCTCGTAGCAGCTAAAGCAACTATCATTGACAGAGACGTACTCAATCGTAAAAAATTGTTTTCAATTATCATCGCCAAATGGCGATGAAGTGCTTCCGCGCCGACAATATAACGGGGCTCAAGCCCACTACCAACTTCGTCCAAAATCGACCTCAAACGTTCTCGCTCGCCAGTTCGACCACTTTCATCCAAGACCGAAATGCGCATCAAACTGGCATAATTCCTGTGTAAATTAGTGAGGCCTGCCACCTCTTCATCTACTATGGGGTTCACTTTTAATCTTAGAATGCTATTCACTTTTTCATCCAATGGACTCTTCGGTGGACAGCAGCCCTGGACCGCCCTTGCTAATTTATGTAAGTCTGCAAGTTCAAGCGTTCTTGTAGGATGCGCCCAAAGATTCCGCAACTTACGAGCAATATCGAAATTATCCAATACGACCTTGTTGAGAGAGCTTGTTTTGAAGATACTTTTAGCCAGGGCTAATCTGAAATTACCATTATTGCGATCAAGGATTTCCTTCAATAGAAATTGCAGGTCTACTGCAGTGAATACTGAGGGCGTGGGCTTTTCGATTACACACTCTTCAAACCAATTTTCACCGAACAGGGGGAGTAACTCGGACTCGATACTGGAAGATACCAAATCCCTAAATTCCAGCAAAATCTCGTTGCCCATGACATAAATGGGATTATTTGAATTGTTATTCATGAAATCTTCGCATCACCTTTCCATTATTTGCATCAGAAAACAAGTTACTTTAATTGATTTAAGTTTATCGTCTGGGGATGAAAACGTTATAGGTAGTACCCATAAATAGGCAATCGAAATCAAAACTTCCCCAATCTCTGTGCTCTAGATCGCGCTTAAACCTAAGTGACTCAAATCAATAACCCGGACATTTTCCATGAAATCAAGGTATTGCGGGGACTGACAAGGTTGTCGGGATAGCCCGACAGGCTAACGGGCTAGCCCGTTAGGTTAAGCATTTTGAGCGTGTGTACGGAAATCGTACGTGCCAGACGTTAAGCAACTGTTCGATTATCGGAGAAGTGATGTACGAATTTCGTACACCCTTGTAATTTTATTATGCTGTATTTCTTTTATTGGCATCCAAGACAGGTCGGATATATCGTTTCGATTGGAACTTCTCTCACAGTCTTTATCTTAAATTCCCTTTCAAAATCTTCGTCAAAATTCGCTAACTCTTTAGGATCTCTCATTCTTTTTCGTTTCCAAAATAGGAATTATTCCAGCCAGTAACTTCCAGTGCGCATTTTTGGCTTCCCATAATTCTCCAATGCTTATACAGATATACGATTTACCGATTTTTGTCTCTGGACCATCAGTCATGAAGTGCTCATCAGTTAACTTCAATGACCAATCTCGATTTTCATATTTGAAAGATACGTGTCTGGTTTCATCTATTACTGCAGAATCTACTTTTATCAGCGCTAAAGAATTCTGAGGAACTGACACTTGCGTGAAAAAGGACGACGAAATTGCAGGATTTGGCGACGACAAGAAGTACGGCTTTAGTTCTGCAATCCTTGCAAGGTGAGAGGCGATTTCTTGCTCAGTTATATGAGAAACAAGTTCAATACTTCCTTCGGCAATTTCAAAGTTCTCTGATTGATGCTTTAATGGCTTTGCCTTTTTCACGACGCAGGTGATTATGTCTAATGGTCGCAGGACGCTACCAGTAAGGGTGCATTCTTTAGTGGCAATTGATCCGTGATCGTTTGAAGAGACTGGACGAAACCATGTCCAGTTGTCAGTTCGTAGTCCAGCAAGACACCTACCACCAAGTTTCTTGGAGTTGGCGAGGAGAAGTACTTGGACTCTCATCTCTTAACCGCTCAGATGCTTAATCTCAGAAATATCGGGAAAAATATTTTTAAGAAAATCCGCTGCTAATCGCCTATGACAATGCGTTGGTTGGGGCTCACTGCAAAGAAGTAAGGGAGTCTCACCCCAGCCATTACGTTCAAGATTGGTTTTTAGATCTCTATCTTCTAGAAGTTGAAGGTATTTTTTTTCGTACAATTCCCAGCCAATCTCATTCCTACGGTAGGCCTTAAGTTCGCCATCTAACGGCGTTAATAGGGGTTCGTGGAAATATGGGATACCTAAGATTTCAGGCAAGAAATAAATTAAATTGCCCTGCTTGGCAAATCCTGCGAGTTGCGAATTTGGGTGCAAGCGGGTGTCTACGACAGCGCTAATTGCTGATTCTTTAAGTGTTAGAAAGAATCGTTCAGCTGTGATACCTGACGTACCGAGAGAACAGATTTCCATGGCTCACCTCCTTCAATTTCAAAGAGAACAGATTGTCTATTTTCCGGCGCCAAATCTTTGTAAGAATTAGTTGTTCCGTCAGGAAGTATGTTAGTTACATTTATGCCTTGGTTGCTTAGAACTCTGGCAATCAATAGGTGGCGATGGCAACCTTCGGGCTTTCCTTCACTACACATGATTGCTACTCGATATCTTTCAATTCCAGATAAGAGTCGTGCCATTCCTTGTAAGAATAATTCGGAGTCAGCAAGTTTGTTATATAAAACGTGCCCTTTTTCGTCATACATGTGCTCACCATCTGGACGGCCACCAAGTTCCTTACCCATAAATACGTAGTTCATACCAGAATCTTTCAAGGTCCTCTTTAGTAAAACATCATTGAAATGTGGAGCCATTTTTGAACTAGGAAAAGTTCTAACGTCTACAACACTTTCAATATTGAATTTCTCCATGAGCTCCAGAAATTGCTGGAACTCATGTCTCGAGTGCCCAATAGTCCAAACCTCGCTGGCGGTGCCTTTAAAATCCATACGCATATCGTTTCACAAATAGGTGGCGTAAGGAATAAAGCCCTCGCGAGCATAAATTTATAGACTTATTTGGAGCGTACGAAATTCGTGCACACTCAAGTATTTGAGATTTGAATGGTTGCTAAGAAATCCCTGAGGGGAACTGATATGTCTGTCGGGATAGCCCGACAACCCCAACGGGATATCCCGTTAAAGGCAGCTCGTTCGTTTAAATGGATAGCCCCATCTGACAGTCAGACAGCCCAACCTACGATTGACCCGACGAATTCACGAATCACGCGACTACATGCCGCCTATCGAAATCGAAGCACACTACTATGACGCTAACGAGTCAGAAGGCCTGGCCGTTTTGGAAGTGATTTATTCTCCAACAAACTCGCAGTTCTAGAATGAAGTTTAGAATCCCAATCGCAAGGAAGTGCCGTAATAGTTTAAGGAGGACATCATGGCGAAGTGGACTGATTCTGTTACTGAAGCGGAATGGGCCGAATGGACCAAGATTTCACGCAGAGCTGCAAATAAGCGGCAGGAGACGAATTCCAGTCTCGGCCCTGAAGATTATGCTGCTCAAGCCATCGAAAAGCTCATAGAACAACAAGCGCGCCCTAAGAATGTCGAGGCTTGGTTACGAACCGTCCTTCGCAATATTTATATAGATCGGGCTAGAAGGATTGCTCGACGCAAGTTTGGCAATGTTAAGGATATTAACAATGAGGAAGTCGAAAGAGAGATGATGGAGTTCGCGATGGGACCGAGTACAAGAGCCATTCAACTCGATGAAGTGCAAAGGATATTGAATACTCTTTCGAGCAAGGAGCAGGAACTTCTAATTCTCTCCGCTGCGGGAATGGATAACCACGAAATTGCCCTTGAGCTGGGCTATGCAACGAACAAAATCGTCGCAACGCGCATCGGGCAGATCGTCACCAAAATTCAAATAGCGTTCAGGAATTAGCCCACTTTCTAGCATTTCATCTCGCCTCCCGTTTTTTCGAGGCCCGCTTGCTTCAACCACGCCGCTTTCGCGCTTAATCCTGGCCTCTAAAAGTTTCCATTGACTTCTGGCTTCCAATTCGTATTAAGCAGTAGGGACGCAAAATCCTTTGCATCCTTCTTACTTAATCGAAAGGAATCACATGTCAAAGTACCCAGAAGCACTCTACTCAGAGATCCTGCCTAATCTCTTTCAAGGCGGCACGGAAGATCACGACGTCATCCATTACGCACAAAATTCAAATGGGCCTCGCACGGATCTTCCATTCGACTCCGTCATCACGATGTACGCATGGGCGCGGCCAGCTGACTGGAACGTTCAGGAATTTCGTTACGGCGTGCCAGATGCGTCAATTTCGAGGATTGATCTCAACCGCCTTCGCCAAGCCGTAGATTTTGGATACACCCAATGGAAGAACGGCGACCGCGTTCTCGTACGCTGCCAAGCGGGACTCAATCGCTCTGGTCTTGTCACTGCCCTCATCCTGATTAAAGACGGTCATTCACCAGTAGAAGCGATAAACCTCATCCGCAATAACCGAGGCGATTATGCGCTCTTTAATGAGAGCTTCGTCAACTGGCTCATGACGTCAGCAACAGATTTCATAAATCCATCATCGCTTCAATCAGCCTAGAACAGGAAGGTGAAAAATTATGAAAGAGTTACCTGATTACTTCGAACCATTTGTTGACCTGCTCGCCAGTTACATTGATGCTCGCGAAGACCATTGGACTTTTGACACAGAAGGCGGTGATTACACCACTGGCCCATATGTTCAAGCTCTGCTCGAACACGACAACATGATTCTCATTGAAGCAGTGAGCAATAAATACTTACGCCCAGAATTATCAGAGGCAGGTCACAACGTCTTGCTATTTATGGGTTGGAGATTTCTTCCAGGAGATCATTATCCGAATTACTGTCAAATACTTGACCTGGGTAAATTCTCTTCTCATCAGATCGCCTTAAAGATGGTGCAAGCTCTTCACTTTGCGTACGGCGTAGATGATACTTATGCCTGCGTGATGAGACCTGAAAACGAAGCAAGTAGGCAGTGGGGTCTTTCATATCCATCACTAGTAAACAAAGATTTGGCAGAAGCAAGCATTGAACGTGAATTCCATCTTCACTCTGTGTAATTATGTCAGTGCTCCCTGTTACATTCACAGAACAATGAAAAACATATCAATCGAGCCGACCTTCTAGCCTTTCATTTCGCCTCCGTTCCCTTGAGGCGGTCGGATTCCGACCACACCGCTTTCGCACTTAATTCAGGCCCCAAAAAGTTTCCATTGACTTTCGGCCTCCAAATTCGTTTTTAACTATGAGGGGCAAAAATCAGCCCACCGATTGAAAGGAAGTAACACAATGCACGTTAAAGCCCATCTCAATGTAGACCTTGTTGCACTCGAAACAACCGACAAGGTCACGCTTATGCTCGACCTCACAGCACCGATTAACGACGCAGCTAAAACCCGCCCAGGACAAGCCGTTCAAGTCGTTCTAGATCGCAGCGGTTCGATGGAAGGCCAAGCACTGGAATCTGCCAAAGGTTCGCTGCTCAAGCTCGTTGATCGACTTGCACCGCAAGATTCCTTCGGTCTTGTCGCATTCGATGACAGCGCACTTGTCGTTGTGCCAACTCGCACTATGGCAGATCACCATTTGCCATCTCTTCGCACAGCAATTCGCGATATGGATACCGGTGGCAGTACCGATATCTCCGCTGGCTACACCATGGGATTGCGCGAATTAAATCGCGCACAATCAGATGCTGGTGCAACTCTTCTCTTGATCAGCGATGGTCATGCCAATGCAGGGGAGCAGGATCCAAAAATCCTTGCCAGCGTTGCAACAAAACATGCAACCGACAAAATCACCACATCAACAATCGGCCTTGGTCATGGTTATGACGAGACAATTCTCGAAGCCATCGCACAAGGTGGAAACGGTCAACATCGTTTCGCTAACACCATCGATGAAGCTGTTGGGGCAATCGCTGCAGAAGTTGATGACTTGCTCGAAAAATCAGTTGTCAACGCCGTCCTTCGAGTGACTCCGGTACCTGGACTTACTGGCATACCAATTATCGAAATCTTGCAACGCTTGCCGTATTGGATGGATAAGGACACATATGTCGTCCAGCTCGGTGACATATACGCCGGTGAAAACCGACGCTTCGTTATCGACATCGAAGTTCCTGGTATGCCAGCACTTGGCCTTTGCACAATCGCCGATATAACACTTGAATACCTCAACATCGCAGATATGCAGGAAATCACGGTATCTATGCCGATTCAAGTCAACGTCGTCCCTGAAGATGTGGCTAAAGGCCGCATTGCAGATCCCATCGTGCGCGCAGAACGATTGATTCTTACCGCACAAAATGAAAAAGCCAGCGCTATCGAAGAATTGCGAAGCGGTAATAGCCGCTCAGCATCGGCTCGCTTGAAGAAGACTGCAGATCAACTTCGCCGCGAAGCTTCACTGATTCCCGTCACAGATGATCGCAGTGCGCAATCACTTGAAATCATCCGCGCGGAAGCTGATGAAATGGACGCGCTCGCCGCATCTGCGCAAAATGATGAGATCGGATATTCGCTCAAGCGCACTACTGAGAACTACTCACGCACTTCTCGTGGAAAGAATTTCCGCAATCAACCAGTGGATCCATCAATTGATCCCGATGACTCGAACTAAGGAGCCATCCGAATGTCACGCTGGTGAAGCAGGTCCAGAACAAGCATGGCTAACGCTCGTTAAACGGGAAATTCCCTATTTAAGAAAGGAAATATATGTTCAATCAAGCAGCAGTATCAATGAACCGAATCAAATTTGTAGCAGTTTTGCTCGCATTGTCCCTTGCTATGCCGATAGCAAGCGCGGGAGATGCCCCGACACATACATTGACACAAGCACAGTTAAAAGTACAGGGTTTGACATTTGAACAGGCAAAGGCACGAGGTCTGATAAATGAATGGGGAGGGGAACAGATACGGCGGGCAAATGCACGAGCAGATATGCGGGACAAGGCACTGGCAGCGGGGATGCCACTGACACAGGCAACGGATCTAGCGTGGGCATTAGACAATGCATGGTACACGGAACAGCAAAAGATATTGAACCAGGAATTTGCACGAATGGCAGATTCTATAAAGGAATCGATAGAGGCACAGAGACGGGGAATGACAGTGGAACAGATGCGGAGACGAGATCAGCTACTGGCACAGATACATGCAGAGACAGAGAAAAATAAACCGATACAGAAAATGTCATATTCAGATGTACAAATGCGGCTACGATTTTTGACACGAACAAAGCCAACACCAGATGTACAAGGACAAGCACGGGCACGGGCAGCGGCACAAGCCAAAGCACGGGCAAAGATATTGGCACAGACACCTTGACAAATACCGAACTCCTACAGGTTATACCTGGCACTTCAGGGCGTAAGTCACGCTCAGAGTTAGGTGATTGCGTACTCATTCGATGCGCTCTTTAACAGCAACTTCATCAATCCACCATCATCAGAGACTGCCTAAGGAGGCCCAAATATGTGCATATTTACCACTTCAGGAATTATCAGCGCCATCTATAAAGATGAGAAACGCTATGAATTTGTCCGATCTTTACCTAAGGTTTGGAATTCAAGGCACGTCATCGAAGATGCAGCGTTAGGAGGTCGCAAATGGCAATTAACTTAACTCCAGGTGAAATTTACTTCATCCGCGAAAAAGATGTCCTGACTAAAGAAATCAGCAATTACGTAAAAGTTGGCCTAGTTCGAGAAGGTGAAGATCGCAGCAGTGATGAACGCGCATCAGAACATCAAACCGGTAATCCGCGCGAACTCAGCGTCTATAAAGTAGTTAAGACCGCAGCAGTCTCATCGATTGAAAACATCCTCCATCGCCTTTATGCCAACAATGGTGTAAGTGGAGAATGGTTTAAATTCGATGACGCAACGCTGGACAGTTGTATTGCTAAAGCAGAATTCCTTGCTGCAGAAGCCAACGCAAATATCGATTTCTTCAGTAAGGCCAAAGAGTTCAAAGAAAAAGTCTCTGCTGCTGAAACTAAATTGCCGACTGCCGAAATCACGGCGTGGTATCAGAAATACCTTCGCGCAGAAGTGGTTTTTAAGGAATGCACCAGGCTCTTATCAGCGATTAAAGAAATCTTCATTGAAGCCCTAGATCAAGATGAAGAAGTCAGCCATATCATCATAAAGCAGGAGAAGAAAGCTAAACTGATTTTCGATAAAGAAAAATTCGAGCATTCTCATCCCGACTTATATGCCAAGTACCAAATGGTTAAAGAATCTGTTTCTGGCTACTTCCGTTGGGTTAGCCCTAAAGAATTTGACACTTCTTTAGAAGTAATAAACCCTGAACTTACACAATTTGGAACTTCTCTAGAAGTTATGATTTCAAGTGTTAAAGAAGGTAAGACTTCTAAAGAAACTCTCCATATACAGAACTTACGTCTTTTAGGTTTTATAGCTGTCGCTAAGTGGGACATGGATATTGCCGAAGCCAATGTTAAGACATACTGCGCCGAATCAGCAGGGGTAGAAAATATTTGCAAGTGGGGACGCGAGCTCAAAAGCAAGACCACCTTCGATGAGAAACTTCTCAAGGAAGAACATCCAGATCTTTACGCCGAGTTCACGCATGAAGAGGCGGGCGGGGTTGCCCATATCGTGAAGCCTAAGCAAGGGTATACAAATGAGGAAACAAAGGGTGAATAGCTGATGAACGCGCGTATGTGGCTTCCAAATCCTATTTTCCAATCAGAGGGCAAGCCCTTCACTTTTCCTATGCTTTGGTTGAGAATTACTCATTCGAAATCTCACCTCAAAACGAAGTGAGCCGACAGCTGAAGTTGAAAGGACTGGGATGAGTACTGAGATCGGCGTTGGATCACTGAAGGTTGCGTACATGGGTGAAGTGGAAATTGAAGCAACACCTATGAGCGGCGGTGAACCTATTACAGCTACCCAGCATCTTTCGTTTGTAACTGGACCAGATGGGATCGCCTTGGAAACAGCTTATTTAATTTTTTCAAATGGAGACCGCGATGTCCGCGTGATTGAAACTGGCGATACTCCCACTCCATATTCACGCCTTGGTCATGGAGGTCGACTTGGGGTTTATTCACTCGGGAAATTGCACTATTGCGAAACACGTGCGATGAAACTGGGCGATGAAAATTGGAGCAACCTTCAGCGGGCTACATTTGCCGAGATTGAAGGTTGGCTTGGCTCGAGCGTCAATGAATTCTTATCTTCGGTTGGAGCGAGCAAGCTGATGACGCGTGAAGAATTATTTGGTGATGAAGGGCGACGACGCAATGAGCTGGCAAGCTCATTCGAGTCAGCAAATTTTATGGCACCTTTCGCCATTTTTGCTTTAACTAGACCTTTGCCCCTCCTTAAGGGAGCAAAAAAATGACACCTAATAACGCAGCAGAGAGATCTCTAAATTTGCCAACATTGTTAAATGAAGGTCAGTTTCGGGTTCTAATTTTTGATGCATTCATACTCTTAGGTGAAGAACTAGGGGAGCATTACCATACGAAACTGGGACCCATCTTAGGCAAGAATTGGGTATCTGAACTTGCAAGGCAACGCAACGTTCCGCCTTATAACTTAACGGATCCAGACTGGGTACTCAAAGAACCTCTACGTAATTCAACTTCGCCAACAAGGTTAACGTTACCCAAAGGGCAAGGCTTCTATAACCAAATAAATCTCCTTGCCCGCGCGCGTAATGCTTACTTTCATAATCAGGGGAATGCGAGTGCTGATGCCGCACTAGAAGTAATTCACTTACTACTTGAATTTTCACTTGCTGTTCAACTTTCTATGTGCGCCAGTGAATACGCTGAAGCGATTCAACGAATTAAGAAACTCGAACTGGGCGAATCATTTGGTGGGGCCGAGCAAGGATTGAAAAGAATTGAGATCTTGGAACAGCAGGTCGCAAATCTCGAAGAAGTCGCAAATCTAAGCAAGCTTGAAATTCAACAAAGAGAACAAGAACTTGAAAGCGCTTTAGATGATGTAGCAGTAAGAGAAGAGGCGCTAAGAGAATTACGCGAAAAGGTAGGCGACAAGGACCAAGCGATTGCCGCGGTCCGAGCTGAGCAAGATTTAGCGGCAAAGCTTGTGAGCGAACTTAGAGCAGAGTATCAAGCGAAGGTGGCTGAGCTCGCAGATAAAGAAAACATGGAACGCCAGTATAAAGATTTGCTTAAGTCGTTAGTAAAGAGCAAGACTGTTGAATCCTTACAATCTGTTTCTGGCACTAAGAAATCCGTCGATGCATTAGCGCTCAAACCTGGTTCGGTCTGGCAAGGAGAAAAGGGTTCGCATCGACTCACGCTTTCAGTGAATTTTCGAGAGCTATATGACACAAAAACCAGCATTTTGCTCAGGGAGAACCATGGCGAGGCGGCCACGGATCTCGCCCTGCAATGGCTCGAAATAAAGCCCCAAGGCGGCAGAGTTTTCGTTGACGATTCCGGAAATGCCACCGCCTATAGAGGCGAGGATTTGATCTTTATGGGCGTAGTGGGTTTCCCACTTTGACGCTCAAAATAACCAGAACGCGCCATTTTGTCCCAAATATGGGGCAAGTCAGTTTGATATAATCACCAAATATGGCTATCATTTGGGGCAGCGTTGGAGTAGAAATTGAGGTGGAATAGTGAGCATGAAGCGGGACAACTTCATTCGCTTGGCGGAAGGGCGCGTTACGCGCGCCATAGACGCCATCCGTGTCATAGGCAACCTGTCGAATAGAAGTAACTATGAGTACACGGAAGAGGATTCGAAACGAATCATTGACGCTCTACAAAGGGAAATAAACGCACTCAAAGTGCAATTCAAGCCAAAACTTTCCACATCAGCGAAAGGTTTCAAACTAAAGAAATGAGTCCAGTGGATACGAAAGCCAAGAACAGCTGGTTGGGCACAAAGAAAGGTGCTAACCAAGTCGAAAACGAAAGTCAGAACGCCAATTTCTTCACGAATACGGACGTCTTAACTAGTCAGTCAATCCTCGTTCGTGAGTCGATTCAAAATGCGATCGATGCTCGAGATCGCGAAAATGGATGCAACATGGCTTTTGTGCGCTTCTACGTCGGCTCCGTAACCGCTGCAGTTGGTAAGAAATATTTCGCCGAGCAGTACGAGCGAATTGTGAAATGTCTGAAAAATGTCCCAAACCTTGATGATGAATGCCTATTCATCGCAGTGGAGGATTTTAATACCACCGGACTGGTAGGTAGTGTCAATAATGATCTACCTGAGGGGGATTCCAAGATAGGTAGTTATTTTTACTTTACTTGGGCCACAGGAAAATCAAATAAAAAAACAGGAACCCGTGGAAAGAACGGTGTTGGAAAGATCGTTTTTCCAAAGACCTCTAGAATCAAAAGCTTTTTAGTATTTTCGTCACGCGACAATTCAAAGGTTCCAGACGAAGGCGCAAATCTGCTCTTTGGAACGAGCATACTTAGGACTCACGAACTGGGTGGGTCGAAATGGTTGCCAGAGTCGCATTGGATGCATGAGGATGCAAGCATCCATGTGGATTCAAGCGCCTCAGAAACAATGCACATTCCGAGTTCAAACGTGGATTCAATAAATGAGTTTGCGAAAGATTGGAAACTAAAGCGAAAACTGGATGAGTACGGAACTAGTATAGTTATTCCTTACCGAGACGAGAATTTCACAGGCACCAATTTAGCCCAATGCGTAACGCAGGACTATTTTGTAGCAATACTTGAAGGTATTCTGGAAGTAGAAGTGATTGATGAGACCGGCTTTAAAATTCTTCTAAACTCTGAAAACATCACTGAGAATTTAGAAAATCTCGATACGGAAGCCATGCCTAAAACTTCAAAAACAAAGGATGAACTGTTGGCGCTGTGTCGCCTATTTAAAGAACGACAAGCTGGAACGACTTTAATTGTTCCAAGTAAAGGAACCTCTGCGGACCGAAATTACTGGGGTGAGCACTCCTTTGACGAATCAATGCGGGATTCACTGCGTGATGAACTAGATTCTGGAAAAGCTTTAGAGTTCAAGATCAACACCTATGTGCCTGCTCTTTCTGACGGGACGCCGGTAGCGGGAGATTCCTTCTCAGTCCTAGTTAAAAAGATTGAAGGTATGTATTTACCTTCAACATTTGTGCGCGAAGGGATCATTATTCCAAGCGCCAACCGCTCAAAAATTGACGGATACTCAACCCTAGTTGTCATCGACAGTGGACGCCTGGCAGATCTACTCGGGGATGCTGAAGGCCCTTCACACGAAAGATGGTCTTCGGAAGAGGAGAAGTTCCAAGGAAAATTTGTTCCAAAGATAGCTGGCGAGGAGACAATCAAATTCGTTCGTGAGTCTGTTATCGCGCTGTTACGAAAAATCCAAGTTCAAGTCAACGAAGTCGAGGATTCACGTTATGCCAATGCTTTTCCACTCCCGACTAGTCATGGCGCTCGGCCTATTGAGGGTCAGGACACCGCAAGGCTAGACGGAGTTAAAAAGAGACTTAAGAAAAAAAATCCGACCCCATTGCCAAAGCCTCCAAAACCTCCCAAGAATCCAGTGTTTATTTCAGAAAATTTTGAAATTATCAAGAGTTCAGATGGTTTTACGCTTATCCCTTCCTTGGTCTCTACACTTAAAATTGGTGACAAATTTGAAGTTAAGGCTGGATATGACTTATCTACTGGCAATCCTCTAGCCAAGTCAGCCGTCGACTTTGAATTAGTCAATCGCCTTGCTCTAATGAATACGAATGGGGTCACAGTTGTTTCAGCTGAAGCAAATTATTTGACCTTGACAGTGGGAAAAGTGCTATTCAGATGCGTATTTGAAGGCTTTGATACATACCGAGACCTGATAGTGGCGGTGAACGATGTCAACTAAATTAAATTTCACAAATCGAATTGATTTGGACCCAAGCGTCATTAAAGCAAAAATATTCCCCAGTGCTTTGCAGGTTGGAGAGTATGAAATTAGCATCACTGCTGATTTGTCGTCGGTTCCGCTCACGGGCGACTTCGATGTCGTCTTTCTCTACAAGGCGATCGGTGAGACAAAGCGTGATGAAATCAAGAATCAAACTGGCAATAAAGTTGAGGTTACCCACTCGCTTCAAGGGATGAGAAAACCACTTGAGGTCGAAATTGATGTAAAAGTCGTGCAGATGGACAGTAAATTGATTCCCATCATTCGCGCATCCATCAAAAGAGTGATTCCTGAAGTTCCTGATAAGCAAAGCGCTCGAAGCTCTGCTCTCAAAACTAAGAAAGATTCAGATTTAAATGTCCCCTGGAGACTCTATTTCTCTGAGGAATATCCAATTCTTCATGTCTCGGATAAGCACGGACTTTATGATCAGTTGTTTTCAACCCCCCAGTTTGACCCATTGATTTTGTCCGATGTTACCCGACAGATATTTCTTTGGTTGGTATTTGACCCTAGTCCAAAAGATCAGTATTTCGTGGGAATTTGGAAGACGATTTTTGAGAGCTTGGGATGCGAGCAAGCTTTCTTTGACCCTTTACCAATACCCAACGAAGAAGATGGCTTTATGGAAAATATGACGCCCGCCCTTCGGGAAGAGGTAATTGCTATGAGCATTCAAGTTTCAGATCGTCTCACAGCCAATTTAGATCTACTGAACAGATTAGCAAACACGGAAATAGGTGACGAATGATTGTTTCAGAGAAATTGGCAATTAGATGTTTTAACGAATCAGGCCAAGCTAAATTTGAAGAAATTCTGAAAAACCGAACACCATCAATGTTCAAGGATCTCGAAGAGTTGACCATAGATGCGTCGTTCTCCTCACCCATGGGCGCAGAGGTTCAATGGAAACCCATTAATAACCGTCGAGAATTAGCTGAAGTGATGTGGGAGGTCTTTGGCGATGGAAAACCACTTGCCACAAAAGCTGGAGAGCGCTTCATTTGGAATTGGTTATCTGCAGCCCTTTTTGAAACTCTCCTAAAAGGAAATATTTTGCGTGCATTGTCAAGGAAAAAAGAAGAAATAGAGCGCTGGGTTTTAACCGAATCGTCGCGCTCATATCACCGACATTTAGTTTCCGGCCCGTTTTTTGTTTTCCAAAATAATTGGCCTAATATCGATGAGGCCATGTCAATGCTTGCAGAGCCTGCAAGGGTTACCGCAGGCGTATCTTCAGTATTGATCTTCTCGGAAGTTCACGAGCGAATCACCGGTAAGCGAGAACTAGCAAGTGGAAAACTTGCACATCTTTCGACCTTACTCTATGTGGATCCAGCGACTGGTCGAATACGAAATGACTTGACCGATAAACCAGGCGAACCCCAACAGCTCAGTAAATTCTGTCGTCAATTGGACCTAACCATTGACTACGAAAGCATGGAAGTAAAAGATCTTCTAAACTTTCTACCTGCTAATTTCTCAACGTTGGTTGCAAAAGTTAAAGCTGAAAATCCTCAATACACCTAGTTTGTCAGCCCTGACTAATAGAATAGGAACATGAGCTTCAAATTCATAGACCTCTTTGCTGGTATAGGCGGAATGCGTCTGGCTTTCGAAAAGGCCGGTGGAGACTGCGTTTTCTCCAGCGAATGGGACAGATTTGCTCAGCAAACTTACGAAACCAATTTTGGTGAAGTTCCACATGGAGATATAACCAAGATTGACGAGGCGGAGATCCCGCGATTCGACATTCTGACGGCAGGATTTCCTTGCCAACCATTTAGCTCAATCGGGAAGAGACAGGGTTTTGAGCATAAAACTCAAGGAACACTTTTCTACGATGTCGCTCGAATCATTGACTATCACAAACCGAAATCATTCTTACTTGAGAACGTTTCAGGTTTGATGACGCACGATAAAGGCAATACATTATCCACAATTATTGAAACCCTTGAAGATCTTAATTATTCAGTGAGTTACAAAATTCTTGATTCTGCCGATTTTAGAGTTCCTCAAAAACGTCAACGCATTTACATCGTGGGTTTCAATAATTCAAAAGTAAAGAAAAATGAATTTGTGTTCCCTCAGCCCCGTAAGAGCTCCGTGGGAATCGGCAAGTACGTCGAAAAGGGTTTAAATGACCTTTCAATAAGTAACCATCTACAAAGTGTTTACATTTACAAAGAAGACGATGGGCGTCCCGAAGTAATCTCTCAGAAGAGTGACTTTCCAGTTAAAACGCTTGTCGCTAGTTATCATAAAATTCAAAGACTTACTGGAACTTTTGTAAAAGATGGACCTACAGGTTTACGTTTGCTTTCAGCCAATGAGTGCAAGGCGATAATGGGATTCCCTAAGTCATTCAAAGTTCCTGTTTCGCGCACTCAGATGTACCGACAATTTGGCAACAGCGTGGCAGTACCGGTAGTGACGGCAGTCGCTAAAGCAATCGTTGATCATCTTGAACTGAATTGGAGAGCAAGATGAGTGCATCAAAAGTTGAAGACTATTTTGTAAAGCATGGAATTCTTGGACCTAATTCTACTTCTGAAGCAGCAAAAATTATTAAGAAGATTCAACCTGACTTGGATTCAGCTCCATACGGCCCCCCCGCCAAGTACGTCGCTGATATCTGGAAACAGGTCGAGAAGAGCCGTATGTCTACAGCTGTGAATGGTGTTGCCTTCGAGCTGATCCTTGCTTGCGTTTTGATTAAAGAAGGTTTGTCCCCCTTTTACATGTCAGCTGAGGTTCAGTTTGTTCCAAATGCAAAGTTTGATTTGATGTTTTATGCAGAAGAAATTGGTCCAATCGTGCTTTCGGCAAAGACAAGCCTTCGTGAAAGATATAAGCAGGCAGATTTGGAATCATTAGCCTTAAAAGCTGTTTACAGAAGATCGAAAACTTTTTTGATCACCCTAAACGAGAAAGAGGCTAAAGGTGTTCAGCAGAAAATAGAATCGGGTCATGTGACTAGCCTCAACAGCTGCGTAGTTGCGACTTTACCTGAGTTCAATGCTCTAGTCGAGGAATTGCACACTTACAACATGATTGAAGCTCCATCATTGCCAATTGTGGATAAAGGTCGCTTAGTAAGGTAGCTGATCAGGTACTCGTTTGCTAGATTTTTGGATCTAACTCAGCTTTAATTAGCAAGTATCGAGCGAGAATGTGGGTTCAAATGATTGGCGAAATTAAGTCGCTCAATGAGATTCTTATTCTTTCGTCAATTTATTCTATTCCTCCGTATCAGCGTCAATACCAATGGAATTCGGAGAGATGGCAAAGTTTTGTCTCTGATGTTAACAATGCGGCAGGAGCCAATCTAGCTGATCCACAGCATTGGTTGGGAATTCTACTTCTTTCAAAAGATTCTCGGCTCGTATTGCCGGGAGATGATAGTCCATCAAATTATGCAGTTATAGATGGTCAACAACGAATTGTGACGATCTTAATCTGGTTATCGGCTTTGGTACATCACGCGCGTGATACGCAACAACACGTACAATTTGATTTGAATACATTATCTAAAATTTCCGTTCAAGTTTCTGATCAAAAACCTCTTGAAATCGTGCTGAAGGGACTCTGGCAAGATATCCGATATGAGTCTTTACGCAATTCGCAAATTTTGCAGGCATATCGATACTTTAGATATTTATTGTGGCTGGGCGAAGATGCGATATCAGAAGATTATGATCTACCAATTCCAGGCTGGAAAGAGCCAATTGACGGTGAATCATGGGAATCAATTTTTGAAAAATTTTTACAAACCACTGCGGGTCAAAAAGTACCTAGAGGTGGAACAGTAGTCTGCCAAGCATTAATTCTTGCGACGCTTCACAGATTGTCCATATTTGTACTAGTTCACGAGCCCCAACATGATGAGCCGGTAGCGGCAATCTTCGACACTTTAAATGGGATGAGAACGGAGCTTGAACCACTGGATCACGTTCGAAATTCAATTTTTATTCGCCTTGAAACACATCATTCCAGTGATCTATTCAACAACTACTGGTCTCAGGCTGAGGATGGAATTCGAGATGTGCGCTTAAAAGGGTTAAAGCCTGGAATAAGTTTTCTGTATGACTTTGTGATCAGTAAGGGAGAAAAGAAACGCCAGGGCACGATTAGTCGGTCTAAAGGCGCTAGCCATTTTGCAAGAATGACGAAAGATCTAACTAGTGCGGGACTAGTTAGATATATGAAGGATGAGCTGATCCCAGCCATGGTTTGTTGGCCAGTTGTGATTCGAAAACGCGATTCGGTTAAATATGAGGGCACGGAAGTTTTCTTCAGTCCCAGGACTCTAGCTTTACTGGATTCGATTCGTGACTTGAGTAAAAATCCAGCAAATCCTCTGGTACTTCTCTACCTATGCGCAAGAGTCCGAGGAAAAATCACTAATCCTGAATTGGAAAAGCGTCTATTCCTTGTCGAGAGTTTCTTAGCTCGACAAATTCTCGCTTTAACGCCGCTTTCCCCGCTACGAGCGAGAATTATGGATATTGCAGCCGAATTGGATTCTGACTTTTCAGAATTAAAGCTAAAAACTGTTTTGAAAAAACAAAAATTAGAAACGGATGCGGTGATAAAAAATAAATCCAGAAAAGGAGATTATGGGCTCCTTGAGCCTGTCCAATTGGGTGCAATTTTTAGGGGGATCGAGAAAGCGCTTAGCGGAAGACACGCCATGAATTTTAAAATTAGTGCCAGCGAATACACAATTGAACATATTTATCCAAAGAAGGATGAAAAGTGGCATGTGGATTTCCGAGCATGGGGAACCGATGCAGCAAAAATGCGAAAATCTTTACAGCTACTGGGCAATTTGACAATAGTATCCAAGGAACATAATTCAAAAGTTGGTAATAAACGTTTAAGTCTAAAGCAACGTTATCCGTCTGTAGTTGGTAGAGCAGCACCGCTAAAGATCCATGACGATTGGATCGGAGCCAGCAAATGGACCGAGAAAGAGATTCAGAAGAGAACTGATCGTATGATTGCTTTAGCGCTCAAGAATTGGCCGTTGCCGTCGAGATAACAGATTCATACTAAGAAAAAGAAATTCTATAAATCAAATTGATTCGACATGGGCCAATGGCGCAAAAGTAACGGTAAAATTCGTTTCTCAGAGTACGACATAGCTTGACCCAAGGCTTTGTCGAAGAAATCGGATTGATCTATTTCTTGCCTAAATATCTATTCGAATTCACCAAAAGTAAGACTTCAGTCGACTATTGGCGCCAGCAATAAATCTGACAGTGGTATCTTTGAATCTAGTACAAACTGCGAACTCTGTATTCATCGAAAGAATGGAGATTACAAGTGGCCAAACACACGATCACAATGCGTCAACCCACAGAACAGATTCTTAACAAGGATGTCGAATTTGTTATCCGAGAGAATGGGCGCAAATTAGGGGAGTTGCACGTATCCAAGGGATCTATCGAGTGGATTCCAAATAATGGTCGCTATAAGCGTCGTATGCGCTGGTCTAAGTTCGCAAAGTTAATGAAGGATGAGAAGTTAGTCTAACCAATTGATTATTTCTGTATCAATAGACAAGCGAAGCGATTATTCATCATGCAGAGTCTTTAATTGAAAAGAGGCTGAACGCGTAAGACGCGAAAGGGGAAGCCGCGCTATCGTCTCTCTTGTGCTCTTCTCAAGTTAAACAGCTCGTACATCATCAGGAATAAACTACAGCAATTTCAAATCTGAAGTTGCTGCCACAAGAGGGGACTGATTTGCCCACCTATTGATGAATGTCTTGTCAGCATTGCTTGATGTTGAGGATGAACTCGCCAGGAGTAGCTTGTCTTATTTTAGTCCTTTTGGATATTTTTGCTGGAAATATTTTTCGATTTCGCTTAATGCTGACTTAATGTGGCCCATAGCATACTCACCATACACATCAATATTCAGTAAATCTGGATCTTTGCCACCTCTAATTGCATCAATATGTTTTAGGCCAGTCTTCAATTCAATCAATTCCATTAGGTCTAGTGAAACAGAGTTATAAGTGTTTTGATTCATTTCAGGAATCCGTATCGAAATTGTAAATTGGTCTTCCTTTCTTTTGAAGTCATAAGTGATGTTTGAGTTTAATTTACTTTTAAGGGCGCTGGTAGTTGAATCAGATTTATCAACAAAATCCCACCTGAGATTAAACTTTGAAGCTTCTTTAGATAGTCCAAGAAGATACTTTTCAAAAATACTTTGAAGACCCTCTGTAGAGTATGTGGTAATTCCAAAATTGAATGCATTATACTCATCACAAAAATTCAGCCATTCTTTTTGATACATCAAGTGGAATCTCGGATTAACGCTACCTATCTTTTCGAATAAGTAGAAGCTTCGCTTTTGCCAATCTCTTACTTGATCTGTTGTAGCAAATCTTGTACCAGCGAGTTCATGTCCAAGCCCTATCGAATTTTTTAAATCTTGTGCTTTTAAAATAGCGCGCGTGCACTTAGCTCGGTGAGCGATAGCATTTCTAATTTTGCGAGCGGGTCCTGCCACGGCGTGGATTTGAGTTGCTAATGGGCGGTAGTCAAAGTCAGTTGACCATCCCATTGCCGCCCCTTGAATGGTCAATCTTCGCGTGACCCGGTCCATTGCCTCCGATCCAATTGTTAAGGCAGCATCCGCTAGGCGCACCCAATCTCTATCGCCAAAATCAAGTTTAAAATTTCGGCTCGAACCCTTGATCGCTTGAATGAGCTCTAGTGTTGTCTGGGTTTCCAGTTTGGCAGTGTTCTCTCTGAGATAGGCCAAACAGCTCTGGGCAATATCAGCCCCAGTCGTTGCTGACCCTAGCGAGAGTCTGTCCATCTCGGACATAAATCACCCCCTGGGAATAAACTCTCAGTGATCTGAGTTGCACGTAGAGTAACATTAATGCTAGTATACAGACAAATAGAAAGGAAGTTCAGTTTTACGGCGTGAGCCGCTTTTTTTCTACTCAAGAAATAGCTGTTTTACTGAGTTTTGAAATGGAGCTCAAATCTCATTGAGTTTGTAGAGGTTCGTACGTCATAAGAAATAGGGGAAGTAAATCCCACCTAACGAAAGGAAAAGAAAATGGCAATGAATATTACAAAGGATCTGCTCCTCGTTGAGGGGGACAGCTTCCAAAAAATCCGGAAAGTCAATAAATCCCACCCTCAGAGAAAAGGTCAAAAGGCCAAATTTTGTCAGAAAACACGATATCGCTATCACAACTCGGCTGTCCACGCTTTGACGAAGGCTAAACACCAACGTAATCGCGCTCTAGCTGCGGGGGATGAAGGAATTCGAACCGAGACGCGAATTTATTGGCACGAAAAATGCAATTCATACCATTTAACAAGCCAGCCCTTTTACAGCTTTCAGGAGGCAGCACATGCAGCATAAATCCTTAGTTAAGAACGCTGAAATTAATGGAAGGGTGATTGCACGCCAAACTAGAATCACAACCGAAATAACAAGAATCTTACTTACGGAGGGGGTTATCAACATCATTAGTAGTAAACAAGTAGTGAAGTCAGAGACAGCCTTTTTGACTGAGCAATCTCTAGGCAGCGGAAGCTCAGAATGAAAGAATACCTGCCATGATCAATAAGCAAGTGCGTACTGATCCGCCTAGCACAACGCCGAATAATCAGGATGCATTGGTGTTTGCACTATATTTACTCGGCGGTGCAGACAGAGATATAGATGTCGAAGATATGTTTCTAAAATGCCATGAGCTTGCTCCTGCGCGATTGAGTTGGAGGACTCGACCAGATCTCCCCGACTACAAAAAAGTATCTAAGGCATTGCAGTCAGTTGAGGCAACAACGCACGTTGGCCTCTTTCATCACGCAAATCAATACGCTAGAAAATTGACCATGGACGGAACGCGCTGGGTTGAGACTTATCTTACAATATTGGAAAAAGTTTATGCTAATTCACCAGTGCGGGCTTCCAAGGCAACAAATATACACGAGCGTAAGCGATATGAAATAAAAAATAGCGAGGTTTGGAATCTATACAAGTCCGCACCAGAAAATCTGGGGGTTGTTGATTTTGCATCTGTTCTGCAGTGTTCGGCCGCAAGTTCGCAAACAACTTGGGCCTCAAGAGTGCATGACGTGAAGCGTGCAGCAGATGTTTTGCAGGATCAAGAGTTAATGCAATTTGCCCAACTTGTCGAAATTAAAGTTTTGAATGGAGAGTAACTAATGAGTAAACGCCAAGGTCAACTCGAGTACACGCAGCGAGGTTTTCAGCAAGACGCCGAAGAGGCAATGAAGGGCGATGTAATGCGCGCCTTGATTGAATTAGTAACAAATGCGGATGACGCATATGACGGTAAAGGTGGTGGTCGTATAGAGATCGCTTACTATAAGTCTTCTGACCCATATAAAGGCGTCTTCATCGTTCGAGATAAGGCCGGTGGTCTCGATGGAGCGAGAATGCAAGAAGCGTTTACAAAGCTAGGTGATAAAAACCAAAAAGCGATTGCAGATATGGGAACGCGCGGCTTATTTGGCCGTGGTGCCAAAGATATTGCTGCACTTGGCAGAGC
This sequence comes from Candidatus Planktophila sp., assembly GCA_038906075.1. Lineage (GTDB taxonomy): Bacteria > Actinomycetota > Actinomycetes > Nanopelagicales > Nanopelagicaceae > Planktophila. The sequence goes on from JBCKHB010000001.1 coordinate 62,932, forward strand.
AAGATTTCTATCTATTCACAAGGGTAAATTTAGTTCTATAGAGATCAATAGTCAGGGCGAGTATCAGATGGAATTTTTTGATGATATTCCTGCTGAAGATTCTAAACGAGAAACAAATCTTGAGGTCAATGAATCAGGTCTGACTGCTGAATTGTATGTCCACGAGCGCCATCGTATTCCATCTGCTTCAGAGATGATAGAAAAACTTGAGACCCACGTACAATTGCGTGACTTAATTAATCGTAATGAAGTTACTTATTATGATGATCGAGTCAACGTAAAGAAGCGACTTGAAGGATTGGCACCAACAGGCGAGTTAGTTCTTGATGTTGAAATCCCTGTGGCAAAATACAAAGATCCTGTACGGTTGACCATTTACCGTTTACTCGCGAAAGAAATTGGATCTCTTAATAATTACTCTCGTCACGGAATTGTTATTAGTGGGCGCGGTGCCACATATGAAAATTCATTCTTTCACCTATCAAGCAAAGAAGGGACGGGATGGTTCTGTGGGCGCATTGATGCATCAGAAATTCATGATCTGTCCCGCTCGGTTGACGAAGAGGGTGGTAAAACTGATCTCAACCCAACACGTGTAATTAGCCGTAGTCGTGATGGTTTAGTAAGAGAGCACCCTTATTGGATGCAGCTTTGTGCAGCTGTGGAGCCGTATCTGAAGCCTTTGTTGGAAGCTATTGCCGAAGAGGAAGGTGCACAACGTCGCGAAGGCGAAAAACTACGTAATCGTTTTAATGCACTCAGTAATACATTGGCTAATAAGCTTCAAGAATTACTCGATGCCAGTGATTCAGGAGAAATTCCAACTGAAACTGGCAGTGATGATGGATATCAAGACTTAACGATCATTCCGCCGCGCCGAATATGCAAGAAGAATGAGTTAATTTCTCTGACAGTGCGTGCTCCTGAAGGCATGGATTTAAGTCCGCTCCAAGTTACTCTGACATTGGGAACAAACGTTATTGAAATTGTCGATCTTCCTGATCCTGACAAATGGGTCAAGCATGATCGTTTGCCAGTTGTTAGCAATATAATCAAAATTAAAGCTATAAATGTTGGTACTACCAAAATATTTGCAACTCGTAATGAAGTCTCTGCAACTTGCGAAGTAACCGTTATAGATTTTGATCCTCCTGAAGAAGTTATTCCAGAAGGCTTGCTATTTGATCCTGATTCAGTGAGTGTTGCGCCGGAGAAACGAAAAGTTATGATTCTGCGTGCCCCCATCGTATTTGCGGGTGAAAAAGTGAATTTCACGGTTAATGAACCACTATTAGAAGTCCAGAAAGTTGCGACTTTAAAGCCCAATTCCTCAGGAACTGCCTGCGAAGCACGAGTCGTTGCGATTGCAGGAAAATCAGAGGGCAACGTAACGATAACAGCCACAGTGGGCACTGTTACCGCAAAGGTTTCAGTAAAAATTACTGAAGCGGGCCATAAGAGAAATCCAAAATTGGATTTTGAGCTTAGTGGTCGAGATAACCCAACTCAAAGAGTCACGGCCAGTATTGAAGAGGGAAAACTAATGATTCGCCTATATGGAAAGCATAGATCCCTCAAAAATATATTTGGCGCTTATACCTCCAAAGGGTTTGAAAACGAGAACACGCCAGAAGCAAGTGCAACAATCTGTGAAACTCTTGCACAGCAGCTTGCTTCTTATGTTGTAGAACGTGAAGCAGAAATGCACCCTGAACGATTTAGTGATGCCGCGATGTATTTTGCACGCCAGCAACAGCTACTCCCTCACTTCGTAATTGCCTTACAAGCAGGATTGGTAAATCGTTAAATGATGGACCCATTACTAACTGATCTTGTGCCTTTCAATGGGGATGATGAAACCCTTTTGCTTTGGGATAACTTCACTAATCCTGTCAGTAATTGTCTACATAGAATGCTCTCACGCATGGCAAACGATGAACGCTGGATTAATGGTATTTCTTATGCCCACCTTGTCGGAATAAAGTTATCGGATTTGATGGATACACCAAATGTTGGGGAACTTCGGAAGGCACAAATTATTGAGGAATTAGTGAATGTTTTTGATGTATTCGAATCACAAGGAGCTGAAGGATGGGTTGCGACATCTACTGGATATCTAGAAGATGAGGAAACATATTCGCCAGATGCGGTTGATCTGGCATCAAATTTAGAAGAACTAGTCAAGGCAATCATTTTCACCTACAACGACTATCGTGAAATAGATGATCGAACTCTTGTCATTATTAGATCACGCATTCCCGCTCTGATGAAATCTAAAAGAACCTTAGAGGACATCGGGAATGAATTTAACATTACGAGAGAACGAGTTCGACAAATTGAGAACAAGTATTTAGATCTTCAATTGGCTACTCTGAAAGCAGAAAATTTTGCCACTCGCTCGCTTATTGATCTATTGGAAAAAACAAAAAATGAGCAAGATTTTATCGAGAGAGCCAAGGAAAAAGATTTATTAGGTGATGAACCGATAACCCTTGAAAAATTAAAAGCAATAATAGGCGTGTTGGGAAATGAACGTTACTTGAGTCGAGTTGAATCGGTTGAGACAATTTGGGATTCTAAAACAGTTGTCATGAGTGCATTAGCGCAGAAGGCCCGTGAATCCCGACATAAGTTTGGATTGATTGATCTAAACATGTTTATAAGAGAAAACAGATCAAGTGACTCTGAGGCTTTCAAGGCGATTAAATCAATTTATCCTCGTTCAATCAGATCAGGGAATTTAGTCTTAGCAAGAACGAACGCGTTAGATACAGCATTTGAAAATGCGTTAGGCAAACAACTCAAGGTTTTTAATGAATTAAGTGCCGAGAATCTCCTAATCGGTGTCGAAAGGCAGGCTAATTATCGTCAGACTCCGCTGATCGGTTCGCTTGCAGATCAGATCGCACTCATTAAGGAAATTGCGGGCCGACATCCAAATTATATGACCTTAAAAGCCAATACTCTTGAAGATCCCGAACTGTCGTTAACGGACACCTGGTTACTTGAGATTTTTCAAGATTCACCTACCGGAATGTTGCATCGTAATGAGATTACTGCAGCTGCTTTGCGTGATGGCAAAAATGTGAACTCCATAGGAATTTTCTTAATTTTTAATCCTTTAATTCGTCCAGCTGGTTCAGCTGTGATGACACTCGCGGACCAGAAAATAGATTCCGAATCTGTGAAACAATATGCAAATATCGCCCGTGCCGCGGAAGAACCAACAACCCTTGAATTTGAATTTGAAGGTTCGAATATATTGTTAAGGTTTGTTCCGAATCTTAACACAATTGCTGCTGGCGTACTGTTCCCTAAGGTAGAACTAAGAGTCATGATAAAAGATCACTCTTTTGATGTTGAATGTCAATGTGGAGAATTCAATTCTAATCAACAACTCCGTTTTAAGAATCCAAGTTTCTGGACGGGATTTACAGCATCAATTAAGCATTTAAAAAACAATCATTCTTACGCCAAAGGTGAAGAAGTCAAGATTTTGTTGGACTTTAATCGTTTAGCAGCAGTAATCAAGATTTCGGAAACAATTTAATATGGCACGTTCTGATTTTGAGTTAACCAATATCTGTCATACCGCTTGAAAGGAAATTAATTTATATGTCCAGCTCAGTCCGCGCAGTTCCAAATATTGTTGGAGCCGACCTCCGTATAGACGGAGAAAATGTTGTAATCAAGAATCTCACCATTCCTAACTCAGAATTAGCGGCTTATCTTTCAACCAAAGAAGGTCCTGAGCAGATTTTGCTCCTTATCGATTTGATTGAAACGGCAATGCAGATTCAACGAATGGCTAATGCTTCAGCAGATGTCGCAGAGCTCAATTCGGTTGCAAAGCAAGTTCGAGAAACCATGAAGCTGGCTGGCGAGGACGCATTTAACAACTTGGAGAAAGTTATACAAGATCAGGCCAATGAAAAAAATCCCAGTGCTCTAATCACATTACTCAAGACTAAATTGATCGACCAAGTTATTAATGAACTTGACCCAACAAAAGAGACAAGCCCTTTCCATGCAATCAGCGCACAACTGATAGAGCTCTTGCAGAAATCTGCTGGAGATCAAGCAGCAAAAGAGAGCTATGGGAACTCGCGCGAAAAAGGAATTGATTTTGAAGAACTGCTCGACCAAATGATTCAATTGGAATCTATTGTTCATGGCGATGATGCGCAATTCACGGGGGACATTCCATCTCCATCTGGTGATAAAACTGGTGATGAAGTTGTGACGCTGAATCCTTCGGCCACAAGTGGAGAAGAGATTCGAATTGTTTGGGAGGCAAAGACTGACAAGTCTTATAGGGACACAAAAGGTCGTTTAAAGCGTGACAAAGTTGCAGAGGAACTAGATTCTGCGATGCAAAATCGTGAAGCGATCTGTGGTGTTTTTGTGTCAGATGCCCGCGGTATCGACATGACGAAGCAACCTGTCTGGCAAGAGTTTGATGGAAATAAGTTAATCATTGTCATAGACGATGAGAACCCTGATCAACGCTTAGTTCGCATGGCTTATCTCTGGAGTCGCTGGATTGTTTTACGTTCGCAAGCGCAGGAAGAAGGCGAACTGGATTTTGCCGCCATCGAGAGAGTTATTTCTTCATTGCAACGCGAGTTGGATGGACTGGCCAATTTACGTCGAATCCACACGCCGATTAAAAAGAATATTGAAGCCGCCGAGAAGTGGGTAGACGTGTTCGAAAGTTCCTTAGATGACTTAATGGATGAGTTGCGAGATCTAATGGCTACAGGAGATGACGTCGGCGACGACAGCGATGCTGACACCAGTTGAACCTATGGTCATAGTCGAATCACCACTTAACGTAATAAAACTAGCTGCCGAGATGAATACTAATTTATGCTATCTACATATGGACCTATAGTAAGCCAGACATGAAATCAAAGAACGTCGGTCGAGGCATGGGATCATGTTAATTGTTACAGGCATCTCACACTTTGCATTTCCTAAGTCACTAGATGCAATAGTTCCGGGGTTCTTATCGGGGATGTGCGCTATTGGGTCAATCTAAGTGGTGTGGTAGAGCTTGTGATTGCAGCGATGTTGTTGGCACCACTTAGCGCTTTAATCAATACTAACTAGGTCGAAGTATTCTTCTTTCCAAAAATCTTCATCACCATCTGGCAATAAAATCACGCGTTCTGGTTTAAGGGCTTGGACGGCGCCTTCATCGTGAGAAACCATAATTATCGCGCCTTTGTATGCAGTAAGTGCACCTAAGATCTCAGCGCGAGATGCTGGATCTAAGTTATTTGTTGGCTCATCTAGTAAGAGCACATTTGCTGCGCTAACAACTAGCACAGCTAGTGCAAGGCGAGTTCGCTCTCCACCTGATAAAACTTTTACGGGTTTATGAACATCATCGCCCATAAATAAGAAAGAGCCCAAAACATTGCGCGCTTCGGGCTCGCGAATATCGGGAGTTGCAGACATCATATTTTCTAAAACGGTGCGCTCGAAATCTAGTGATTCGTGCTCTTGTGCGTAGTAACCAATCTTCAATCCATGTCCACGTTCGACGGTTCCGGTATCTGATTCTAATTCGCCAGCCAAAATGCGTAACAAAGTTGTTTTTCCTGCGCCGTTAAGCCCCAGAATTACAACGCGCGAACCTCTATCGATGATCACGCCAACATCTGTAAAAACTTCAAGGGAACCGTAAGACTTGGAAAGTTCCTCACCCGATAGGGGAGTTTTGCCACAAGGCGCGGGAGTAGGAAAGCGCAGTTTGGCGACTTTGTCGCTAACGCGAACATCTTCAAGAGAGCTGCGCAATTTCTCGGCGCGACGCAACATACCCTGAGCTGCAACTGCTTTGCTAGCCTTGGCGCGCATTTTCTCGCCCTGCTTTTGCAGGATTTCTGCTTTTTTCTCCGCATTGGCGCGTTCGCGTTTGCGACGGTGTTCATCTTGTTCGCGTTGCAATAAATATTGTTTCCAACCCATGTTGTAGACATCAATTACGCAGCGGTTGCCATCGATATAAAAGATTTTATTAACAACAGTTTCGATTAGATTCACATTGTGGGAAATAATGACAAGTCCACCAGAGTATTTGGATAAATAATCGCGCAGCCAAATAATCGAATCTGCATCTAGGTGGTTAGTAGGTTCATCGAGTAAAAGCGTTTCGGCACCGCTAAATAGAATTCGCGCCAGTTCAATGCGACGTCGCTGCCCACCTGAAAGCGTGCCAAGTTCATTGTTAAAGACTGCCTCTGTAACGCCAAGAGATGTTGCAATTGCTTCAGCTTCAGCAGTTGCTGCATATCCACCTGCAGCGCTGAATTCGGCTTCAACTCTGGTGTAGCGCTCCATTGCTTTTTCAAGTGCTTGGCCCTCGGTAGTAGACATTTCTTCTTCCACCATCTTCATGCGATGTGCAATTTGATCTAAATCTCGGGCAGATAAAATTCGCTCAATTACTGAACCTTGTTCTTCGCCAGTACGCGGGTCTTGCGGCAGGTAACCAATTTTCCCGGTGCGATTTACCGCACCACCTGCTGGCATAATCTCACCTGCTAGAACTTTTGCAAGTGTGGATTTACCAGCGCCATTTCTACCAACGAAACCGATGCGATCTCCACGGTTAATGCGCACAGTGACACCGCTAACCAGCAATCTGGCACCGGCGCGCAGTTCAAGGGCTTGGGTAGAAATCACAGCAAAGAGTATCGGAGTTTAGGCAGCGCCAATACGTGTTCTACGAGGGGTAGCAAAATCTTTGCGAACTTGCGTTAATTCGATTGCAACTTGAGCTTTGACTGTTTCATCACTTTTTAGAAGTTTTGTGAGTTCGACAATAGTTGTTTTCAGTTCTTTCTGTTCAGTTTCTAGTTCAATTTTGCTCACTTTAGTTAAACGGCGAAGTGGCATATCAAGAATGTATGTCGCTTGTTCATCATTTAGTTTAAAACCTTTGATGAGCGCGCTTTTTGCCACTTGTGCATCTTGGCTACCGCGAATGATTTTGATGACTTTATCGATATCGATAATGGCTTTTAATAAACCATCAACGAGAGTCAATCGCCCTTCGGCCTTACTTTTACGAAATTTTGAACGTCTGCGAACAACTTCTATCCGGTGTTCGATAAAGACTTGCAGTAATTCTTTAAGTCCAAGGGTCTGCGGCTTGCCCTTAACTAGCGCAACTGCATTTATGGAAAAGGCATCTTCCATTGGAGTTAATTTGTATAATTGTTCTAGCACCGCCTTTGGTTCGAAACCATTTTTTATTTCTATGACAACATTGGTGCCAGTCTGGCCATCACTTAAATCTATAATGTCGCTAATTCCTTGAATCTTTTTAGCTTTAACTAGATCAGCGATGCGTTCTACGACTTTTTCAGGCCCGATGTTAAAAGGTAATTCTTTAATCGTGATACCCATTTTGCGTGTTGTGACTTTACTAATTTCAATAGTGGCGCGAACTTTAAAAGAACCCTTACCAGTTGCATAGGCTTCACGTACGCCATCAATGCCCACGATTTCACCACCAGTTGGAAAATCTGGGCCCGGAATAAATTTCATTAGCGCTTTAATTGTCGCACTTGGATTTCCAATTAAATATTTAGTCGCCGCAATAACTTCGCCTAGATTGTGGGGCGCCATATTGGTAGCCATACCAACCGCAATTCCTGAACCGCCATTTACTAGCAAGTTTGGATATGCCGCGGGCAGGACCATTGGCTCTGCTATTTGGCCATCGTAGTTTGGACCAAAATCAACAGTGTCTTCATCGGTTTCTGCAACCATTGTCATCGCAGCGCGAGCGAGTCGCGCTTCGGTGTAACGCATTGCGGCCGGACCTGAATCGAGTGAACCAAAATTTCCGTGGCCATCTATCAGGGGCAGCGCCATTGAAAAAGATTGTGCCATGCGAACTAGCGCGTCATAAATTGCGCCATCACCATGCGGGTGCAACTTACCCATTACTTCACCAACAACGCGCGCGCTCTTTACATGTCCGCGCTCTGGTCGAAGTCCCATCTCAGACATCTGGTGCAATATGCGACGGTGTACCGGTTTTAAACCATCGCGCGCATCAGGAAGCGCGCGCGAATAAATTACAGAGTATGCATATTCTAGAAAACTTTCAGAAATTTCTTGAGATACATCGATATCAACAATTTTTCCGGGAAATTCTCCTGGCTTTGGGCCAATTGGTTTCTTTCCTTTTGCGCCCTTAGTGGGAGTATTTGTAGTAGCCATGGGTGCATTCTGCCAAGGGGAGGCGCTAAATACTGGTAACAAAGCGCGGGCGCGCCCCGATGATTGCAACACATTGGGCGGCAATCGTGGTTGCCGCAACTAAAGCTGATAATAAATCACTCCCAGATAGCGTGGCTGCAATAAAACCTGCCGCAAATGAATCACCAGCCCCAGTCGTATCAATCATTTCGACTTGGATTGCGTCAGCACTAACCATTTCACCGCCGCGAATTTTTCCTACTGCCCCAAGGGATCCACGTTTAATTACTGCTACAGAGCAACTAGTTAATAAATGATCCAAGGCTGTCTCTAAATTAGTAGCTCCAGTTAAAAAAATTGCCTCCTCTTCGTTTAATAGAACACAGTGCATGCTGGGCAGCCATGAAAGAATTTCTGAAGTTGCTACCGCGATCATGCCGCCCACCGTTGCTGGATCAAAGAAAATAGGAATCCCAGCCCGCTTGATTTCGGCGATCATCGACAGAGTTATATTTCGACTTGCTGGATTTAATAAGGCATAGCCAGTTAAATAAACGGCATCAAAACCTTTTAAGTTTGGCAGATCACTTAATTGCAATAGTGAATTTGCGCCAGCACCTGCCAGCATTGTTCGTTCGCCAAGTGGATCTACCAAAATAACAATAACTCCAGTGGCAACGCCTTTGGCATAAAGATTTGCGTGGTTAACACCAAGGGCGTCGAATTCCGCGATAAGAGCGCTGCCCGCGGAATCTTCGCCGACTTTGGCAACAATCTGGCTTTGTGCACCTGCAACTCGTAGCCATGATGCGACATTTCCGCCTGCGCCACCACCATGAGTGCTTATTTTTGCCCGGGTATCGCTTCCAAAATTAATTAGTTGTGGCGCCACTGAAATTTGTGCAATGACATCGAGCGCCACATCACCGATGCATAAAACGCTAGCCATAAATTAATTAAGGGCAAGTGCGATATCGGCAGCAAGGGCAGCGTTGGATTTGATTATTTCAATATTTACTTTAAGCGATGCTCCTTTACTTGCGCTGTGAAAATGCTCTAGTAAGTAAGGGGTAACGCTCTTGCCGGCAATTCCATCTCGGGCCACGCCCGCCAAACCGCTAGCCAAAATTTCGTCATGGAGCTTTCTTGGTAATTCGTTTACAACTGGGTTAGCAACGATTAGTGCGGAATTTGAAGTATCCACAAAAGATCGAGCCTTGATAATTGCAGCGATTTCGCTGGCGCTATCAACTCGGTGCTCTATTTCAAAACCTGAATCTGTTAGATAAAAACCTGGAAATTTATGGGTCCTATAACCAAGTACCGTAATTGCTAGTGTTTCTAGGCGCTCTAGCGTTGCTGAGACATCTAAAATCGATTTAACTCCTGCGCAAACAACGGTGATGTCTAGATTTGCAAGCGCGGTCAAATCTGCAGATTCGTCAAAGGATTGATTAGCCCCGCGATGTACTCCGCCAAGTCCACCAGTTGCAAAAACTTGAATTCCGGCCATTTGCGCAATATGAGCCGTTGCTGCAACAGTTGTGGCCGCACTTTTTTTCATAGCAACAATTATGGCTAAGTCACGGCTAGATGCTTTTGAAATATCATCACGGGTTGCAATGGCTGCTAATTCATTGCCCTCGCAACCGATAAGTACGATGCCATCCAGCAGAGCGATCGTTGCAGGTATGGCGCCGCGATCTCGAATAATCGCTTCAACTTCGCGTGCCACTTCTAGATTAGAAGGTCGAGGCAGACCATGGCTAATAATGGTTGATTCAAGGGCAACTATGGGCAAACCTTTAGCCATTGCCTGACTTACTTCTGTGGAAAATTTAATCGAACTCATGGTCTCAACAATAGCCGATGAAGTGAGAAGATAAGGGCGTGCATTTATCGCAAATTACTCCATCGATCTTTGCATCTTTAGGTTTAGCCAGTGCTAGTGATGAGTTAAGCATCGGTGAGAGTCCAATGGGACGCGAACTTCTATTTCTAATCGATGGCTTTGGTCTAGATATTCTGGATAAGTATGGCGATTTTATGCCAACTATCGTAAAACTTAAACGCTATGGAGTTGTGCAAACATCTTTTCCGACAACTACTGCCACAAGTTTGGCAACGCTAACTACTGGAGAATTACCTGGTGTTCACGGAATGTTGGGCTACACGGTTCAGGTTCCACGCAGCGGTGGACGCATTCTCAACGCACTTAAATGGGATGAGCGAGTTGATCCAGAAAAATGGCAACCAGTACCAACTTTATTCGAACGTGCAAGTGCGCAAGGAATTCAAGTTTCATATGTTGCGGCAAAGCGATATGAAAAGACTGGTTTTACTCGCGCAGTATTTCGGGGAGCCCGATATTTAGGGGCAAATACTACCGATGCTTTAGTCTCACAGACAAAGGCGGCTCTCGCCGCAACACCATCTTTTGTTTATCTTTATGTAAATGATTTAGATAGGGCTGGTCATAACGATGGCGTCGGTTCAGAGAAATGGCTGAGCGCGCTTAGCGCAATTGATAGCGCTCTATCGCAGCTAATGCGAGAAGTTCCTAAGGGAACCCGCATTTGGGTTACCTCAGATCATGGAATGATAAATGTTGAAAAGAAAATCATTATTGGGCAAGAAAATCAGCTTATGGATGGCGTCGCAGTTATTGCCGGCGAACCACGTGCCAGACATATTTACTTGGTTAATAGCGAAATTTCTGCACGCAAGGAAGTCGCATCGTTGTGGGAAGAGTATTTAGGTCAGGATGCGCAAGTATTAACGCGGGAGGATGCAATAACCCAAGATCTCTTTGGTAAAAGCGTAAGCGAAGATGCCAAAGAGCGAATGGGTGATGTGATTGCAATTGCTAGGGGTGGTTTAGTTTTAATCGATCCAGCGCGTATTGATAAAGAAAGCGCAATGATTGGACATCACGGGGCTAATTCGCAAATTGAATCGCAAGTTCCACTTTTGACAACTACTTTAAATTAATTTACTGGTCCTCTTTTGGTTTCATTCCAAACATTATTTCATCCCAGCTTGGCACTTTTGCTCGCCCGATGATTCCATCACGCGCAGCCTCGGCATCAGGTTCTTCGCGGATTACAGCAAGTCGTGGCGTTTCACGGATTGGTTGAACCGAGTCCGATAAACGCGCAGTGTGCGGGCTTTCGTTATATACAAGACCAGATTCAACTTGGTTACGAGCAGGTAGCTCTTCGCCTAAAATCCAACGTGCATTTTCATCGTTTGAGGCAATCACTCGGCGAGATGGATCAAAAATAAATTGCGCCATTCCAGTTTTTGAATTATTTGGGTAGTGCAATTCAAGTATCCACGTGCCATCTTCTTGTCGCCAAGTTTGCCAGCTAAGTTCGGCCATATCAACGCTATGTGGTGCCAGACGCGAGACAACCACGCCCAAGAAATTTACTGGATCTCGGCCGCTCTCTTTACGAATAATAATTTGTTGTACTTGATCGATAATGTATCGGCGCTCTTGAATGATTGGTCCAGAGAAGCGTTCAATTTTTTCAATTGAAATATTATTTTCACGCACGATTTCATCTGGAGAAATTCCCGCACGCAGACGCCGTTGAATTTCTTTGATACTTATAGTTTCATCTTCATTTTCAGGCACCGATGTAAGGCGTGGCTGATTTACCGTTGCGCGTAACGTGTCGCTAATGCGCACGGTATGTTCGGTTCCATCTGGATCGAGTAAAGATAAATGGGTGCCATCGGGTGTTTTCCCATTTATACGTAGCTCAACCATGATTGCGAGCCTAACTTATGCGCCCTCTATAAGCAGAGAAGTAAGGCAGCGTGGCAAGAAGTGCTGCAAATACAAAGCCCACGGGTACCCAGAAAGCAGTTTCGGCGCCATGTGCATCGATGGCCCAACCAACAATTGCGCTCGATAACGCCCCACCGATTGGCATGCCGGCAACAACCCAGCTGAGGGATTCGGTAATTTGTTGGGGCGGAACTGCAGATTCAACGACGCGGTATGCATGAACGATTAGCGGGGCGATTGCAAAACCATTCACGAAAAGTGCCAGCGTCAAAGTAAAAATACTATGGACAAATAATAAAGGAATGGAGAGGAGTGCTAGCGAAATTAAGAAGGAAATGAAGAGCACGCCAGGCGTTGCTTTCCATTTGATAACCCCATTAATAATTGCAGAGATAGCACTGCCGGCACCCCAAATTGCCAGGACCAGTCCTGTCTTGGAGGCTTCGTTATTGGTCTGCATAAATCCAACGACAGCAATTGCTATAGCGCCAAAGAAACCACCGACTAGAGCTGAGGGAATAACGATGGCTTGCACAGTGCGATTGCGAATTACTGGTGCATGGGGTTTTTTAATATTGCGTGGGGAGGGTGGTGGCTCGCTTGATTTTTGCGCTGCAAGTGCTGATAAACCAATTACCATAAAAACCATCCCAGCAATGATTCCAGCCGATGGCGCGATGCTGGTTGCAAAAGCCGTAGCGATGACTGGACCAATAATCCAAACAAATTCATCCATTAAGCCTTCATAAGAATATGCAGTATTAACAATATGGCGATCGCTTTGATCTTCAGCTGTGCTGGTTTTATCTGGACTCAGTGCGTGCAACCAGCGGGCGCGAACCATTCCGCCAGCATTTAGGGCGGTTAATTCAGCCACAATAATTGCGACAAACCAACTCCAAATTGGTGCGTTATTTAATACCAGCGCAACGAAGATAGAAAACGTTAAGAAACGCAAGGGTATGACGATGAGCAATGTTTTTCGCTGTCCAAAGCGATCAGCTGAACGCGCCCAAAACGGTCCGGCAATTGACATAACAATTGCTGCAACTGCGCTAAGCGCTCCAGCAATTGCGTAAGAGTTGGTTGCGGCAACAACGATAAAAACTAAGGAAAGAGAGTCCATCGAAATTGGCATTCTTCCAACTAGGCCAGCTAGCGAGAATTTAAGGCCACCAGGGGTCTTAAAGAGAGCGCCATATGTCTGGAACATGAGGCGGAGTCTAATCCAACGGTAGACTCTCTAGGTGAGCGATAGAACTTGTGAGTTAGATGAGTTATTAAAGTTGGCAATGCGGGTTGGCCAAGAAGCAGCAGATTTATTGATGCAACGCCCCGCTACTTTTGATTTAAGTATGAAAAGTTCGGCAATGGATTTTGCAACACAGATGGATAAGGCCAGTGAAGAGCTCATAGTTTCCAGCATTCTTGCCGTTCGCCCTGATGATGGAATCATCGGCGAAGAAGGCGCTTCCAGGGAAAGTTCAAGCGGAATTACTTGGGTTATTGATCCATTAGATGGAACAGTAAATTATTTCTATGGTTTACCTGGGTGGAATGTAAGTATCGCCGCCAAAGATTTAAATCAAACTTTAGTCGGGGTCGTTAATGCACCCACTATTAATTCGGTATGGCATGGAACTAGCGGTGGCGGTGCTTTTTATAATAATTACGCTATCAAATGCAATGACCCAATCGGATTAAATAGCGCCTTAATTGCAACTGGATTTGCTTATGACACGGCCGATCGAGTGGCTCAATTAAAAATTGTTAGCGACTTGTTGCCGCAAATTCGCGATTTGCGCAGAAATGGCGCAGCCGCAGTTGATCTCTGCCACGTTGCGATGGGAGCGTTAGATGCATATATGGAGACTGGGCTAAAGGAATGGGATTTAGCGGCTGGGGAATTAATCGCGCGCGAGGCCGGCGCACTGGTTAGTACTAAAAAATGGGGAAATAGCGCTTTGACACTGGCGGCTGGGCCTGCTCTGCATGCGGTACTGGCACCGATTTACGCTTGAGGCCCCATCTGTGGCAAGATAGCGCACCTGCGCCACTTACTTTGAGTGGTTGCTTTAAATAAAATTAGAATTTAAGAAAATTGAGGATTTAGCAATGAACATTCTTGACGCGCTAGACGCGCAATCCCTGCGCAAGGACATCCCACAGTTCCGCGCTGGCGATGAACTCAAGGTTCATGTTCGTGTTATTGAAGGCGCCAAAAGCCGTCTTCAGGTTTTCCAAGGAATCGTTATTCGTCGACAAGGTGATGGAGTTCGCGAAACTTTCACAATCCGTAAAGTTTCATACGGTGTTGGTGTAGAACGTACTTTCCCAGTTCACACTCCTGTTATTGAAAAAATTGAATTAGTTAAGAAGGGCGATGTTCGCCGCGCTAAGTTGTATTACCTGCGTGACCTGCGCGGAAAAGCTGCAAAGATTCGCGAAAAGCGCGATGGCATTGAAGGTTACGGCGATGGAATTCTTTCCACTCCAGAAGCTGAAGTAATCGCCGAAACACCGGCAGTTGTTGAGGCAGCTGTAGCGGAAGTCGTAGTGGAAGCACCAATGTCGGTAGTGGAAGAAGTTATCGTGGAAACACCAGTGGCGGTAGTGGAAGAAGTTGAATCCGAGGCACCAGCAGTTGTTGAAGAAGCTGCTATTGCTGAAGAAACTCCACGAGCCTAAGCTCTTTTATAAATGTCGCGTAAGAGATCACTCCTCAAGGAGTTTCCAATCTTAGTTGTTGTTGCCCTTGTGGTTTCGCTTTTTATTAAAACTTTTTTGGTTCAATTTTTTTATATTCCATCAGGTTCTATGGAAAATACGCTGCAAGTCAAAGACCGTGTTGCCGTTAATAAAGTTCCATTTCTCTCGCGCACAATTTCGCGCGGAGATGTGGTTGTTTTTCGTGACCCAGCGCATTGGTTACCCGATATAGACAACAGTGGCGCATCAGCGATTACTTCTAAATTAAAAGAGGCACTGGTCGCTGTTGGAATTCTACCTAACCCCACCAAACAATATTTGGTAAAGCGCGTTGTAGGTGTGGCAGGAGATCACATAATTTGCTGCAATGCCGATAAAAAATTAACCGTAAATGGTAAAGCCACAAATGAGCCTTATATTTTCAAAGGCAATACCCCAAGTGATATGACCTTTGATGTAAAAGTTCCAAAAGGCAAGATTTGGGTTATGGGCGATCATCGGGGAGCAAGTGCCGATTCGCGTTATCACCAAGACGATATAAATAAGGGGATGGTTCCAGTAAAAAGTATTACCGGCCGAGTTTTTGCAGTTATTTGGCCTTTCGATAACGCTAAATACATCAGCAAGTTCGATCCACTCAAGTAAGCAATTTTTCTACCATGAGAGTTATCGAGCAATTGCTCTATAGCGCAGGTATTGCGCCAATTGCAGGCGTTGATGAAGCCGGTCGTGGGGCGTGCGCAGGTCCGCTAGTCGTGGCATCAGTTATTTTAAAAGATCCATTTGCAAAAGAATTATTGGTAGTTCGAGATTCAAAGGAAATTCCAGAAAATAAGCGCGAAGAAATTTTTGAACTTATTACCTCGATTGCGGAGTCAATAAGCATTGTTGTAATTGCCGCAAAAGAGGTTGATACCAGCGGAGTCCATGCAGCAAATCTTGACGGAATGCGCCGGGCAGTCTTTGGCTTAAATATCGAACCTGCTTATGTCCTAACCGATGGATATGCCATTGCAGGTTTAGGAATACCAAATTTAGCAGTCTGGAAAGGCGATCAAGTTGTAGTTTGCATTAGCGCAGCATCAATCGTTGCAAAAGTAACGCGTGATCGAATTATGCGCGAACTTGATGCGACTTATCCGCTATATGGTTTTGCATCACACAAGGGATATATCACGGCGCGCCATACTAAAGCGCTGCAAAGCTACGGACCGTGCATAGAACACCGCAATTCATTTGCAAATATTGCAAGTCTTATCAACAAGTAAGGCTGACCCACACCAATATTTTTTGCTTCATTTTTTGACAGAGCCCCGCTTTACTCTGCCCAGCTATGACACATACAAAGGTTAAAAAAGGCAAGAAATCATTAAATAGAACTACTGGTGCATTTGGCGAAGAAGTCATTGCGCAATTCTTAACCGCACGCGGAAATGAAATCGTCGAACGCAATTGGCAAATCCGTGAAGGCGAAATAGATATAGTCGCACTCGATTCCGAAGGTATTTTCATCTTCATCGAAGTGAAAACTCGAACTTCTACGGCTTTTGGTCACCCGTTGGAGGCCATCACAAATGAAAAAGCCCATCGCATTCAACGTTTAGCGTTGGCTTGGCTGGCCACGCATCGCTGTTTTGGCTCGCAATATCGAATAGATGTGGCTGCAGTATTAATCGCGCGCGATGGTACTCACACTATTGAATATCGGGCCAACATATTATGAGCCTTGCTCAAACTCAAAGCGTTGCACTTTTGGGATTGCAAGGAAACCTTGTTAACGTTGAAGTCGATATTGCCGATGGCCTGCCTTCATATTCATTACTCGGCCTGCCTGATAGCGCCCTGATGGAATCGCGCGATCGGGTGCGCTCTGCCATTGTAAATTGCAATGAAGTATGGCCAAATCGCAAAGTAACCGTCTCATTATCACCGGCTTGGCTGCCTAAAAGCGGCTCGAGTTTTGATTTAGCAATCTGCATTTCCCTCTTAGCTGCAAATGAAACTATTGCGGCCGAGCGAATTTCTGAAATTGTTTTCTTAGGCGAACTTTCACTTGATGGACGAATTCGTTCCGTGCGTGGAGTTTTACCCGCGCTTATGGCTGCGCAAAAAGCAGGCGCGAAAATTGCAGTTGTTCCGCAATCAAATGCGCAGGAGGCTGCATTAATCTTAGGAATGAGCGTAATTGCAATGTCACACTTAAAAGAAGTGTTGCGCTGGCTTCGAACTGGCGAGCGAAATGAAGCGATTGCACTTGATCTGCAATGGCAAGAGAGCGATGACCTATTGGATTTCGCCGATGTGGCAGGACAGAGCGCTGCAAGATTAGCGGCTGAAGTTGTTGCCAGCGGTGGACATCACCTTTTATTAGTTGGTCCACCAGGTGCTGGTAAAACAATGATTGCAGAGCGCATTCCAACAATTTTGCCGAAATTAGAGATTGCCCAAGCCCTAGAAGTAACTGCTATACATTCAATTGCAGACACATTTGCAACGCGTTCTCCCATTTCCTTGATGGCACCGATTATTTCTCCGCACCACACAACAACGAGAATTGCGATGGTTGGTGGCGGCACACATGTAATTAGACCGGGGGCATGCTCACTTGCTCATCACGGTGTTCTATTTATTGATGAAGCCCCCGAATGCCAACCAGGAGTTCTAGATTCACTTCGTCAACCTTTGGAATCCGGCACCATCACAATTGCGCGAAGTATTGGCAATTTAACTTTTCCGGCGCAGTTCTTACTTGTACTTGCCGCTAATCCTTGTCCTTGCGGAAAATTTACTGGTCGCGGTCGAAATTGCACCTGCACATCACAACAAGTGCGTCGTTATTTGGGAAAACTTTCCGGACCCTTAATGGATCGAATTGATTTACGGGTACATGTTGAACCAGTTGGTCGCGTGGATATGGCTCGTACAGATTTGGGTGAAAGTAGTGCCAGTATTCGAGCGCGAGTTATCGCCGCGCGCGAAGTAGCATCGGCGCGATTTGCCGACCATGGTTGGTCACTTAATTCTCAAATTCCAAGTCGCGCACTGCGCACAATATTTGCACCCGAGCGGGCCGCCATGAATTTTTTGCACGATGAGCTAGATAAGGAACATATAACTGCGCGTGGATTACACAAAATAATTCGCCTAGCTTGGACGCTAGCCGATTTACATGGCCATCCAACTCCCACATTAGATGACGTTATTGAGGCACACAGACTTCGGGGAGGCGTTGAAATATGAAAGAAATTCAAGCGCGGGTATTGCTCTTTGATGCAATAGAAGGTGGAACATATTTTTGGACAAATGAAATATTTACACATGGCTGCATTGGCGTTTATGAAAAAATAATTAGCGGTACTTATGACCCAATTAAGTTTGCCAAAGTCATCCACTGCGTTAAATCTGGTAACGCTGATTCCAAGTTAGAGAAAATTGCAAAAATCGGTGGCTATTTTTTAACTCCGCAAGATAAAGATTGGCCACTATCAGTCGATGATTTAGCCGCCCCACCTATTGCCATGATCGTAAAGGGGAATTTATCTGCGCTATCGGCAAAAGGTTTAGCAATAGTTGGAACTCGAAATCCGACCCAATATGGCGCACGAATTGCTGGAGATTTTGCCGCAGGGTTCGTTGATCGCGAATGGGTAATCATTAGCGGGGGAGCCTACGGAATTGATTCATTTGCCCACAAAGGTGCCTTAATTGCCGAAGGCATTAGCGTTGCTGTAATTGCATCAGGAATTGATATTAATTACCCCGCAGGCAATGCCCGGTTATTTGCAGAAATTGCCGAAGAGGGCGCAATCGTTAGTGAAGTTATGCCAGGTACGCCAGCGCTGCCGCATCGATTTCTAACTCGTAATCGAATCATTGCTGCGCTTTCGCAGGGCACGCTAGTTGTAGAAGCAGCCTTTAGGAGTGGTTCGCTTCGCACTGCGCGTGATGCTGCAGAGTTAATGCGTCCCGTAATGGCGATTCCAGGGCCAATTAATTCTCCAACTTCTGAAGGGTGTCACAGATTAATCGGAGAACGCGCCGCTGAAATCGTTACATCCGTTGCTGATGCAGTGGAGTTTCTCAGCACATTTAAGTGAGAGAATAACCTAATGAGTGATTTCCGTTCGGGCTTCGTAGCAATCGTTGGGCGCCCAAACGTTGGAAAATCCACTCTCATCAACGCGCTAGTGGGCAGCAAAATAGCAATTACATCGCATCACCCAAATACAACTCGAAATGCGATTCGTGGAATTGTTCACGGCCTAAATTTCCAAGCCGTATTAGTTGATACTCCCGGAATTCATAAACCAAAGACTCTGCTTGGCCATCGCCTAAATGCCGTTATCGGCGAGAGTATGGATTCAGTAGATGTCATCATCATGTGTATACCGGCCGATGAAACTTCAGGAGCGGGCGATCTTTTCTTGGCACAAGAAATTGCAAAACACGCAAAGGCTAAAAAATTCGCGGTGATTACGAAGACAGATTTATTATCTAAAGCGAAGTTAGCATCTCGCTTGCTTGGCGTTATGGAATTGGCTAAAGGCTTTACTTGGGATGAAATCGTCCCAGTGTCGGCGCAAGTTTATGACCAGATTGATTTGCTCAACTTGTTAATTGGAAAATATCTACCGATTGGCCCCCCTTATTACCCAGCAGGAACGACTAGTGATCAAAGGATAGAAACGTTGATTTGCGAATTTATTCGCGAAGCAGCCCTGCTCGATGTCCGCGAAGAACTGCCGCATTCAATCATGGTTACCATCGATGAATTTGGTGAGCGAGACGAAAAAGGTTCGCGCCCCTTTTATGATGTTCATGCGACTATCCATGTGGAGCGCGATTCACAGCGCGCGATTTTATTAGGTCATCAAGGCGCGCGATTAAAGGAGATAGGTATCCGTGCGCGCGGTGACATCGAGCGCGCTCTTGATGCGCGAATTTTTCTAGGCTTGCATATTAAAGTTTCAAAAGAATGGCAACGCGATCCTAAATTGTTAGAGCGTTTAGGTTTTGGTGAAAAAGCTTAACTTTCTAATTTCCGACGCCCAGCAAAGTACGAACCTATTAAAATCATAGGTAGTCCGATGGTAATTCCAAGAGTTAATGGTTCGGAAAGAATTAAGACTCCAAGCAAAACGGCAACCGCAGTATTTAAGTAAGTAACCAGCGAACCGCGTGCCGGGCCGATATCGGCCACTAACATAAAGAAGAGTGCGAAAGCAATCGCGGTACTGAAAATTCCAAGACCTAACAGCGCCAGCCAAGAATTTAGTGGCACGCTATGGGTAGGCCATTTGATTACTGCCATCGGAAAATAGAAAATTGCAGTAAATGCCATAGCAACGGCGTTGATTGCGATTCCTGAAACTCCAGGTAACTTTCGGGTAATCATAATGACTGCATAGGCATAGAAAATCGATGCAAGAATAACCATGCCAATTGCTAGTGGATTACTACTTCCCGTTAGGCTTTCAATTCCAACCACCGCTATGACACCAATGAAACCAATTAGTAGGCCAAAAATTCGCTTTGGATGCCAGACAGAATGATCGCCAAACAGAGAAGTCATAATTGTCGCCCAGATTGGGACTGTGGCAACAAGTAGACCAGTTAGCCCTGATGTAATTTTTTGTTGAGCCGTTGTGATTAAAATCCACGGCCCTACCATTTCGAGGAAGGCGTATGGAATAACATATTTAATACCCCGCAGTGCTGCCATCAATGATTTCTCATGAATTGCAAGTGGAATCAAAATTGCCGCACCTATAATTGTTCGACCGAAGACAATTACCGGTGGTGAAAAATCTTGCACCGCAACTTTTACAAATAAATATGGAATGCCCCAGAGCACACCTACGAGACCAAAAAGTATCCAGCTGCGACGAGTCATTTAATTAAGGTCTCGCCTTATCGCTTAATTTTTTTTAATAGATCGCCAACGTAATCAATGGCTTCAATGGATTTTGGGGTAATTGCTAAATTGGCAAAGAAACCATGAATCATCCCGGGATATTGCCTATAAAAGACTTCAACGCCATCGCTTTTTAACGCTTCGCTATATTTTTCACTATCACTTGTTAGACAATCGTATTGGGCAGTAATGAATATAGCTGGTGCTAAACCTTTAAAATCTTTGGCTTGGCCAGGACATGCATAAGAATTTGTATTGTGGCCCTCACCTTGCAAATATTGTCCCCAGAACCAACTCATTACTTCAGTGGTTAAGCCAAATCCATCGGCGTTTTCAATGTAACTTCGAGTCTGAAAATTTCGGTCAATGCAGGGGTAAACCAAAAGTTGAAAAGCCAAGTCGACACTTTGCTCATCACGCGCCTTTAGCGCAACGGCAGCAGCTAAGTTTCCGCCAGCGCTATCGCCAGCAACGCCAATATTGTTTGGATCAATTCCAAGGCTTTGCGCGTTTTGGCTTGCCCATATTAGCGTGGCATAACAATCATTAAATGGAGTTGGGAAAGGGTGCTCGGGGGCTTTCTGGTAATTAACTGCGATGATTACAGCGCCACTTTTATTTGCTAAGCGATTGAGGGCGGCGTCATAGGCGGTTATAAAATTAATTACCCAACCGCCGCCATGGAAATAGATGATGGCAGGTAAATTTTTAGCGCTCGATGGTCTAAAAATTCTTATATGTAAATCTGATGTTGGACCAGGAATGTAAGAATCTTGGCAAGAAAAAATTGCTTCAGAATCTCCACCTAGATCAATTCTTGCGTGGGCTATGCCTCGTATTTGTGAGATTGGAATTTCCCAAGGTTTAGGCAGATTCAGACTGGCTTGCTCCTCTAGATATACTTTGATTTCTGGTGCAAGGCTCATCCGCGAATCCTCTCAAGGAAGTTCATTTTTACCAAAAGCGCGCGATTTCGCACTACATGATGTGGCATTGGTAGACTCCTATTCTAATGTAAGAAATACTTTGGAGTTATAGAAATGCGTATTGGTGTCCTAACAGGTGGCGGAGATTGCCCCGGTCTAAATGCAGTTATTCGCGCGATTGTTCGTAAAGGCGTTAAAGAATACGGTTACGAATTTCTAGGTTTCCGCGATGGTTGGAAAGGCCCGCTTGAGGGTTTGACTATGAAATTAGATCTTGAAGCAACTCGCGGAATTTTGCCCCGTGGTGGAACAATCCTTGGCTCCTCTCGCACTAATCCTTTTAAAATTGAAAATGGTGTAGAACGTATTAAGGAAAATTTGGCGAAGTCCGGAGTCGACGCGCTGATTGCAATCGGCGGCGAAGATACTTTGGGAGTTGCTACAAAACTAGATGCGCTAGGCGTTAAGGTAATTGGAGTTCCAAAGACAATTGATAATGATTTAAATAATACTGATTACACTTTTGGTTTTGACACGGCAGTAAATATTGCAGTCGAAGCCATTGATCGTTTACATACAACTGCCGAATCACATCACAGAGCCCTCATCGTTGAAGTTATGGGTCGCCATGCAGGTTGGATCGCGCTTCATTCAGGCCTTGCAGGTGGGGCTGCATGTATTTTAATTCCAGAGCAGAAGTTTTCGGTTGATCAAGTATGTAACTGGGTGGAATCTAGATTTAAGAGTCATTACTCACCAATTATTGTCATTGCCGAAGGCGCCATGGCACAAGATGGTGAGATGGTTACAAAAGATAAAGAGTTAGATGCATTTGGCCATCCGAAACTTTCAGGTATTGGTGATTGGTTAGCAGCGCAGATCGAAGCCAAAACTGGTAAAGAAGCGCGCGCAGTTGTCCTTGGACATATCCAACGGGGCGGAACTCCATCAGCATTTGATCGAGTTTTGGCAACTCGTTTTGGCTTGCATGCAATTACCGCTGTTCATGATGGCGACTGGGGAAAGATGGTTGCACTCCATGGCACAAATATTGTGCGCGTTGCCTTGTCATCGGCTACCGAAAAGCTAAAAACCGTTCCGCTTGAGCTATATAAGGAGTCCGAGATCTTCTTTGGTTAATCGCATCGCGCGAATAAGCCCTAACTCTCTACTCTTATCCTCATGACTACATCCATTGATAGCCTTTTTACTCCAGGTTTAGTTGCTGCCCAAGCCCCCAAATGGCCTGGCGGAATCGATGGCGCCCCAATTAAGAAAGCAATTGCCGAACTTAAATCTTTTCCACCTCTTGTCTTTGCTGGTGAATGCGATAACTTAAAAGCGCGCATTGCTGATGCTGCCGCAGGTAAAGCTTTTTGGTTACAAGGCGGGGATTGTGCAGAAACTTTTTCGGCAGCAACAGCCGATTCAATTCGAGATCGCATCAAAACAATCTTGCAAATGGCAGCGGTTCTTCAGTACCACTCAAGTTTGCCAGTTATAAAAGTTGGTCGGATGGCAGGGCAGTTTGCAAAACCTCGGTCAAATGATTTAGAAACACGAGGAGATATAACTCTTCCTGCTTACAGGGGCGATGCCGTTAATGATTTGGAATTTAATGAGGTTGCTCGCACACCTGATCCGCAACGCTTAGTGCGTGTTTACAACACATCAGCCGCAACACTTAACTTGGTACGCGCATTTACTCAAGGCGGTTTTGCAGATTTGCGACAAGTCCACGAATGGAATAAAGGTTTCATTCGTGATTCATCGGTGGGTGAACGCTATGAAGAAATGGCAAATGAAATTGGACGCGCTCTTGCTTTTATGCAATCGGCCGGCGTTGATCCTGAAGCTTTTAAAACTGTAGATTTTTTCTCAAGCCATGAAGCGTTAATCCTCGAATACGAGAAGGCGCTCACACGCATCGATTCACGCACTGGCTTGCCATACGATGTTTCAGCCCATTTCTTATGGATTGGTGAACGCACTCGGCAACTAGATGGAGCCCATATTGATTTTGCATCGAAAGTTCGAAATCCAATTGGCGTAAAACTTGGACCTAAAACCACGGTTTCACAAGCGATAGAACTAATCGAGCGCCTTGATCCAAAGCGCGAACCAGGACGATTAACTTTTATTACTCGTATGGGTGCAAATCAAATTCGTGAACTTCTTCCAGCGCTAGTCGATGGAGTAAGAAAATCAGGCGCACAAGTTTTATGGGTCTGCGATCCGATGCATGGAAATACTTATGAAGCACCAAGTGGTTATAAAACACGTCGCTTTGATGATGTTATGAATGAAGTAAAGGGTTTCTTTGAAGTTCATAAATCTCTTGGTACGCACCCAGGTGGAATTCATATCGAATTAACCGGAGATGATGTTACTGAATGCGTAGGGGGAGGGGAACAGATTTCTGAATCTGATTTGGCCACTCGCTATGAAAGCGCTTGCGATCCGCGTCTAAATCATGCACAATCTTTAGAACTAGCATTTTTAGTTGCGGAGATGTTGCGCGATCGGTAGTTTTAGATCGTGGCCCTTCTAGTAACAACTCACAAAACCCCAATAGGTAATCTCAATTTACTTTCTGATGACCAAATTTTACTTGGCGTAAATCTTTCAACGATTTCGGCACTTAAAGCAAATTTAGAAAATATTTATTTTGGCAGAGAGATAAAAAGCGTTACATCAATTCCAATAATTTCTGATCTGATTAATGATTATTTTGAGGGCGATATAGGCGCAATCAATGCAATAAAAGTGCGCCAGCCGGGGGCGAAATTTTCACAGGAAGCATGGAAAGCGATGCGCAAAGTATCTGCCGGAAAAGTAATTAGCTATACAGATTTGGCTAAGCGAGCTGGCTCAGCTGATGCCATTCGAGCCGCCGGAAGTGCGTGTGCAAAGAATGCAATTATGTTAGTTGTACCGTGTCACAGAATTGTTAAAACTGGGGGAGCGCTGGGAAATTATGCTTACGGTGTAAGTAAGAAAGTGTGGCTACTTAGCCACGAGGGCTTTCTCTAAAATCTCTATTGACTCTTGGCACTGCGCATCATCGAAATTTAGGTGTGTAACTAAACGTGCATATTTAGGGCCGAGAGCGCTAATCCAAAGTCCAGCGTCTTTGCATCGTGATGCAAGTTCGGCTGCGCTAATTGATAATTGCGAGAGATCTAGACCAACGATATTGGTTTGAACGCTAGCTGGATCTATTAAGCTCGAATTAACTTGCGCTAAAGCTGTTGCAATTTTTTGCGCCCTCTTGTGGTCATCACTTAAGCGAGGGATGTTGTGATCTAGTGCGTAATGTCCAGCCGCGGCCAAAATTCCTACCTGTCGCATTCCGCTGCCATAACGTTTTCGCCATACGCGTGCTTTAGTTACGCGCTCTTTTGTGGAGAGCATGAGCGAGCCAACTGGTGCGCCTAAACCTTTAGAGAGGCAAACACTTATTGTGTCGAAATACTTTCCATATTCGGCAAATGAAACACCGCTTGCAACATGGGCATTCCAAATTCTCGCACCATCTAAATGCAAGGCAATTCCCATCGCATCTGCTCCACTACGAAGTTTGGCGATTTCATTTATTGGCTGGATGCTTCCGCCGCCAAAATTATGAGTATTTTCAACTGCAATTGCCGTAGTCGAAACTAGATAAGGTCCAGAATCTGGCCGTGCAATCTCAAGAGCATCACCTGCTTTTAATAAACCATGCTTGGCTTGCCAAGTCCGTGTCGTAATTCCGCTAAATACCGCCGCTGCGCCAAGTTCTGCGCGAACAATGTGCGAATTTGTCTCTGCTATTAACTCTTCGCCAGGGGCAACTAGCATGCGAATTGCAAGCTGGTTAGCTAGTGATCCAGATGGTGTGAACAAGGCTGCTTCTTTACCAAAGAGATATGCAACACGCTCTTCAAGTGAATTAACGGTTGGGTCATCACCATAAACATCATCGCCAACAACGGCTGATGCCATGGCTGCACGCATATTTTGGCAAGGTTTTGTGACGGTATCTGAGCGAAGATCTATTGCCATGGATATGAGCCTACTTCTTTTCTTTAACTACTAACAAAAACATGGCCGCTACAACAATTGCCCCGCCCAGCGCAATTTTGAAAGTCAACCTCTCGCCATATAAAAGTACGGCGAAAAAGGCGGCAAAGACAACTTCCATCGTCAAGATAACTGCAACTTTTGTTGCTGAAATATGTGCCTGTGACCATGTTTGCACAATGAAAGCAAGAGCTGTACAAATTATTGCAGTGAAAATAATAACGCTCCAAACTCCAAAATCAGGTGGAGTTTGAAAACCTTCGGCAAATGAGAATATTCCGCTTAATAGTGCACACGCAGTTAATTGGACAACGGTCATTGAATAGGCATCACGGCCATTACTCCATTGGCTTAGCGAGACAATATGAGCTCCGAAACAAAACGCACTTAGCAAAACAAAAAATTCGCCAGTACCGATACTCCAGCCATTAAGTGAGAGCAGAGCTAATCCAAAGGTTGCTAGCCCAACACAAAACCATGTGAATTTAGTTATTTTCACTTTCAAAAAAACCGCTGCTAATAATGGCGCGGTAATTACATATAAACCAGTAATAAATCCGGTAACCGCAATTCCTGTTCGTGCAAGTCCCATTGTTTGAAAAATGTAGCCAGAACCTAAGAAAAATCCAGCGATACCACCTTTGAAAATAAGATCGCGGTCTAGTTTCTTTAAAATACTTGGTTTTAGTGCAACCATCACAACAACTGCCAATGCAAAGCGTGAAAAGAGAAAGCTATTAACGCTCTGTCGCTCGATGGCATCTTTCATAACAAGGAATGCGAAACCCCAAGAAGCGGCAACGGCAAGAAGTGCCAGTGGAGCCAATTTCAATTTTATATTATGGGTAAGAGCACTCATTTCTTATCGCGAATTTCTTTAAGCAAAGTAATTTCTGGACCATGCTTTTCTTCCATACCTGGGGTTTCTAAAATTAGAGGAACGTTTGCAATTGCTGGATGGGCGAGTAATTCTTTAAACGGATCAATTCCAATATGTCCATCACCGATATTTTGATGACGATCTTTGAGCGCCCCACAGACATCCATGGAATCATTAGCGTGGACCAGCTTAAATCGTTGAATTCCGACCACTTCTATTAGTAGATCTATAGTTTTAGTCATCCCACCCTTTTTGGCAATATCATGGCCAGCGGCAAAAACATGGCATGTGTCCAAACAAATACCAACCTTTGGGTGGTATTCGAGCGCTTTTAAATAATTTTCAAGATCATCTAGTTTTTTCACTAAGGATTGGCCTTGCCCTGCAGTTGGTTCGAGCAGTAAAAAAGGGGAGTCATCAGGCAGGGCATTTAAAATCGGCATCATGCCTTCATGGATTTGTTTCCATGCTTTTTCAACATGCTCTGCATCAACCGCCGAACCAGTATGAACAACGCTGCCAAGTGCACCGATTTCTTTGGCACGTTGCAGAGAATATGCAGTTGCGCTAAGGGAATTTAAATAAGTCGCTTGCGTTGGTGAACCTAAGTTAATTAAAAATGGTGAATGCACATAAGTCTCTACATCCATGGCGGCAGCCTTAGTTCGAAATTCTTCATCAGCGGCTGGATTCGGTTGCGATATCGCCCAACTGCGTGGGTTAGATGCAAAGACTTGAATAACTTGGGCCCCAGTGGTTTGGGCATAGCCCAGTGCTCGTTTAGCCATCCCACCCGAAGTTGGCGTGTGTGCGCCAATGCGCGGTTTTTTCAAATCTCCAATCACTGGCTCACCCTACGGTAATGACTACCGTACTGCCACGTTTAACTTTGGTGCCAACTTTAGGCGAGATACTTGTTACCTTTTTAGTTGCGTTGGTTCCAGTCTTCTTAATATTAACTTTTAAATCTACGTCTTGCAGTACTTGTTGGGCTTTGACTTGTTCTAATGAATACACATTAGGAATAAATACGTACCCTGAACCCTTGGATATGACGAGAAGAATCTTGGATCCTTTCATCGCAGGCGCACCTCCTGCTGGTAGCTGAGAAATTACCTCGCCAGCTAGTACAGATTCACTAAATTCATAGGTCGGATCAACGTTAAAGCCAAGATCGGTTAATTCATTGAGCCCTTGCTCACCGCTTCTGCCTATATATGAATCAATTTGGATAGTTTCGATTCCCTTGCTTACTACGATATCTACGGCGGTATCACGTTTTACGGATTGACCAATAGCAGGAGTAGTTAAAATCACAAAACCGTTAGGAATTTTTCTACTAAAAATTTGCGTTAGCGTTCCAGATTTTAAGTTTAACTTAATAATTTGCTCTAATGCAGCCTCGGGAGTCAGGCCGCGCACATTTGGAATTACATAACGCTCGGGGCCGTTAGATATAATGAGTTTTACGCTCTCACCCGCAGCAATCCTTCCGCCGCTTTGCGGATCGGATGAAATGATTTTTCCAGCCGTAATATCTTCATCAAATCTTTTTTCAACTACAAGGGAAGTCAAACCAAGAGGAATTAGGGCTGTGTTTGCATCTGCCAGTGTTCCGCCAACAATAGATGGAACAACTACGCGCGAACCGGGACCTACCAAGATGTACCAACCGGTGGTTCCAAGTGCAATTGCAAGTATTAGGGCGATGTATCTATTTCGCCGAACTCGTTTACTGGCTTGGCGTCTTTTGATTTTAGAGTCTGAAGTTTTCTCTTCGACTTTTTCATCTTCCTTGCCCATATCGCCTAGCCTGCCAGTGGTAGTAGGTGTTAGTTCGGCTTTGGCGCGCACTTTTGAACGAGATTTATCTCGCACTTTTTCTCGAATAGGCGCAACTGGTAAATCTAATTCCAAACTCATCTGGTTTCTCTTTGGATCTAAATCGGATTGAATTTTTTGCAAAAGCGAAAGGAATTCTCGGGCATCGCGTGGGCGATCATCTGGATTAGAACTAGTTGCTCTACTAATTAATTGATCTAAGGCCGGTGGAATATCGCTTCGCTTGGTACTAACTGCTGGGACGCGTTCATTTACGTGCATATAGGCAATTTGGATTGGTGTTTCTCCCAAGAATGGCTTTTCTCCCGTTAGCATTTCGAAGGCGACTATGCCAGTTGCGTAAACATCACTTCGCGAATCTGCAACTCCGCGTTGAACTTGTTCGGGAGAAAGATATGAAACGCTACCTAAAATTATGCTTGATTCGGCCGTCATCGTGGTGCCAAGTAAAGCCCCTCGGGCCAGACCAAAATCAGCAACCTTTATTCGTCCCTCTTTGGAAATCAAAATATTCTCTGGTTTTATATCACGATGGACAATTCCAATTGCATGGGCAGCCGCCAGAGCACTTAAAATTGGCACTAAATAGTTAATAGCATCTTTGACTTCAAATTTGCCGCGCTCAAATAAATAATCGCGCAGAGTATGACCATCGATTAATTCCATTACTAAGAAAACTGCAGGTACTCCATTTTGATTCCAACCTTGGTCTTGCACGGCCACAATATTTGGATGCGTAAGGGCTGCGGCAGCTCTTGCTTCACGAATAAAACGTTCGACGAAGGCTTCATCTTGAGCAAGGTGTGGGTGCATTATTTTGACTGCCACTTTGCGATCAAGGCGGGTATCTATCGCTTCATAAATCGAAGCCATTCCACCCGTGGCTATTTGGCGCTCTAATTGATAGCGCCCATCGATGAGTTCGCCACTTAAATCTGACATGTGGTTAATTCTACGTACTGAGAATGAAATCAGCCTCGTTCTTGGTATTTTCTAAGGTGAAGTCTTTCTCCTGTTGCCTAAGCCACTGCGACATTTCTGGTCAAGAGGTTGGCCCGTCAGATGATGATCTCATGGCCATTGCCGATGCAGCCCGCGCAACGATTGCATTTATATAAGCGCGACTTATAACTCTGGCGCGTCGCGATATGGAAGTTTTCGCGCGTTTATTGAAAATGTCATAGCCGATTTTTTCTACTTCATCGACAATTCCACAGTACAACTCACTTGCAGCTCTTATGCACGGGCGGCTAACTGATTCGAGTTGCTCAATACCAGGGGCTGCTTCCTTTTGTAATTGCCGAACTCTCGCAATTTGGAATTTCAAGGCCGAGATAATCTCTGGCCGTAAAATTCTACGCTCGAGCATCACTCGGTCGACGCCAAAGTCTGCAAGTTCATCCAAAGGTAGATAAATGCGACCGCGATCTAAATCTTCACTGACATCGCGTATAAAATTGGCTAATTGAAAGGCTGTTCCTAATTTTTTTGCTGGTTCGTATGCACCATCACTAAGGGCTCCCAAAATAGGAACCATCTCTAGACCTATAACTACGGCTGAACCATAGACGTATTCCATAAGATCGTCATAGTTCTTGTACTCAGTAACACTTAAATCCATTCTCATGGAATGAAGGAAAGCCTCGAAATGTGTATGGGGAATTTCGAATCGATTTACGGTATCGATTAGAGCCGCGCCAACTTGGTCGTTACTTTTCCCGGTTTTGAGCCCTGATAAAACGCTATCTCCCCAAGTTTTCAGAAATGCGGACTTTTCTTCAATAGATAGTTGTGAATTCAAATCATCCACAATTTCATCGGCATACCTTGCAAAACCATATAGCGCGTGCACAAATGGGCGTTTCGATTTTGGCAACAGAAGTGTTGCTAAGTAATAAGTTTTTCCGTGCAGGGCATTTAATCGTTTGCATTCAATATATGAAGCGCGAAGTTCTGGATCGCTAATTCCTACAGCGCTTAATTCATCCATTTATTTTACAGGTCCGACAATTCGCTCTGCTGCTAAGCGACCCGAAATTAATACCATCGGAACTCCAACTCCTGGTTGCGTACCAGAACCTGCAAATACAACATTTTCAAAACCGTGAGCCAAATTTCGTGGTCTAAATGGACCTGTCTGAAAGAAAGTGTGGGCACTTGCAAATGGAGCCCCACGCTCCATTCCGCGCTCTTGCCAATCTAATGGCGTAGTCATTACTTCGGTTTCAATCCCGTCGCCGAAACCAATGTAGCCACGATCTTCTAGCGTTTTAATCATGTGATTGCGATATGGTTTTGCTTGGATCTTCCAATCGATTTGCGCATCTAAGTTCGGCGTTGGATAAAGAATGTAATAGGACTCTTTACCGGCAGGGGCTAGCGTCGAATCATCATGCGTTGGGATTGTCACGAGCACAGATGGATCACTCATTAATTGTTTTTTATCTATTAATTCTTCAAAAATGCCATCCCATGAATCGCCAAAGTGAATATTGTGGTGAGCAACATGATCGTATTTTTTTGAAGAACCGACGAGCAGAGTCGCGCAAGATGGTGAATATTTAAGTCGCTTTACTGACAGCGGAGTTCTACCAAGTAAATCTCGCCAAACAACGGGTAAATCAGGATTCATTACTACTACATCGCATTCGATACGCTCACCAGTATTAGTAATTACTGCTTTGGCACGCCCATTTAGGACTTCTAGTTTAGTAACAGTTGTCTGGTATTTAAAAGTAACTCCGTGCTTTTGCGCAGCTGCAGCAAGGGCTCGGGGGACTGCGTGCATCCCACCTTTTGGAAAGAAGACCCCGTTGACCGAATCCATATATGCAATGACTGCATAAATCGCTAGCGCTTGTTGCGGACTGACTCCTGCATACATTGCTTGAAAAGAATAAACCTTTTGTAAGCGTGGGTCTTTTAAGAATTGGTTTACTTTTGGTGAAAGTTTCCTAAATCCACCAAGTGCAATCAGGCGTGCAAGATTTGGTGTTAGCAGATTTAATGGGGAATCTATATTTCGATCTATAAAATCATCCATTTCATATTTATATAACTTGGTTACAAAATCTACATAGCGGCGATAGCCGAGAGCTTCCTTTGAGCTTATTGTCTTGGCAATTTCCGCTTCCATCTCGGCGGTATTTGCATGCACATCAAGTTGTGAACCATCGGCATAAAATGCTCGATACAGGGGAGTCAGCGGTATTAATTCAAGCCAATCTTTTAAATCTTCTCCCACGCAATTAAGCGCATCATTAATCAGAGATGGCATGGTTAGAACACTTGGACCAGTATCAAATGCGTAACCATCTTTATTAAGCAATCCATTTCGACCGCCCGGAACACTTTCGCGTTCAATCACAGTTACTTTTCGACCGGCGCCCGCTAACCGAAGTGCAGCGCTTAATCCACCAAGGCCTGCACCAACTACGATCACATGATCGGTTGGGCCTTTAACTCTTGCCGGCATTTATTTGCTTCTTCGGGTTACCAATTGCGCTAATTCTTTGAGAAGAGAAGCTCCATTATCTGCAATCTCGCCATGTTTGAGCGCTCCTAGCGCGCTGGAAGTGAGGCTTTCAATGAGATCCTCAACATAGGAGCGTGCACCAGTTGAGGTAATGATTGCCTGAAGTTTTTCAACACCATCAGAGTCCAAATCAATCTTGCCAAAGTATCGATCTAGTTCCCCAAGTTCGCTCTCAGTTACCCGTTCGTAAGTTGTTGCAATTAAAACTGTGCGTTTGCCTTCTCGTAAGTCATCTCCAGCAGGTTTGCCAGTAAGTTGTGAATCGCCAAAAGTACCGAGGATGTCGTCCCTGAGTTGAAAAGCTTCACCTAATGGCAGACCATAATTTGAATATAACTCATCAATGCGCGCACGCAATTTCTTATCTGTAATTGCGATAGCAGAGCCAATGTGTAGCGGTCGCTGGATTGTGTATTTTCCTGATTTAAAGCGAGCAATATTTAGTGAGCGCTGAACACTTGTTGATTTTTGTGTTTGCTCGTGTACATCTAGAAATTGTCCGGCCATTAATTCAACGCGCATTTCGTCATGAACAGGTAGTACTGACAAGAGTTCATCCGGACTCAATCCTGATGAATTCAACATTTGATCCGACCAGACCAATGCAAGATCTCCGAGTAAAACTGCTGCGGCTTGTCCATAGCGAGATGCAAAACCTTGCATTTGCGCACTTTGATGTAGAGATTCAAAGTGGCGATGAATAGATGGTTTACCGCGACGTGTATCTGAACCATCCATTAAGTCATCATGAATAAGCGCGCATGCTTGTAAAAGTTCAAGACTTGCGATTGCGCGAATTACTTCGCTCGAACTCTTACCGCCAGCACCTATAAATCCGCTGTATGCAAAGAGCGGACGTAAGCGTTTTCCGCCATCTAGCAAAAATGCGCTCAGTGATTGTGCTACAGAAGATAATTCTGGTGCGATTGAAGTGAGATATTGGCTTTGGCGCTCTAAAAATTGGGCCAGTTCTATTTCAATGGCGCTCTGAACTTCGCTAAGGGTCACCTGCTCCATTGAACTCACGCCGTAACGCTACCCTGACTCTGTGGCATCTGGCATTCCCAACATTAGTAAAGCCGAATTTCTGGCAGATTGGAGTGCGTTGCATAACAACGCACCAACGGATGGCATCGTCGGGGCTTGGCTATCGATTTCTTACCGCTTTGGTTTAATTGCAACGCTACTAAGAATTTCTCCGAATTATCTAACTCTTTTTGGTCTTCTATGTGCACTAGCAACTGCGCTAACTTCACGCTCACTCTGGGCAATTTTTTTCCTAGTTCTCTCCCTCTTCTTTGACGGAATTGATGGAAGCGTCGCAATTTTTCAGAAACGCGCCAGCAATTTTGGTGCAATCTTAGATTCAGTTGCTGATCGAATAAGTGAAGCGCTCTGGCTCTTTGCACTCTACCGAATTGGCGCACCTGCATATATTTGTATTTTGCTCTGGAGCGTGGCATCGGTTCAAGAATATGCACGCGCTCGAATTGCATCTCTTGGTGTTGCAGATATTGGCGTGATTACTCCAGCAGAGCGTCCAGTTCGTGCCAGCTTCTTATTCATCGCACTTATCATGTGGCAGCTATCACTGCCGTGGATTACCGAATTTTCAATTATTTTCTTAGTGGTTCAAGTCTGGAGTTTAATTAAAGTCATCTTTTTTGCGCGCGGCCAATTGCATTAGCAACAATTTCGGCACTTATCCCAACTAAAGGCAGACCACCACCAGGATGGGCAGAACCACCAACACAGTAGAGCCCTTTTATTGGCGATCTATTTTTCGGACGGTTGAAAGCTGCGCGGGCTCCATTACTTGAAGTTCCGTAAATAGCACCACCAGGTGCGCCAACTTCTCTCTCTAAATCTGCTGGAGTGCGAATTGTTAAAGTCTCTAGATTCTCGCGAACACAAATTCCGCGTGCCTCTATCTGGTCGATAATTTTATTTGCATATTCATGATTGAACTTTTCATCGTTCCAGTCCCATGCACCATGGGTGGGTGCATTTACAAGCACGAACCAACTTTCAAGGTTTTTATCCTTACTCATTGATTCATCCTTTGGCACGCAGATATAAATAGTCGGTTGGGTCACCGGGCGTTTATGCGTAAAAATTGCTTCAAATTCGGCATCGTAATTTTCCGGAAATAATATTGTGTGATGTTCTAACATCGTTTTCTCGCTCTTGCGCATCCCAAGCAATAGCGAAAACCCAGCAAGGGATGAATCTGCCTTCTTTAATTGTTTTCTTACTTTCTTTAGACTAGATATTTTTTTGGTAATGAGGTTTTGATAGACAACGGATACATCTGCATTAGCAACGATGGCATCGGCTTTTATTGTGGATCCGTCCTCCAAAAGAATTCCTGCAACGCTTTTGCCTTCAAGTAAAATTTCTTTGACAGATGAATTTAGTTGAAATTCGACGCCACAATCTAAGGCGCGTTGGTGAACGGCATCTGCCAGTGCGCCAAGTCCGCCTTTGACATGCCATGCCCCAAATGCTTCTTCTACAAATGCGATCGAAGCCAAAACGGCTGGCGCACTTCTCGGATCCGAACCACTATAAGTCGCGTATCTATCTAAAATAAATTGTAGGTTTTTTTCTGGTAAAAATTCTTGTGAAAATTCCCTTAGTGATTTCCACGGAGCAATAATGCGAAGATCTTTTAGAAGTGAGGCTCTCTTAAGTAAATCCAAAGGTGAGCGCAGTTCGGATTCGATAAATGGCTCTCTTGAAACATCCCACATTTTTTCTGCTCTGCGCATTAATTGATCCCAGTTTTTAGCGCTCTCCTCTCCAAAACTGCGTCGAATCTGATTCAGGGTTTCAAATCGCGATAAATTGGCAAATTGCACGCACTTGCCATCTGCGAATCGGTAATCAAATGAAGGATTTACAGGTGATATTTCTATGACTTCTTCCATGGGCTTGCCAGTTTTAAGAAAAAAATCACGGTAAACAGCCGGAAGCGTTAGAAGAGATGGTCCAACATCAAAGGCGCATTTGCCAATCCATTGGGTATGTAATTTCCCACCTACTCGGTTGGATGCTTCATAGATACTGACTTGATGGCCATTGCGAGCAATCCGCGCTGCCGCACACATGCCACCCATGCCGGCACCAATTACGACGATCTTCATATCGTGCGTCCTTTCCATTGCACGGTTTTTCGCACAGACCATGAATAAAAAATTAAGTAAATTAAAAGTCCGGCAGATAAGGGATGAAGGAAAGAATCAAGAATTCGTCCACCAGAGCGATAAGCGCTAAAGATTCGAGTTAGAAGAATAAAATCAAAGGTAATCCATGCTAAAGGCGAACCTGTAACTGCTGCCAAGATAGGAAGAATTCCAGTTAAGAAGATAAAGATAATGGCTAGCGCAGAACCAAATTTTGAACCGAAAGCCTTCCATAGCGATTTGCCATATCCATTGCGTATTTGCTCCCAAGAGAAATACATTTGGCAACTGGCAATTTTAGAACCATCTACAACGCTTCCGTGGGAACCAGTTCGTAGTAATTGACGCGCAAGAAAGATATCGTCTAGAACTTCGCCCTTAATTGCGTTGTACCCGCTAGCACGAGTCAGAGCGCTTGCTCTGACAAGGAAGAATTGTCCATTTGCAATTGCAAAAGCCGGATTGGCGCTTTTCTCAGCGAAACGCAACGGCACTGTCGCCATCCAAGACCATTGCAACAAGGGTTGAATGAGTCGCCCCGAAAGCGTTGTTGCAATTTGTGCTGGGTAGGGCGAAATAAAATCAAGATTTCGCTCTTGCATTAAATTGACCGCTGCATTAATGGCATCAGGTGCCAGCCTTACATCAGCATCGATGGTAATTATGATTTCACCTTTTGCTAAATCAAAGAGTTGTTGCAAAGCCCAGGTTTTGCCTAACCACTCTGCGGGCAGTTCTTTGCCTGAAATAATTCTAGATCCCACAAAATCCTTAGTAAAAATTTCCAAAGCTTTAAAAGTATCATCACTGGAATTATCGTCCAAGAAAATAAATTCTGCATTAGTTAGGCCCTCTTGATTTTTAAGTGCTTGAATCAAAGATTGCACATTGGCTATTTCGTTGCGCATTGGAATAAGAACACTTAATGGTAATTGTATCTGGGCCCCAACTTTTGGCCTGCGAATCAAAAAAGTGTTGGTTAAGGAGAGAATCAAAAGAACGAGTGAAAACAGGAATGAAATTTGCAGCATAGATCTTTACGGTCTACCAAGCCATCTAGAAATAAAGTATGGGGCAAGGGCCATGCCATAAACCAACCCACCGAAAAGTGCAACACCAGAGCGGTGAAAGAAAAAGAGATTTCCAATCACACCGGAAAACCAAGTCCAAGCTAAAAAGAAATCAACGGCCGCAAAACTTGCACCAATTTTTCGCCGCTCCTTAGGAAGAATCATATGAAGTATCGCCATTAGGGCTATTCCGCTTAGCAGCCAACCAAAGGCATTCGATAATGGAATTTCTTTTTGGTATGGAACATGCGGGCCAGAAAAAACCCAAGTCCATCGCCCTGCAGAAACCATTTGTGGCTCCAAGAAAAGATCCCAAGCCATGAGTGAAAAACCACCATATAGAAAAACCCATCGTGGTGCTACTCTGCGCGAAGCGATGAGAAGTGGATGCGAAATCATCACCCAAGCAAAAGGCACGACGATTGGTACATCCAATATTTGGTAACCAAGTGAACCATCGTATGAATATTGCCCGAATGGCCAGCCTGTTCTGATTCCGATTACTTCAACTATAAAAGCAAAGAAAAGTGTAAAACCAAGATAAGTAAATGCATAACGCGCACCATATGAATACAGAGCATGTAACGACATCGCACCAGCGCCCCAGTAAACCGCTGAGATCGTTGCAAGTCGCAGCGCTTCACCATCTATTAAGGGGTAAATAATTTGCAATAAAACTGCAATACTTAAAACGAAGAGAAGGAAAATATTAGCTTTGGAAGAAATGCCTCGCCGTTTATTGCGCCGCGGTGTGTAATGGCGAATCGACATGGGGTAAGTCTGCCCTAGGCAGGTAGTTAATCGAGAATTCGGCCTCGGATTTCTTTCACAGCAAATCTGGCAAATAGCTCTTCTGAGTACCACCGATACTTCTGCGTGGCCATGATCGCGCTTTGATGAGCCGTGCCATTGTAAGCAAATTCTTTTAGAGCCTGACTTGATTGCCAGAGCGAGAAAGTTCCTTGTAATCCGATTGGGGCTTCACCAATTCCAATTGCGCTGATTAAACCTTCGCTCGCCTTCAAACTTGAAGTAACTGGAGGGACTGCCTTCCAGAATCGAAAGTTTTGCCACCATTTAATACGCGCTCTGGTGATTGCAACGACTTGGCCGTCGTGAGAATTAATTTTGGCAATAAAAGGTTGCTTATTTGACCATTTGCCATGAGAAGAAATAGTTTCAAGAAGTGCGCGAAATTCAGAGGTTGAATTTTTGCGCCATCTTGTGACTAATCTTGATTGATCAAAGTTACTAAGTTCGTCTTCATCAATACAGATCAAAAATCCCCAACGTCTTGGGTCGGCATCTGCTGGCGTAAAAGTTTCTCCTTTGCCGCATCCGAGTAATTTTGCAAAAGTCACACCCTTGCTGCGACGAAGTACCCGCCTATCTAAAGCCATGCGCAGAAGTGCAAATGGAATTTTGCGCGCATCGATTCGCCAAAAGTATGCAGCAACAATCACCTAGCGACTCCGGCACTAAGAATCATTGATTACTCACGAGTGCTTTTTGACCACCAGTTACGCGAAGCAGATCGGTAAATGTTGTAGGAAAAACTGCGTGCGGATGTCCGCCAGCGGCCCACACTACTTCGTAATCTTCTAAAGCTTGATCTATTAATATTTTGGAAGGCGGATTTGTCCAAGCAAATGGACTAACTCCACCGACTGAAAATCCACTAATCTCTTTTACATAGTCCGCATCGGCGCGATCAAGTTTTTCGATTCCAAGTTGACTAGCAACTAAATCTGTATCAACACGATGTCTGCCACTTGTAATGACCAGAAGCGCTTTTGAATCTGGAAGTTTAAAAATAAGTGATGACGCGATTTGCCCAACTTCAATACCCAACGCATCGGCAGCTTGTATTGCAGTTCTGGCCGAATCAGCTAAGACATGAATTTTTCCTGTGATACCAAAGCGCTCCAGCGCTTCGGCAACTCGCTTTACTGGTGCACGCTCTAGAATTTCTTCCATATTGCAACCCTAATGGAGAGAATCGAATTTCTCGAGAATTAAACCGAAGATACAAGTAGGCAGTATGCTCGCCAAATGGAAAAAATACGTTGGGGATTTATAGGTGCTGGAAATATTGCAAAGAAAGCGCTCTATCCAGCGCTTCTGAATTCTAATTTCGGTGAGATTTATGCTGTTGCAGGCACCGATATAGACCGAGCAAAATCACTTTCCCCAACTGGAAAGGTTTATGGCAATTACGCTGATTTAATTGCCGATCCCAGCGTTGAAGCGGTATATATCTCGCTACCAAATTCACTTCATATTCCATGGTCTATTAAGGCAATGCAAGCGGGTAAACACGTCTTGTGCGAAAAACCACTTGCTATGAGCGCCAAAGAAGTTGGCGATGCGATAGAAGTTTCTAAATCAACTGGTAAATTATTTATGGAAGCCAGTTGGAATCGCTGGCATCCGCGCACTATTGCATTTAAGAAATTAGTTTCATCAGGTGCCATCGGTGATGTTATATCCATTCGCAGTGGATTTACCTACGACGGTTTAGATCCCGCAAATATACGCGCGGTTTACGAATTAGGTGGGGGAGGTTTATATGACCTTGGTCCATATTCCGTTGCCGCGCCATTGTGGCTTATGGATTTTGCGCCAACGTCTAATATAACTACCAAAGTTAAGTGGCACCCAAGTGGTTGTGATGAAAGTGTTGAAACTTCATTTCAAATTGGATCTGCTAAAGCGGTAACGCTTACTTCGATGAACACGCCTGACACTCTTTATTTTGAAGTTATAGGCAGTGAAGGCAAAATTTCAATGCCCGGAAATGATGCTTTCAACTCGCATAACAAAGCAAGTGCGATTGAAATTGAAATCAATGGCGTAAAGTCGATTGAAAACTTTGCACCATGTGATCCATACCAATTAATGGCTGATTCATTTGCGCAGAAAATTCGTGGCGGGGATGCGTATTTAATGCCTCTTAGCGAATCCCTACGCTTTGCCCAATTCTTCGATGAGATATTTAAGACAATGGGTCGCCCGTAGTCCTTAAGAGATAATCACCCAAGTTTGTAATAAAGAAAAGATTGAAATTGCGTATAGTAAAAAAGCAAAGGATTTACGTAAAAGAGCGGGGTTGACCCTTGCGCTCTTAATTGAAGCCAGGCGCGCGATAACTACTGCAGCAATTGCCATTGCAATCGGTATGGACCAAGCAACTTCTGACCATATTGGGTAGTGCGCTAAAAACGCAGTTACGCTATTGAGAGAAATAATTAATAGGGCAGTTCCGGCAGCTTGGCCTTGCGGGTTTTTAAAGAAGAGCACCAGAATTGGAACAGCTAGGAAACCACCACCGATTCCAAATAGACCAGTTATTAAACCGATGGAAAGCGAGATAAGGATTAGCCAGAAAAAAGGAATCTTTTTCTCGCTTCCAGCAATTGGTTTGATCAGCATTGATGTTGCCGCGAGAATCAAAACTAAAGAGAAACCGGTTGTAATAAATGAATCAGATAAACGATGTGAAATCCATGAGCCACCAAGATTAGTTACTAAGCCAAAGGCCCAAATAGTTAGAGCTTCTCTAATTAAAACTTCTTTGCTTCTTAGTTTAGGAATTACTCCAGATATTGCCGCACTTAGAACAATGGCCAGCGCCGCAGTTGTTGCATGAATTGGGGTGAAACCAAAAAAATAGATCAAAATCGGAACCGCTAACATGGCACCGCCAGCGCCAACAAAACCTAGCACCGCACCTATCAGGCTTCCGGCGAATAGGGCCCCAACTATTTCCATTCACGCATAATGGCAGAAGCGCCATTGGTTTTCACCAATGACGCCTCTGCTTATCAATTAATTAGATATTAAAAAATGGTCCTGTAACACTTGGGCCAATATCCCCGCCACGTGCAACAATGATAAAGATTATCAGCGCTGCGCCAGCAAGGGATAAATCCTTTAAGAAGCCAGTCATCTCGTTTTGTTTTGCGGTTGCATCGCTTTCCTTCCAGAATGCATGCATGATGAAAGCCGTTGGTATCAAGAATATTGCGATAAGCAGTGCACCTAAGTCGGCGTAAACTCCAAAGACAATGTAGAGACCGCCGATTAGTATCAACAGACCTGAAACTATTACGCTTAACTTTGCCGCAGGGACTTTTTTATATTTTGCATATCCAACCATGGCTTCTAACTTGGTTAGGTGGGCTATGCCTGAAGCGATGAATATGCCAGCAAAGAGTATTCGGGCAAGAAGTAAAACAATGTCCACGGTGTAGCTCCTTTTAACTTATGGGAGGTTAATTGACTCTTCAATTGTAGGCATGGGCGCCATTATCTGCCCCCTTTGACACTCTGGCCTTGCATCTGTTGGCCTCAGGGAGTATTTTTCAAACACCTGTTCGAATCTCCATAGGTATAGAAAGGGGAGTCCAGAAGTGTCACTCCCAGAGATTGTTGCTGTGCCAACGATTCTCCACGTTGATATGGATGCCTTTTTTGCCTCCGTTGCCGAACGCGATAATCCAGAACTTAAAGGCAAAGCTGTTGTAATCGGAATGGGAGTACGCGCAGTTGTATCGGCAGCAAATTACGAAGCACGCAAATTTGGAATTCATGCGGCAATGCCGATCGCTCAAGCACGTAGGTTAGCTCCAAATGCAATTTTCTTACCTGTCGATATAGCGCGTTATTCCCAAGTCTCATCCCATGTTATGGAAATTTTCGAAAGTTTCACGCCACGCGTTGAACCAATCTCACTGGATGAAGCATTTCTAGATGTAAGCGGTGCTAGAAAGTTATTAGGCAGTGGGCGCGAAATTGGAGCAGCAATTCGTGCCAAAGTTCAAAGCCAAGAAGGCATTACCTGCTCTGTTGGAATCGCGCCTTCAAAGTTCATCGCC
This sequence comes from Candidatus Planktophila sp., assembly GCA_038906075.1. Taxonomy (GTDB): domain Bacteria; phylum Actinomycetota; class Actinomycetes; order Nanopelagicales; family Nanopelagicaceae; genus Planktophila. Next base: position 103,948 of record JBCKHB010000001.1, read on the forward strand.
AAACTTGCATCCCAGCACTGCAAACCAGATGGCATGCTCGAAATTAAAGCAGATCGAATTTTAGAATTTCTTCATCCACTTCCAATCGAAGCGATGTGGGGAGTCGGCCCAAAGACTGCAGAAATACTTTCGCGATTAGGTCTTAAAACAATTGAGGAGATAGCAAATTTGCCACGTTCTACTTTGATTCGGGCTTTAGGCCAAGCCAGCGGTGAATCCCTTTATGAACTTGCGTGGGGGCGCGATTATCGCGATGTGAGACCGAGCCAACCGGAGAAAAGTATTAGTGCGGCCGAAACTTTTCCGCAAGATTTAGATAGCCCAGAAGAAATTTTAAAAGAATTTTTAAGACTTACCGAGCGAGCAACTACCAGGTTGCGAGAACGTGGATTATTTGCCAAGACTATTTCAATCAAAGTTCGTTTTGCGGACTTCACAACAATTAACCGCTCTAAAACACTTCCTCTGGCAATAGATGGAACTCATCAATGTTATGAAGTTGTTAAGGGGCTCTATCGCGCCTTGCAAATCGATCGTGCTCGCCTTCGTTTAGTTGGTGTATCACTTGAAAATTTAGTCGATGAATCTGCTCATCAGATGCTCTTAGGCGAGCGAGTGCGTGGCTGGCGCGAAGCCGAAGGCGCAATTGATCGGGCAAAAGAGCGCTTTGGCAGCGATAGCGTTCGCCCGGCTCGCCTTATAACCCCAGATGAGGGCGACTAGCAAAAGTGCCGAGGTTGTTCTATTATTGGAGACGTGCCACTATCTGATCGCGAAAAAGCCTTACTTCAGGAGATGGAAGCTGCCCTTTTAACTGAGGATCCACGCTTGGGTGCGGCGCTAACTGGTCGCGTAAGCAACTCTCAAAAAAATCGGATTGCACTTGGTCTTTTCCTCGTGCTATTCGGGGTGGTAACTCTCTTTGGCGGCCTAATTAGTAATACCACGCTAGTCGGAGTTCTTGGCTTTCTAATCGCACTAGCTGGCCTAATTTTTGCAATCTCATCATCTGGGGCAATCACTACCTCACCCAGAAAGCGCGCTCGTAAGGGGTTGGGTTTGAATCAAAAGATGGAGCAACGTTGGGATCGTCGCAATAATGAACTGTAAAAAATCGTTCTAAAGCAATACCCAAAGGGCCCTGGTGGCTCTTTTTTTCTGCCATTTTCCTCATGAAATGAGGGTGGCATCGGCGCTGGCGTGGGCTGGATTGGGCGATAAGGGAGAAAGATGGCTGAAGGTGGTTGAAAAAGGAGGAGAAGGGAGTAAAGTGGGGAACTAAGTCGAACTCCATACGGCGAGTGAACCTGGGGAAGGGGCGCGAAATTATGTTTCTTGGCACCCACGAACCGCGCCTTGATGAAAAGGGCCGCTTAATTCTTCCAGCAAAATTTCGTGAAGAATTATCGCCAGGTTTAGTTATTACAAAAGGGCAAGAGCGTTGCTTATATGTTTTTCCAGCACAAGAATTTTTAGAAATTACACAAACGCTAAAACAAGCGCCAGTTACTGCAAAATCGGCTCGCGATTATATGCGCGTGATGTTTGCAGGTGCCCACGATGAAATTCCTGATCGCCAAGGTCGCGTAACTATTCCGCAAGGACTTAGAACTTATGCCGGTCTTGAAAAAGAGTGCGTTGTTATTGGCGCAAACACTCGAGTTGAAATTTGGGATAGCAAGTCGTGGAATGCGTATTTAGCAGATCGTGAAAAAGGTTTTGCAGAAGTTTCTGAGGAGGTTTTCCCAGGACTCTTTTAAATAACTCTCTGTTGTGGCCACCGCCGACCCTTCGAAAGTAACGGCGCCCCTTCCCCGGCTCCGATGCATATATAGATCCGTCGGCCGGCGGTGACCAGAGCAGAGAGAAGTAAGTGCAATAAAAAACATTGACTACCGAAAGGGGGAGAAGTGAAGACAGAACATATTTCAGTAATGCAAGATCGATGCATAGAACTTCTTGCCCCATCAATTATTGCATGTGAAAAGCCAGTTATTGTCGATGCTACTTTAGGTCTTGGTGGACACACCGAAGCCTTGCTTGGTAAATTTCCGCAATTAGTTGTAATTGGAATAGATCGCGATCAGATTGCACTAGAGAAAGCAAAAAATCGACTAGCCCCTTATGCAGACCGATTATTTAGCGCCCATGCCATCTTCGATCAAATTGGTGAGGTAGTTACCTCTTTTGGTTATAAACAAATTTGCGGCGCCCTCTTTGATTTAGGTGTTTCATCAATGCAACTAGATGAGAGTGCCCGCGGCTTTTCTTACTCTCATGATGCACCGCTAGATATGCGGATGGACCGGACTCAATCGTTGAGCGCTTTTGAAATCGTAAATACTTATGAACCCGCGCAATTAATACGAATTCTCCGCACTTATGGTGAAGAAAAATTCGCAACTCGAATCGTTGGATCTATAGTAAAAGCTAGAAATATTGCTCCTCTTAACTCGACTTCCCAGTTAGCCGAGTTAATAAAAGAGAGCATTCCTGCGGCAACTAGGCGCACAGGTGGAAATCCAGCTAAACGCACATTTCAAGCCCTTCGAATTGAAACCAATGATGAATTAGGCGCGATAAGGAGAGCGCTACCAGAAGCGCTAAAACTTCTAAGTGTTGGTGCGCGCTTAGTTGTCATGTCTTTCCAATCACTTGAAGATCGAATTGTTAAAGAACTCTTTGTCACATCGACAACTTCAGGTACTCCACGAGATCTTCCTTTTGAGCTTCCCGAATTTGCAGCGAAGTTTGCTCTTGTTTTTAAAGGTAGTCAAAAACCAGATGGCGTCGAACTTAGCAAAAACTCGCGTTCAGCCTCAGTTCGCTTGCGTGCAATCGAAAGAGTGGCTGCTTAATGGCAATGACTGCCTTTGCTCCAGCGATTTCGCGTTCTAAGGCGATAATTGCCGAAAAATCTAATCAAGTCGTGTTTCGTCTTGTGCCTGATATTTCAGCGGGCAAACAAGCAAATCGTAAGTATTTTGCTAAATTTGTTTCCGCAATCGGTACCCTTGGTTTAGCCCTTCTGCTTTTTGTAAATACTTTGCTTGCGCAAGATGCTTTCGAACTCAATCATCTTAAACTCGAAGTAAAACTTATTAGTGACCAGCGCGAAGCTATCAATCGTACAATTGATGAATACGCTGCGCCCGCTGCTCTTGCAGATGCAGCAAGCAAACTTGGGATGCGCCCATCTGAGAATCCAATTTTTCTAAAACTTGATAATCCACTACCTATAACGCAGTTGGCAGACCATGGGTAATTTTTCACTGGTGCAGAGCCGTATTCGCAATCTAGTTATTGTGATTCTGGTAGTTCTCTTGGCTTTCGCCTTTCGACTAGTCCAAATCCAAGCGGTTCAAGCAAGTAGTTATCAATTAAAGGCGGCCACTGAATTAGATAAAACAGGTAAACTCTTAGCAGCGCGGGGCGATATAACAGATATAAATGGTATTGCCTTTGCTCGAAGCGTTGCAGCAACTAGCATCGTTGTAGATCAAAGGTTGATTACCGATGCACCACGAGTCGCAGCTTTTGTCGCACCGATCCTGGGCATCTCCGTTGACGAAGTCCAAAAAAGTATTACTGGGACACGTCGATATAACATGGTTTTTCGTAACGCAAAGCCTGCGCAATGGAAGAATCTAAGCGAAGCAATTGCTAGATACAACTCGCAATTAACTTCTGCCGAAATTGGAAAAAGAATTGCTGGTTTCTTTCCAGAGCGCAGTTATATTCGCGAATACCCGTCAGGAAATCTAATTGCATCGCTAATCGGATTTGTTAACTTTAATGGAATCGGTGCAATGGGGCTTGAATCTAGTATGAATTCAACGATTGCTGGAATTGATGGCAAATACTTATATGCCAATGGTTACGGGGCAGAAATTCCAGGTTCACAATCAGAAATTATTGCAGCCAAAGCTGGCACAACCGTCAGATTAACTATTGATCGCGATGTCCAATGGGTTGCATCGCAAGCGATTAGCGAAGCGGTTAAAAATTCGGGCGCATCAAGTGGAACAGTAATTGTGATGGATCCAAAGACAGGGCAAATTCTTGCCCACGCTACTGCGCCAACTTTTGATCCGAATAGCACTTCGAATGTTTCGCTAAGTGCCATGCGCAATCCTTCGGTTGAAGATGTTTATGAACCCGGTTCCACCGGCAAGGTAATGACAATGGCGGCTGCTCTGGAAGAGAAAAAGATTACTCCTGAAACAGTTTTCACAATTCCTTATACTCTAAAGCGCTCAAACAAGGTTTTTAAAGACCATGAACGCCATCCAACGCAACGGTTGACTTCTTCAGGAATCTTGGCAGTTTCTAGTAATACAGGATCAATTAAAGTTGGTGAATTATTAAGTAATCAAAAACTCTACGATTACTTGACTAAATTTGGTGTCGGAGTTAATACTGGCTCAGGTTTATCGGGTGAATCGCGCGGAATCTTGGCACCAGTTTCAAAGTGGTCAGGAACATCAGCGCCCACAATTGCTTTTGGGCAGGGATACTCACTTACTGCGATGCAAGCCACTAGCGTATTTGCAACTCTTGCAAATAGCGGCATAAGAGTTTCACCAACTGTGATTGCAGGAACAAGTGATTCAAGCGGTAATTTCACTGCTGCAAAGCCACGAAATAGCGAACGCGTAATAAGCCAAGAGACTGCAGCGCAGATGCGCATCATGATGGAAAGTGTTGTATCGGCATCTGGTACAGCACCTTCTGCAGCGATTGCTGGTTATAGAGTTGCTGGCAAAACTGGTACAGCAATGCGCTTTAATGATGCATGTCGTTGTTATAGCGGTTATACCGCTTCATTTATTGGTTTTGCTCCTGCTGATAAACCTGCTTACGTTATTAGCGTGACGATTCAAAACCCACAGGGTTTGTATTGGGGTGGGTATCTCGGTGGTCCAGTTTTTAAGAAAGTTATGTCATTTGTTCTGCAAAGTCGTAATATTCCACCAACTGGAACTAAAATAGTTCCAGTTGCACTGACCGAAAAAGCGCTTTTGGCACAGAGAGCTGCAATTACAGGAAAGCCATGATCCAGTCTTTAGTCCAGAATCCGAGTAAAAGTCTTTCCTCGATCTGCGCACTCATCAATGCAAGTGATACAACGAAGGAAAGCGCCGAAATTTTTGTAACAGGAATTTCTCAGTCAAGTTCAGATATATCTCAAGGAGATCTTTTTATTGCACTTCCAGGAGAAAAAACTCATGGCGCACAATTTGCAAAAGATGCCTTAAAACTTGGCGCAGTTGCTGTGCTCACTGATGCAGAAGGCGCAAAGATAGCAAAGGGAATTCCAGTAATCATCGCATTAAATCCACGTCGCGCCGCCGGCATACTAAGCGCTTGGTTTTATGCCGAACCGATGCGCGATTTATTTAGCGTTGGCATAACAGGGACTAATGGAAAAACAACAGTAACAACGCTTTTGCATCAGATTTCAACTGCGGCTGGCAGAGAAAGTGGCTTAATTGGCACAGTTGAAACACGAATTGGCAAAGACATTTTACCAAGTGCGCGCACGACTCCCGAAAGTTCGGATTTACAGGCTCTGGCTGCACTTATGCGAGAGCGACATATGCGGAATTTATTTATGGAAGTTTCGAGTCATGCAATAATTCTAGAGCGTATACGAGGCGCTCATTTTGCAATCGTTGGGTTTACCAATTTATCTCAAGATCATTTAGATTTTCACAAAACTATGGAAGAGTATTTCAAGGTAAAATCTTCACTCTTTACTTTTGAGTATGCAGATTTAGCAGTTATAAATATTGATGACCAATTTGGTGCAAGACTTGCCCAGCAATGCGAACTACCGGTCATCACACTTTCAAGGACCGATCCCAAAGCAAATTGGCATTATGCTGCGATTAATCGCCAGTCATATGGTGGAACAAGCGTTTCTATCCGTGGTAGCGCTGGCATTCTTATCGAAGGTAGAACTCAACTCTACGGGGGGTATAACTTAGATAATCTTTTGATGGCAGTTGCAATTGCACATGAGAGCGGAATTGATCCAATCGATATTGCGGCAATATTGCCGCACTTAACTGGCGCCATTGGCCGCCTTGAACCAGTTCGATTAGGTCAAAACTTCACAGCTCTAGTTGATTATGCACATTCACCCGATGCAATAGCCTTGGTTCTGCAAACTGCTCGAGAAATTACGCAAAGCAAAGTTATTGGAGTTCTAGGTTGTGGTGGTGATCGCGATCGCAGCAAACGCGCGATTATGGGCAGGGCTTTGCATGATGGCTGTGATATCGCAATTTATACCAGCGATAATCCGCGATCAGAGAGCGCAGATAAAATTCTGGCGCAAATGACAAATGGATTAGAGATAATTGCGCCAAGTATGATTATCCAAGATCGTGCTAGCGCTATTGTTAAAGCCGTTAGTTATGCCTCAAGTGGTGATGTGGTTATTGTGTTAGGTAAAGGGCACGAAAAAGGGCAAGAAATTGGCGCGGTTATGCACGATTTTGATGATCGCATCGAATTAGCAAGAGCCATTGAAAATCGAGACAACACATGATTTCCTTAACTGCTGCTCAAATTGCAACGATAGTAGATGGAAAAGTACATGGTGATTCTGGCGTAAAAGTTACCCAAGCCCCATTTTTTGATTCACGCGAAGTTATTTCTGGTTCACTCTTTTTAGCCCTTAAAGGCGCATCACATGATGGACACGATTTCGCCGAGAGCGCACTTGCAGCTGGCGCGGCTCTGGCTCTGACTAATCGTGAAATAAATGGAGATTGCGTAGTTGTAGATGATGTATTGATTGCCCTTGGAAAATTAGCGGCATATGTGCGCACAGAACTTAAAGATTTAATAGTGATCGGCATAACTGGTTCGCAAGGCAAGACGAGTACCAAGGATTTATTAGTGGCGCTACTTTCAACTTCAGGGACAACAGTTGCGCCAATTGGTTCGTATAACAATGAACTTGGTTTGCCTATCACGCTCTTGCAGTGCGATTGGAAAACCAAATATTGCATTCTCGAAATGGGGGCTAGACATAAAGGAGATATTGCTGCGCTCTGTAAAATTGCTAAACCCAACATTGGTGTTGTCCTAAAAGTTGGTTCGGCACATATTGGTGAGTTTGGTTCGGCTGATGCGATTGCGCAGACTAAAGGCGAATTGATTTCATCTCTTGGCAAGGACGGAATCGCAATTCTTGGAAGCTATGACCCATTTACAATTGCGATGTCAGCGCTACATAGCGGAAAAGTTATAACTTTTGGCCAAAATTCTGCTGATGAGATAAGAGCGACCGATTTAGAAATGCGCGAAGGGTGTCCCCACTTTGATTTAGTAACTCCAAGCGGGCGAGATGCTGTTGGAATGCGATTAATTGGTGCGCATCAGGTTTCAAATGCGCTAGCCGCAAGCGCCGTTGGAACTGCGCTAGGCCTGCCCATCGAATTAATTGCCAGCTCGCTTTCAACGGCGCAATTACGTAGCAAGTGGCGCATGGAATTACACGAACTTGAAAATCTCTTACTGATAAATGATGCCTACAACGCTAATCCAGATTCAATGGCAGCAGCACTTCGTACTTTGGGGCTTTTTGCCCAAGATTGTGGTGGACAATCGTGGGCTTTTTTAGGAAAGATGAGCGAACTCGGCGAGTCAAGTAGCAAAGAACATAGCGCAATTGGCACCGTTGCCCAAGAGATTGGAATCGATCACCTTGTCGCAATTTCATCACCGGCTTATGGCGCAGCTCTAAAATCTGGGGGATTGATGAAATTACACAATGTGGCAAATATTGAGCAAGCAACTTCGCTGGTTGAACATTTTGCCCCTGGTGATGTCGTACTTGTAAAAGCATCACGTAGTGAACATTTGGAAGATTTAGTTGTAAAAATTAAAAACGCTTGGAAAGAAATAGCAGCAAGGAGTAAGAGCGCCAAATGAAACAAATCCTAATTTCTGGTGCTATGGCTCTTGTCTTTTCACTCTTTGGAACTCCAGTTTTAATAAAGTTATTGGCACAGCGCGGATACGGTCAAATAATTCGCGACGATGGGCCAACCAGCCACCATACAAAGCGTGGAACGCCAACAATGGGCGGCATTATTATTATTTTTGCAGCCATTATTGGCTACCTTCTCGCTCACATCATTACACAAAATGCAGCAACAGTCTCTGCGATCTTAGTTATATCTCTAGTAATTGCGCTAGGTTTTCTTGGTTTTCTAGATGACTGGCTTAAAGTCACTCGGCAAAAATCACTCGGCCTTACAGGTCGTCAAAAATTATTAGGGCAAGGTTTTGTATCTGCGATTTTTGCGATTCTGGGATTAAGGTTTGTCGATTCAGATAACTTGACTCCAATCTCACTCTACCTATCCGGCGTGCGCGAAACTTCACTTTATTTGGGAGCTATCGTCGTGGTTATCTGGGTGGTACTTATGGTTGTAGCTACAAGCAACGGCGTTAATTTAACCGATGGTTTAGATGGTTTAGCAACTGGTGCATCGGTGATGACTTTTCTTGCATTTATTTTGATTGGTGTTTGGGAATTCGGGCAGAGTTGTGCAATTAATCCAGTTGGAAATTGCTACCAAGTCAGAGACCCGCTTGATTTAGCCGTTCTTGCTGCAGCTTTTGCTGGTTCTTGTACTGGTTTCTTATGGTGGAATGCCTCACCTGCAAAAATATTTATGGGCGATACAGGCTCCCTTGCCTTAGGTGGTGCGTTGGCTGGTTTAGCCGTGACTCTACGTGTGGAGTTACTGCTTATTCCTTTGGGTGGGCTCTTCGTCATAATCACGATGTCGGTAATCATGCAAACTCTTTATTTCAAAGCAACTGGCGGCAAGCGAATTTTCAAAATGGCACCACTTCAACATCATTTTGAATTATTAGGTTGGGGAGAAGTAACAATCGTTTTAAGGTTTTGGATTATTGCAGGCTTATCTGTTGCTCTTGGTCTTGGCCTATTCTATGCCCAGTGGGTAGTTAAATAATCTCGATGGCATTTAATTTCTCTGGTCAATCCATCCTCATCCTAGGTGCTGGAGTAACTGGTGAGGCTGTTGCTAAAACTCTAACGCACTATGGAGCTGATGTTGCAATTGTGGAAGAAAATAAGAATCAAATCAGTCATTTTCGAATATTAGGCACCCAGGATGTAGTAATAAATGATTGGGATTGCTTAGTCATTTCACCTGGTTGGCGCACCGATCACCCAATTATCGTAAAAGCAATTTCGGCAGGAAAAGAAATTACTAATGAAATAGATCTTGCTTGGAAACTTCGGTGCGAAATTGCGCCAGCGCAACGCTGGTTGGCTATTACTGGAACCAATGGCAAGACAACTGCGGTTGAAATGACTGCCAGCGCGCTGCGCAGTGGTGGCCTGACTGCCATCGCTTGCGGAAATGTTGGCGAAACCGTCATTGGAGCAGTTGATCGCATTCACGCCTATGATTATTTAGTTCTTGAACTTTCGTCTTTTCAACTCCATTGGGCTCGGCAAGCCAAATTTGTTGCATCGGCTATTTTAAATATTGCACCGGATCACATTGATTGGCATGGCGATTTTGCAAGCTATGTACAAGCAAAAATTTCTATCCTAGATAGATCTGAAATTGCTATTTTAAATGCCGATGATGGCGAAGTTGTTAAAGCAAGCTCGAATTGGAAGGGCAAGAAAGTATTTTTCTCATTAAATACTCCTGCCCCCGGCGAGTTGGGCTTGGTGGAAGAAATATTAGTTGATCGCGCTTTTGTAGCAGATGTGCAAGAAGCCGAGATGATTGCTGAACTTAGAGATGTTGCCCCGTGTTCGCCCCATAATATTTCAAATGCCCTTGCTGCTTCGGCGCTAGCCCGCGTCGCTGGAGTTCCACATAAAAAGATTCAAGCTTCTATCCAGAAATTTCGCACGGGCCCACATCGCAGCGAATTGATTTTAGAAAAGGACGGAATCAAATGGATTAACGATTCCAAAGCAACTAATCCTCATGCTGCATCGGCCTCAATTGCCTCGCATCCCAGTGTTATTTGGGTTGCCGGTGGTCTAGCAAAAGGTGCGGCGATGCAAGATTTAGTGGAGCGATCAAAGGGGAGAATTAAGGCTGCAATTCTTATCGGCCAAGATCGCGCGGTTATCGCAAAGGAATTAAATGCGAGAGCGCCTGAGGTCCAAGTTTTTGAGATAGATGCCGATGATAAATATTTTAAAGGCGCTAAATCAAATTCGCTAATGGAGTCAATAATTGCAAAAGCACAAGAGTTAGCAGTTAGTGGCGATGTTGTTCTATTGGCTCCAGCATGTGCTTCTATGGATCAGTTTATTTCTTATTCAGACCGCGGCGAACGATTCGCCGCCGCGATTAGAAAAATGGTAGGCAATGTTCAATAAATCAGCTCGGATCAAAGCGATTAATAAGCCCATCAATCTTTATTTTATGTTGATCGGAAGTACCGCAGGTTTGAGCGTTATCGGTTTAATTATGGTTTTTTCAGCATCGTCGATTCAGTCAATCGAGTTCAAAGGAAATGTTTTCGCTATCGTCCTAAGACAGTTTATTTCTCTCTGTCTTGCCATTCCTCTTGCAATTATTGCTTCACGACTCTCCCTTTTTCACTGGAAAATAATTGCGAAAAAAGGTTTCATTATCTCTATTGGTTTATTAGCTTTGGTACAAATCCCTGGTGTAGGCAAGAGCGTTCGTGGAAATAGTAATTGGCTGAGTTTAGGTTTTATAGATGTGCAACCAAGTGAGATTGCTAAATTCTTAATGATTATTTGGGCTGGATATATGCTGGCAAGTCGCGAGCGAGCAGGAATAATCCAGAGCAATGTTTTAGCGCTGATAGCACCGGGTTTTGCTATCTGTATTATTTTAATTTTGAAAGGCAGCGACTTAGGTACTGCCGCTGTCTTTGCTGGTATTTTGGCAGGCCTACTTTTTATTTCTGGAGCCCCACTTAGATTATTTGGTTTGGTAACGGCCGTTAGTTTTGCTGGTTTAGCATGGCTAATCGTTGCCGCCCCTTATAGAGCAGCTAGATTTATGGCGGTCTTTGATCCTTTTGCAGTTGATCAATATAAAAACTTTGGGTGGCAACCGGCGCATAGCCTGCTTGGACTGGCTAGCGGTGGTCTCTTTGGTGTTGGACTTGGTGCCAGTAGGCAAAAATGGGGAAATTTGGCAGAGGCGCATACCGATTTTATATTCTCGATAATTGGTGAAGAGTTAGGCTTGTTTGGAACTTTATTTGTTCTAATTCTTCTCGGTATCTTAATTTATTCTATTTTCAGAATTGCACTGCGCGCCCATGACCCATTAGTCCGATACGCATCTTCTGGGATTGGTTGTTGGATTGCAATTCAAACTTTTCTCAATGTAGGTTCAGCCATAAGTATTTTACCCGTTGTAGGTGTGACGCTTCCGCTTATTTCATACGGTGGATCGGCGTTGGTTGCAACCTATTTGGGGATTGGCTTTGTGGTAGGTGCTGCTCGTCGTGACCCTGTTATCTTTGCAGAGATGAAAAAGTTGAATCGACCATGGGCAAAATAGTCTTTGCTGGCGGTGGCACCGCGGGTCATATTCAACCCGCACTTGCGGTAGCCAAATTCTGGCGCATGGAACATCCAAGCGATGAGGTGATATTTATTGGCACAAGTGCTGGTTTAGAAAATCAACTTGTGCCAGAGTGCGGTTTTTCGCTTTCACATATTTCTAAAGTTGTAATTTCGAGAAGACCATCAATTTCTTGGTTAAGAATTCCATTTCAAATCTTTGTCGCCGTGCTTGGTTCCAGAAAAATACTTAAAGGAGCCCAAGTTCTAATTGGCTTCGGGGGGTATGTCAGTGCACCGCCATATTTGGCAGCCCGCAGTTTAGGAATTCCAATCGTTATTCATGAGGCAAATGCCAAGCCAGGTTGGGCTAATCGAATAGGTTCACTCTTTACGAATTACTTAGCAATTTCGCAAAACGTTTTGTCAACTAAATTTTCAGAAGCGCTTTTGACAGGTTTGCCTTTGCGTTTAGATATTGCAGATGCGTTGCAAAGCGCCAAAGGTAATTGGCAAAGTCTGCGCCTTGCTGCCAAATCGCGCTTAGGATTTTCCCAAGAAGATCCACTTATTCTCATAATGGGTGGTTCGCAAGGCTCTGTGGCTTTAAATGCCGTCATCGCCGATGCCTTGGCGCAATTGCGCATCCATGGAATTCAAATCATGCATTCAGTTGGCAAACTAAATATTTTGCCACAAGAGAGCCAAGGTTATAAAAGCGTTGCATATATAGAAAATATGGCTGATGCACTCCTTGCTGCCGACTTAGTAATCGCTCGAAGTGGAGCGGTAACTTGTAGTGAATTTCGAGCCCTTGGCCGTTACGCTCTTTTTGTGCCACTACCAATTGGGAACGGTGAACAGTTTCATAATGCCAAGAATTTAGTTGCATCTGGGCGTGCCCAAGTTATTGACCAAAAGAATTTCACGCCAAAATTCCTAGTCGATAATGCCAAATCGCTACTAACAAAATCTGCTGCATCGGCCATTGAGGGAAGTTCTGATGATTTATTGGCAAGTGAAAAAATTGTACGGCTTATGGAATTTGCCATAGTTTCAAAAGATAAGAGAGCAAAAAATTGAAGCCCACCCTTAACTCTCTAATCGGTAAGCGTATTCACTTTATTGGAATTGGTGGAGCCGGAATGAGCGGCTTAGCGCGAATTGCCCTTTCCCATAAGATCATCGTTAGCGGAAGCGATGCCAAAGATTCTTCAGTCTTATCAGCGTTGCAAACTTTAGGCGCAACGGTTGCCGCCCAACATTTTGCTGCTGCCGTTGATGGCAGCGACCTTGTTGTTTACTCCACCGCTATTTCTGAGAATAATCCAGAATTAATTCGAGCTTCAGAATTAAAAATTCCAATTCTGAACCGAGCATATGCGCTTGCAATCCTTATGTCTGATTCAAAGAGCATTGCAGTTGCTGGAACTCATGGGAAAACAACTACATCATCAATGCTGGCTGTTGCGCTACAAGCATGCGGGGAAGATCCTTCCTTTGCAATTGGAGGCACGGTTACTGCTTCTGGTTCTAATTCTCACCGAGGTACCGGAAATCTTTTTGTAGCAGAAGCCGATGAATCTGATGGCTCTTTTATTGCCTATCACCCATTTGCGGCGATAGTTACAAATATCGAGCATGATCATGTTGATTATTTTGCTACCCTTGAATCAGTGCATCTGGCTTTTAGAGATTTTGCGCAGACTATTAACCCTCAAGGCTTTCTTACCTATTGCGGGGATGACAAAGGCGCAAGCGCACTTGCCAAATCAGTTGAAAACCTGAAGACCATTTCATATGGCCAAAGCCAAGGATGTGATTTAGTAATTGATAACATCACGCTTTTAGCGATGGGTTCAACTGCTCGTGCCATTTGGCGTGGAAAATCGGTTGGAATAATGCAATTACAAGTTCCAGGTCATCACAATCTTTTAAATGGCGCCGCAGTGTTGGCAGCTGGAATCACACTAGGACTTCCGGCAGCGCAATTAATTACTGGATTATCTACATTTAGAGGCACAGGGCGTCGGTTTGAGTTAAAAGCAACGGTGGCAGGAATTCGAGTAATTGATGATTACGGCCACCATCCGACCGAAATTGAAGTAACTCTAAAAACGGCAAGATTATATGCAGGCGATGGTCGACTCCTAGTGATTTTCCAACCCCATCGATATTCGCGGACCGAAGCTTTTCATTCGCAATTTGCCCGCGCACTTGATTTAGCCGATCGCGTAATACTTCTAGAAGTTTATGCTGCAAGCGAGCAACCGATAAAAGGGATTAGCGCCGAAATGATTTCTTCGCAAATGAAAAGCGGTGAATTCGTTCCAAATTTCATAGAAGCTACCGACCTAATTGTCGCAGCCGCGGAGCCGGGGGATGTTATTTTAACTCTTGGAGCAGGAGATGTGAGTTCGTTGGCACCTATTGTCGTTGACGGTTTAACTGCGCGATTTAACAAATAATGCCAAAAAAATTAATAATTCTGGCCATCGGAATTGCCTTTATAGGAGCGACCTATCTACTTGGATGGTCGAGTTTCCTCAGTGTTAAAAGTATCGAAGTAATTGGGGCGCAAAATAAAGAGCGTGCACAATCGCTGCAAAATTCATCTGGAATAGTCATCGGCTCCAAATTAGCCAGGGTTGAACCTAGGGCGATAGCAGCACACTATTTGCAAAACGATTGGGTTGCCTCGTCAAAAATTTCTCGTAATTGGTTAAATGGCAAAGTCACTATTGAATTGAATCCTCGTATTCCAATTGCAATTTATCAAGGCAAAGTAATCGATCGAGAAGGTAAACTTTTTAACCCAGTTGCAGAATTGCCCTCGGGGATTCCTTCAGTTGTCGCGGCAACGCCTGCAGATGCACTAGCAGGTGTGCAGGTTTTTAGGCAATTACCTGAAAACTTTCAATCAAAGGTGAGCGAAATTAAAGTAGGCAACACCCAAAGATTTGTGCTAGTGCTTAATGAAAGTTTTGGGTCAGTAGAACTGCGCTTAGGGAGCAATGATGAGTTACCTCTTAAAATCAAGGTTTATGAGACGTTAATTACACTTCCAGAGAACGCAAAAATAAAAAGAGTTGATGTTTCGGCCCCACATTCTCCTATCGTTAAATAACCATCTTAAATAGAAGAAAAATTCTTCGAGTCGGTGTTTGCATACTTGACCAACTCGCTTTACTTTCACCTTGGGTAAAAATTAAACCTTAATTCTCAACTTGAGACTTAGGGTTCATGAGGAGGATACAAGTGGCTTCACCGCAGAATTATTTAGCAGTCATCAAGGTAGTTGGAATTGGTGGTGGTGGAGTAAATGCAATTAATCGAATGATTGATGTTGGATTAAAAGGCGTTGAATTTATTGCAATCAATACAGATGCACAACATTTATTGATGAGCGATGCTGATGTTAAATTAGATATTGGTCGCAAAACGACGCGCGGTCTTGGTGCAGGAATGGATCCTGAAAAAGGACGCGAAGCAGCGCTAGATCATGTCGACGATATTGAAGAAATTTTGCGTGGTGCCGATTTGGTTTTTGTTACCGCAGGTGAAGGTGGCGGAACTGGAACTGGCGCAGCCCCCATCGTTGCAAAAATTGCGCAAGAAATTGGCGCACTAACAATCGGTGTTGTAACACGACCATTTTCTTTTGAAGCAAAACTGCGTTCAACGCAAGCAGATGTCGGAATCGAGGCGCTGCGTGAACACGTTGATACTTTGATAGTAATTCCAAATGATCGTTTGCTTGCAATTTCGGATCGAACAATAACTTTGGCAGATGCTTTCAAGAGCGCCGATCAAGTTTTGCTTTCTGGTGTACAAGGAATTACCGAAATAATTACCCAACCTGGTTTAATAAATCTAGATTTCGCCGATGTCAAAGCGGTTATGTCTGGTGCAGGTTCGGCCTTAATGGGCATTGGTTCTGCCCGCGGTGAAAACCGTGCACTACGAGCAGCCGAATTGGCAATCTCGAGTCCACTTCTTGAAGCATCGATTGATGGTGCAATGGGAGTTCTTCTTTCGATCTCTGGTGGTTCAGATCTAGGCTTATTTGAAGTTAACGAAGCATGCGAATTAGTTCAAAGCGCAGTTCATCCAAATGCTAAATTTATTTTCGGAACAACAATCGATGATGCCCTTGGTGATGAAATTCGAATCACCGTTATTGCAGCAGGCTTTGAAGGTGGATCACCAAAGAAGGTTTCGATGCCGTCGATTAGTAACGTTTCTCTCAATGGCATCGCCGATCCCATTGCATCTAATGACCCAATCTTGGTTGCCTTAGAACTTACCAGCGAGGTTCCAATTAAACGTCGTGTTACTTTTGAAGAACTTGTGACAGAAGACGAATTAGATGTTCCTGATTTTATGAAGTAAGAGTTCTTGCAAACTTTTTTTACAAATCGCAAACAGTTGCAGGCGCCTTTTGGTCCTCCGCAATTTATGAACCAAGTCCACGGCGATGAAGTTCTACTCATTTCCAAAATTAGCGAAGAGCGCCCGACCTGCGATGCGCTACTTACTACAGCCCCTGGAATCGCATTGGCTGTGCGCGTAGCCGACTGCATTCCACTTTTACTCTCATCCAAGCAAGTCGTTGCTTGCGTTCACGTTGGTCGTGCGGGTTTAGTAAATAACATTGCACTTATTACTCTAGGTCGAATGCGTCAATTAGGTGCAACTTCTATTCACGCCATTTTGGGACCATCTATATGCGGGAAATGTTATGAAGTACCACAGGATTTAGCCGATGAAGTTGTAGCCCTCAAACCAGCCTCTAGGTGCTCAACTCGTAGCGGCACGCCATCTCTGGATTTACCTGCAGGACTTATTGCAGATTTGGAATCGCAAGGAGTTACTTATGAGGCATCAACAATTTGTAACTTTGAAGATGAGAAATATTTCTCATATAGAAGAGGAGATAAAAGTGAGAGATTTGCTGGGATGATTACGCTATGAGTTCGCGTCGTGATGAAATTGCCCAGAATCTAGTTGAGGTGCACGACAAAATCGCGGCTAGTGCGAAAAAGGCCGAACGCGATTTTGATGAGATTACTTTAATTGCAGTCACAAAAACCTTTCCGTTAAGTGATGTGAAAATTTTGTATGAACTGGGGGTCACAGATTTTGGAGAAAACCGAGATAGCGAAGGAGCCGCTAAAGCCCTTGCAATCCCAGCAAGGTGGCATTTCCAAGGTCAGATTCAGAGTAATAAATTGAAATCAATATGCTCGTGGTCAAATGTGATTCATTCGCTAGATTCTATGAAGCATTTAGCGGCAATTTCAAAAGTTATTGCTTACCCACTGGAAATCTTTATTCAAGTTAACCTTGATCTGGCCACAAATCGAGGTGGAGCCGCCGCTAACGATTTGAATGAATTAGCCGATGCAATTTTGAAATCCCCAAAGTTATCGCTATCTGGATTGATGGCCATGGCGCCACTTGTGCCACCACCAGAGGCAAGTTTTGCGCAGTTAGCCTTGATTTATCAGGCTTTTAAAGCAAATTATCCAATGGCAAAATCTCTTTCGGCTGGCATGAGTTCTGATTATGAAATGGCCATTGCCTATGGCGCGACACATCTACGCATCGGTAGCTCAATCCTCGGTTCTCGTACCCAACGCAGGTAGAATTTTCATATGGCCAATGCAATGAGACGTGTCGCAAACTATCTTGGATTAATGGATGACCCGGAATTAGATACTTCTGCAACGCAATCAATACCAGAGCCTTCGCGCTCTGATGTTCGAATCAGATCTCGCGAAGCGCGCCGTGTATCATCAGTTGTTTCCGCAAGCGTTATAGATGCACCGCAACTTGATATGCCAGTTCTAGATCGCATTGTAACTTTACACCCACGTTTTTATAATGAAGCTCGCATCATTGGCGAACATTTTCGGTTCGGAACTCCAGTAATCATCAATCTAACTGATATGGATGAATCTGAACATAAGCGCCTTGTTGATTTTGCGAGTGGCTTGGCATTTGGTCTACACGGAACTATTGAGAGAGTAGCTAAGAAAGTTTTCCTTATTTCACCGGCTAATATTCAAATTAATACTGAGGATAAATCTGCTGCAGCGCAAGCAAGTTTTTTCAATCAGAGCTAATTAGAACTGCGACTTATGTTAAAAATTGGTTCAATCCTTGTTGCTTTACTGCAAATATTTCTTTTTGCACTTTTAATTCGATTAGTTCTTGATTACGCTCGACTCTTCGCACAAAATTGGCGTCCTCGTGGACCAATTCTTTTTTTAGTAGAAGCTGTCTATGCCATCACTGATAAGCCAACTGCTTTTGTTCGACGTTTTGTTCCACCGCTTCGACTCGGCTCAGTAAGCCTTGACCTATCTTTTATCGTGCTCTTTTTTGGAATTCAGTTATTGATCCCACTTGTTAGCCGGCTTTAATTAATTCAACGCTCATTCCTAGTTCATTTTCGGCAAGTGAGATTGATGCATCATGTGCGATAACCAAGGCTAAAACTTCATCTTTAATGTGCTCAATGCCAGCAAGTACCACTCGAACAATATCTTCATTAGCATTGAATTTAATTGATATGCGATCTGAAATATCAAAACCATCGCTCTTGCGACGCTCTTGTATTAGGCGGATAACCTCGCGCACCTTACCTGCCGCTATCAGCGCGGGTGATAGAGCTAAGTCAAGTGCCACACTTTCGCCATCGTGAGATGCGACCATCCAACCAGTCTTTGGAACCTCAGTAATAACTAAATCATCTAGCTCGATTTCCCACGTATTGCTAATCTTTGAGCGCCCACTTGAACGAAGTGTTTTAACAAGAGATGTTGCATCACTCTGCGCAATTGCTTTAGCGATTTCCTGAACTGCGCCACCAAATTTTGCTCCGAGTGATTTGAAATTTGCCTTAATTGTTATATCTACTAAGTCGCCATCAGCGCTTGCTATATCTTGCAAGTCAATAACATTTAATTCATCGGCAATCTGTTCTTTCATCGCAATGGGAAGGGATGCCCAACCACTTGCGGCAATCAAGGCGCGTTGTAGGGGTTGGCGAATTTTAATGCCAGATTCTGCGCGAGATGCTCGTCCAAGTTCAACAATTCGCCGGGTTAGTGCTACTTGTTGCCCCAGATTGATATCAATTGAACTTTCATTGGCGGTGGGGAAATTAGATAAATGAACAGATTGCTGTGCCTTAGGATCGGCTGGACGGACTAATTCTTGCCAAACTTGCTCAGAAATAAATGGAACCATTGGAGCCATTAATTGAGTAAGAGTTGTCAGACATTCGTGAAGAGTTGCAAGGGCAGCAAGGTCACCATCCCAAAACCGGCGGCGCGAGCGACGAACATACCAATTTGATAGATCATCAATAAATCGAGCAATTGCTTTTCCAGCACTTTGGGAATCAAAAGTTTCAAGGTTGCGATCGACCTCTTTTATTAGCAGGTTTAGTTCTGAAATTATCCAGTGGTCCATAAGAGACCGGTCGCTATGATCTGGGCTCTGTGAAATGTCAAAGGTTGATGCATGTGCATATAGCGCATGAAATGAGACCGTGTTCCAGTAAGTAAGCAAAGTTTTGCGAACCACATCATTAATTGCATCGTGTCCAACGCGGCGGGCAGACCATGGTGAACCAGCTGCCAACATGTACCAACGTACAGCATCGGCGCCATGCTGGTCCATTAGCGCGATTGGTTCTAAAACATTTCCTAGATGCTTACTCATTTTACGGCCATCTTTATCAAGAATATGGCCAAGACATAAAACGTTCTTATACGAACTTTTCTCAAAGACTAAAGTTCCAATAGTCATTAAGGTATAAAACCAACCACGAGTCTGGTCAATTGCTTCGCAAATAAAGTCGGCAGGGTAGGAGGCTTCAAATTTTTCTTTCGATCCCGCTTGATGCGGGTAACCCCATTGGGCAAATGGCATAGCCCCTGAGTCATACCAACAATCAATTACTTCTGCGACCCGTACCATTGTTTCGTCACACTTGTCACAGGAAAAAGTAATGTCATCAACAAAAGGACGGTGTGGGTCAAGATTTGATAATTGCCTACCTGCAAGTTCTCCCAATTCTTTAAGCGAATCAACACAGACTTCATGTTTATTTTCGCATTGCCAAATCGGAAGTGGTGTTCCCCAGTATCTATTTCGCGATAGCGCCCAATCAATATTATTGTTTAGCCAATCTCCGTAGCGACCTTCTTTAATAGTCTGCGGGTACCAATTCGTGGCCTTATTTTCGCGAAGCAGTGCATCTTTTATTAATGTTGTGCGGATGTACCATGATGGTTGAGCGTAATAAAGCAGAGCGGTATGGCATCTCCAGCAGTGTGGATAAGCGTGCTCGTACTGTTCGTGGCGATATAAAACACCCTTTTTCTTCAACTCTTTTACCAAAATTTTGTCAGCATCTTTAAAGAAGATGCCGCCGATGACGGCAAGATCTTTTTGAAAAGTGCCATCGGGTGTAATTGGATTGACAACGGGCAGGCCATAGGCACGGCAAACTTCTAAGTCATCGGCGCCAAAAGCGGGGGATTGGTGAACAAGTCCTGTGCCATCTTCTGTGGTTACATATGTTGCTAGAACTACAAAATGGGAGTCCGGAATTTCAACGTAATCAAAAGGGCGCGAATATGTGGTGCGTTCTAACTCCTTGCCTAGAACTGTTTTTAGAATCTTTTTTTCGCCTTTTAAAACTTCAATCAAATCTTTGGCTACAACTAAAACTTCAACGCTTTCGCCATTAGTTAATTCAACTACTACATATTCCACATCTGGGTGAACGGCAATTGCGGTATTTGAAACTAGCGTCCACGGAGTCGTTGTCCAGACCAATAAGGCAGCGTTAAGACTAGTTAATTCGCCGCTGGTAATAGGAAATCGAACGAAGACTGAAGGGTCAATAACGTTTTCATAACCTTGGGCCAATTCGTGATCTGAAAGTCCGGTTCCGCATCGTGGGCAATAAGGCGCAACTCGATGATCTTGAACTAATAAGCCTTTCTTCCAAATCTCTTTAAGGCTCCACCAAACGCTTTCAATATATTGTGGTGACATCGTCCAATACGCTTGATCAAAATCAACCCAAAAGCCCATGCGATCTGTCATCGCACTAAATGCATCCACATGGCGTTCTACCGATTCGCGACATTTATCATTGAAAGCGGAAATCCCATATTTTTCAATATCGCCTTTTCCAGCAAAGCCCAATTCTTTTTCTACCGCAATTTCAACAGGCAGACCATGACAATCCCAACCTGCCTTGCGGGTTACATATTTGCCCTTCATGGTTTGAAAGCGGGGGAAAACATCTTTGAAAACGCGGGCTTCAATATGGTGAGTCCCAGGCGCGCCATTTGCAGTAGGAGGGCCTTCATAAAATGTCCAAGTTGGAGCGCCGATACGTGCGCGCAACGATTGATGAAAAATCGAATTTTCGCCCCAGAATTTCAATATCGCGCGTTCCATTGCAGGCAAATCAATCACCGCAGGAATCGCGCGAAATGACATTAAAACCTCCAAGAATGGCTTATCCAGCCCCTATTTTCGCGGCTTAAGGTGAGTCTAGAGCATGCCGCACGCGAAAGTCGTACGTGGCGGAATTGGTAAGTCTTACCTAATCGGCATAGGGTGCGCGCCATGCCTAAGAAAAATGCAAAAAAAGGCGCTACCAAGAAAGCCCCTGCTAAAAAGGTAGCGAAGAAAGCCCCTGCTAAAAAGGTAGCGAAGAAAGCCCCTGCTAAAAAAGCTACGTTAAAAAAAATAGCGGCGAAAAAACCTTCAATTAAATCCATCCCAGTTAAGAAAGCTCAAGCCCGACCATTTCCTAGCAAAACAACGCTAACCGTCGACCAGAAATCACAGACCGTCAGCGTTTCAACTATTACTGCGCCGATAGCAGCCCCTGTTATTGCAGAGCGAAGATTAGTAATGCCACCACCGCCACGCCCAGTAAAGAGCGCCAAGAAAGTTGCCCCCCTTAAACCAATTA
>JBCKHB010000002.1:0-117178 GCA_038906075.1 Candidatus Planktophila sp.
TGCATTCTCAATTGCAGTATCAATTGGTTTGCAATATGGCGTACCGCTAGAAACTTTCGTTGAGAAATTTACTAACTTGCGCTTTGAACCATCAGGTATGACCGATGATGCCGATATTCGTATGGCGCAATCGATGATGGATTACATCTTCCGTCGTCTAGCCCTTGATTATTTGCCATTTGATACACGTAGCGGCCTTGGTCTCTATACATCAAGGTCCATATCAAAGCCGGCATCGCGAAGGGCGCGAATCTTATTTTCTTCATTGACTTTGGTTTCAATAAATTCTTCGATATCTGGATGATCAACATCTAGTACAACCATCTTGGCTGCGCGCCGAGTTGCACCACCGCTTTTAATTGTTCCAGCCGATGCATCGGCACCGCGCATAAAGGAGACTGGGCCAGAGGCGGTTCCGCCTGACTTTAATAACTCTTTTGAAGAACGGATGCGCGATAAATTAAGTCCCGCGCCAGAACCGCCTTTGAAGATCATGCCTTCTTCGCGATACCAGTTAAGAATGCTCTCCATGGTGTCATCGACTGCCAAAATGAAACAGGCGCTGACTTGTTGCGGCGCATTTGTGCCAACGTTAAACCAGACAGGTGAATTAAAACTAAATATTTGGTGCATCAACATATGGGTTAACTCATGTTCGAAAATCTCAGCATCTTGTGGGGTTGCAAAATAACCAAAATCTTTTCCGGCCTTTGTATATGTCAAAACCACACGGTCAATAACTTGCTTTAGTGACCATTCGCGATTTTGGGCACCAACTGCGCCACGGAAATACTTTGTTGTAACAATCATCGAAGCGTTTAGGGACCAGAAGTCGGGGAACTCCACGTCGCGTTGTTCAAAAACGGTCTCACCAGTTCTCCAATTGCTCTGCACAACATCTCGACGTTCCCATTTGACACTGTCATATGGATGAACACCTTGGGTTGTATAAATTCGCTCCATTGTTAAACCCTTGCCGGCTTTGCTTGACTTGGTATTTACAACAGTTGGTCGATTGATGACCGTCTCTGACATCTTATGGATCCCCGATTTTCTTTAGTGGTATGTGGAAGTATTTATTGCTTTGGTGATGAAGAAGAGATTAAGGAAGTTGTTTGGGAATTTATTCTGGTAGGCATGGCTCGCAATAGCGCGATCTCACCTTCGAAATCTTCTAGCGAAGAAAAATTACGATATACCGAGGCATAACGCAGGTAAGCGACTTCATCTAGTTCGCGAAGTGGGGCAAGGATTGCAAGTCCAACTTCTTGTGCTTCGATTTCAGCTTGGCCAGTGCCTCGAAGGCTCTCTTCTACGCGCTGAGCTAGTAATACTAAATCGTCTTCGTTAACTGGGCGACCCTGACATGCTTTGCGCACACCGATCAAAACTTTTTCGCGGCTAAATGGTTCGGTAGCCCCGCTTCGTTTGATGATGTTGAGCAAGGCAATCTCCTGAGTTGAAAATCTTTGGCCGCACTCTGGGCATTCGCGGCGGCGGCGGATTTGCGATCCATCTTGGTAGGGACGTGAGTCGACAACTCTGGAATCATCGTGTCGGCAGAAGGGACAAATCATTTCGGCGTGTCCCCCTTTCAATGCTAGCTTTTGGCAAAAATTGGATGTATAGGGGTTTTTACGAAAAACTCCCGAATAGGGCCTTTAACCACTACTTATGGAAGTATAACGCCTTTTGACCCCTACATCTAGTGGCAACCATAAAGCATTTCTTGAGGGTTTGTGGCATTGAATCGATTAAATCTTTATCCGCGTGTCGCCCTCTCTTCATCTGGCACAAATAGGACAAATTGCAATTTAGATGATGAGAACGGCTCCTTCCCCGCTGCTTGCCTGCTTGGCATCGCAGGTCCAGAGCGTGGCCCTAGCGATAATCGCAGTTGCAATGATTAGGGCATCAACCATGGAAATGGCGCTCTGGGCCCTGATCTGGGCAGCCCTTTGGGCAATCTCGCTATCTACTTCGAGCACGCCATCGACTTGCTTTGAAATATCTAACGCTCGTTTGGCTCCCCTTTCTGGGCTAAACCGATAGGGCACCACTAGAACTTCAGCCAAAGTTACCGCCGAGATAAAAAATTGCCCACGGTGCGATGCAATTTTGCTGGAGACGATTTTGTGATGCGCATCGGTTGGATCATTTAATGCAATCAGGACTGAACTATCTAGAACTAATCGCCCCATGCATCACGTTCTGCCCGAAGATCAAAATCTTTATATTCACCATATGCAATTCCGATGAGACCCAAAATCTTATGCCCTGATGGCTTTGCTACAGGCTTGATTTCTATTGCCCCGCTAGCGTTTATTTCAAATTCCATTTTTGCTCCTGCAACAATTCCTAGGGTTCTTAAAATATCAACAGGTACCGTCAATTGATTCTTGGCACTTAAAGTACTTGTGGATGTGCGACCTTTGCGCGCCATTGGGGCGGCCTTCTTTCTAGTTTTGGCAGCGCTCTTCTTAACTGATGCTTTTTTCTTAGCCTTTACCTTAGAAACCATAAGTAAAGGTTAGCAGATACCTTACTTAAGCGGAATACGCAATTTCTGGCCTGCGGCAAGATCGTAAGAAACGAGTGAATTAACCGAAACAATCTCAGCCATAAGCGATCGAATATCGCTGCCATCAGCCATGGCCACAGATAGCGACCACAAAGTATCGCCAGGGGCAACCGTTACCGTGACATAGGTAGAAGCACCAGCAACCGGTGAGATTGATGCGCCAGCCCCCGCCCGATTGGCGATTGCCGCAAGTAAAAGGAGCGCCAAAGATGCGACCACAAAAACGCGTGCCAAACGAGCTCGGCGAGTTATGTACGCACCGGACGGATTGGTCGAATTGCCATAAAAACCTTGATTTAGGCTATTAATTGCGAGTGTGCTCATGGTCGTATCTCCTGGCGAACTACCTTGGGGAAGGTTTCGAACATTTGTTCGATAAAGTAATTAAACACTAACCCACCGACAAGGTCAAGTTATTTTCGAACAGATGTTTGAATTTTTTGCCAAAATGCCCTACCCTAATCCCATGGCTAAAAACCCCCTTGCAGGCGAGACCACTACCGATGCCCACGGCCTTACCGTTCGCCAGCTCAAAATCTTGGCCGCAATCAAAGATGCCACCGAGGCTAACGGCTATGCCCCATCGATGCGCGAGATCGGTGCAGTTGCAGGTTTGAGCAGCTCGGCTAGCGTGCAATACCAACTCAAAGCGTTGGAACAAAAGGGTTTCATTCGCCGCGACCCAACCCGCGGCCGTGCGATGGAAGTTTTAATGCCGGGTGAAAAAACTGCCGAGAATTCCAGCCCAGTTGATAAGACTCAATACATCCCTCTGCTTGGTCGCATTGCCGCCGGTGGGCCAATTACTGCAGAACAAGAGATTGAAGAGACTTTCCCGCTGCCAGAATCCATTGTTGGAAGCGGTGATTTATTTATGCTCAAAGTTGTGGGTGATTCCATGATTGGCGCCGCAATTTGCGACGGCGATTATGTCGTCATTCGCTCGCAGAAAGATTGCAACAATGGCGAAATCGTTGCCGCCATGATCGATGGTGAGGCAACTATCAAGACCTTCTCCAAAAAGGATGGTCACATCTGGTTGTTACCAGCAAATGATGGCTTCGCGCCAATTGACGGTGATAACTGCGAAATCCTTGGCAAAGTAACAGCTGTAATGCGCAGTATTGGCTAACTAATTCTCTCGATAATAGATCTTTAAAACTATAACCGCATAAATCTGGCCGTTACTGACTGGTCCCCATAATGCGGACTGCCGACATCGTAGACATCGATTTTCTGAAAGGTTGGCGCTGAAATTTGCCCACTTTTTGCAAGAGCTGCAAACTCTTCATCAAAACCACGCCCTGCAAAGTGTTCAGCATTTATGCCAATTAAAAACCAACCACCACTTCTAACTAGTGGAATTAAATTATGGAGCGCATCAGGGCCAAGGTGGCCGTGAGTAAAGGTGCCTGAAGAAATAAGGCCATCATATGGGCCATGGGCGCTTTTTATTTCTTGAGTTAAATCGGCTTCAATTAAATTGCGATATACCGCGCTGCCATTGCTGCGTTTTTTAGCACCTGCCTGTTCCAACATCTGCGGCGAAATATCTAACCCGTCAACGATAACGCCACCCCGCAAGGCACTTAAATAAAGCCCAACTAAACCCGTGCCACAGCCCACATCGGCGATGAGATTGCCAAGATCTGTCGGTGCAACGCGATCAAATAATTCAGCAATAGCGCGCGGGTATCGATATTTCTTGGCATCGACAAAAGATGATTCATAGCTAGCGGCCCATTTTGCATACAGGGCTTTGTTATCTTGCGGTGTCTTAACCGAATAAGCATCGCTTAAATCAATCGGATGACCACTGTTCGCATCACTCATAGCCGCAATCGTATTGGCCTGCTTGCATAATTGAAAGGAAAACTAATTGAAAGAAAGACATTGAGGCATTAGGTCGCCGGTGGGAACAAGAACTAAATGTTTAATGAGTTGAAGTCCTGTACGTCACCGGCGATATTTTTAGCATACTCCTGCTGGGGCTAAAAAGCGCGCCATTTCCTCCAATATTTTGGGCCCACAAATCCCCAAAAATCAGGCTCAGTATGGGGTAACCCACAGATTTTCACTCTTCCATTTAGCGCCACTAGGAGTATCGTTAGAGAAAAGCAGAGAGCGGAGATGGTCTATGCAGATTATTTTTCACGATCGCAATGCAGAACTAACGCAGGATTTCAAAAGAATTGCAACGGAAAAAATAGAAACCATCGATCGCTTTAGTGTGGCGATAGATCGTATTGAAGTCGAAACAATCTCGGAAGCAAACCCACGCCACGGAAAACAATCTCACCGCGTTGTCATTCGCAGCTCGGGCTCTGGCCCCTTTTTACATGCCGAAGCCAATGAATTTAATCACCTGGCCGCCTTTGATAAAGCCATCAAAAGCATCATCTCCCAAATTCGTAATATTCACGAGAAGAAGAAAGATTACGCCCGCAAAAGTCTGCGCGACCTCAAGGTGGTTAATGAGTAAAGCAAATAATTTGAGCCTCAGGTCGGGATTGAACCGACGATCTGCTCGTTACGAATGAGCTGCTCTACCACTGAGCCACTGAGGCGGTTTGGCAATATTAATGGTTTTTGGCACGAGAAGTGCACGACGGATTAACAGGAAAGTATTTTTAGTTAAGTAAGTTTTACGATGAAATTTGAGTAACTTTTAATTACTAGTCCCCTACTCCTTCATAGTTTGCAAAAGACCACAAGTCAATTGCATCAAGATCAATAACTTTCATGCCATGGTTTGCAAATATTCCTGCGATTTGGGCGCGATGTTCGGTGGCATGGTGAATTACTTGAGTCAGGATTGTTTCTCTGTTGCGACGAATTGTGCGACCTTCTAGTTGAAACTCAACAAAACCAACAGGGCTCTTGGCAGCTTCACGAAGTCGCGCATCCGAAGTGGCCGATAGTTCTTTAAGGGCTCTTACCTCTGCCGACGTCGTGGGGACTTCTGTTGGAGTGTCGCCTTTATTATCAAGACGATTTGCATAGCGGGCGGCAGCGGCGGTTATGTGTTCAAGGATTGCACCAACGCTCCAATCATCATTTGGCGCGGTTAATTTTAGCGATGCATCGCTTTGATTAGCGATCTGGTCAAATACATAAGCATTAGCCCATGCCAAGTGTCTAAAAAAGCGATCTGTTACTGCATCCATGAAGAAAGAATAGGGCAATTGCTCTATATCTTTTGGCATCTAGGGCAAAAATGAGAAGAGCGGTTTGCAAAGGCAATCCTCTTTATTAGGGTGTTGCATCTAGGGCAAGGCTGATTTTCTTGCCCGTAAACTGCCAGGGATTGTTCAAAGAAGCCACTTTCCCCATTGACATTAATGTAGAGATCATCAAAAGATGTTCCACCTTTTGCAATTGCTTCTGCCATTACTTCAATTGAGGCGTTAATAAGGGATTCAATTTTTTTTCTTGTCAGATCACTAGCGATAGATCCCGGATGAATTCGTGCTCGCCACAGAGATTCATCGGCATATATATTGCCTACACCGCTCATGATTTCTTGATTTAGTAGCGCCGTTTTGATTTTTACGTTACGTCGCTTAAAGGTAGCGATAACGTTTTCTTTATCAAATTTCTGATCAAATGGATCAAGGGCTATGTGTCTAGCCGATTGTGGAATTCCATTTTCTATTAGTTCTACTGAAAGCCAACCAAAAGTTCGTTGGTCATTAAAGACGAGTTGTTGTTTGCGTAACCCTTTTTGCAAATTAAATCTTGCCCTAACATGTTTAGGATCGGGGCGGTCTAGGCGATTAATTAGTAATTGACCAGACATACCGAGGTGGGCAACTAGCACTTCAGGACGGTTGAGAATAAACCAGAGGAATTTTCCACGCCTTTCTATGCCTTTGATCTTTGCTCCCGTAATAGATTCAAGTGGGGCAATCGAAGATTCTTTTAAAGTGCGAAAATGAAGATCTGCGGCGGACTTAATTGTGTAGTTTATTACAAGATGGCTTAGCCCGCGCCGCACTATTTCGACTTCAGGTAATTCGGGCATTTTCTGATTCTACTTTAAGTAATTTTTAAGTAAAGATAGCGTTGAGGCAGAAAGTGCGGTAGACCGGCCGTGATAAGCCTCGGCGTTAATTTCCATATTTAGCGCTGACTGCATAGAGGCTGATTTACAGATAAACTTCTACCTATGCAACATTGGAAAAAACTTTGGAAGGCTCTGCCGCGTGATGTGCGCAGAGTTATAGTTCTTGTTATTGGATCCACCCTGATCGGCATTGGATTAGTGCTCATTGTTTTTCCAGGACCATTTACTCTGCCATTTGTTTTTGCTGGGCTTATTTTATTAGCTGGTGAATTTGTCTGGGCCGAAAGATTGTTGGAAAAGACAAAGGACCAAGTGAAAAAAATTGATCCGCGTAAGTTAGGAAAGAAGAAAAATAAGTAATAGAGCATCAAGTACGTTGTGCCACTTGCTTAGTTACATCGCTGCCATTGTTAGAGCGCTACTACTAGGTCGATTTCAACAAGGATATTTATTAAATCAGAACCAACAGTTGTGCGTACTGGGAATGGGGCCTTAAAGAACTCGCGATATGCAACGTCATATTCTTTAAAGTCTTTTACACAATCTTGCAGGTGCGTAGTTACCTTCACAACTTGGCTAAATGAGGCACCTTTTTCATCAAGAATTGCTTGCAAGTTCTTTAAAGTTTGGCGAGTTTGTTCTGCAACTCCGCCTTCAACAATCTTTCCAGTTGCGGGATCAACTGGTCCCATTCCGCAGGTATAAAGAAAGCCATTTGCAACTACTCCGTGCGAATAAGAGCCGCCTGGTGCTGGGGCGCCTTTTGCAGTCACATGTTCGATTGTCATTTTGTGCCTCTCATATATCCGTTGGTTAGAAAAAAGTATGAATACAATCTACAACATCGTAATCCTCATTAACTATCGGTATCAACTTCCACTTATCAAAATTGGTACAAGGGTGTGATATCCCACATCCAACCGCATCTCCGACATCTAGCGATCCTTTAGCTATCTTCATAAAAGCATGTTGATCGTTGAGTCTAAGAATCACCCCTTTAAATGGCCTTAATTTTTTAGAAAAACGCTTTATGGGAAGTGGGTTATCAAGATCATTTCCCGCATCTCGTTTGCCAAAATTTAATATCGCAAGTTTAGATTCTGGAATACTTAATACTTGTGACCAAAGTTCGAGCGCTGGCACGAAGCGCTCTTTTGATTTAGATTTCATAAATGGGTTAGAAAATTCATAATGAATATGGTCATGGCTAATATACCCGCCACTGCGCAAAATAATTTCGGCATCACCTTTGTACTTCTTGAATTCTTCGACAACATAGTCAAAGTAAGAAGTACCACCACCCGAGATAATCAATTTATTATCGCCGACATATGGCGCCACAATTTCGGCAGCTTTTACAATCTTGGCCAGAAACTTGCGCAAATTGGTGGCTCCTTTGCCACTCCGCCCGCCATCAGGGACTGCGCCTTCGAAAGCAGATACACCACGAATGACAAACTTTGGATTCTTAGACATTTCTTTTAAGAGCTTATTAAGCAGACTCAAATCACGGATTCCTGCCCGTCCACCATCGGCGCCAATCTCTAAAAAAATATGTAACTTGGAATGCACTTGATCTGCAATCGCTTGGCTGGCAATTTTTAATCCAGCTAATGAGTCGATGTAAAATATAATTTCAGTATTATCAAGATAGTTTCTTCTAGCAATTTCACAGATTGATGTCTTTTCAACAACTTCATTTCCGATAATTATGCGTTTGAATCCATAATCTAAAAAGATACTGGCTTGGGCAAAATTAGCTACGGTAATTCCCCAAGCACCGGCATCAACTTGGCGTTGGGCTAATTGTGGAGACATAGGTGTTTTAACATGGGGTGCCAATAGGACGCCAAGGTTTTTGCAGTATTGGGCCATGCGTTCAATATTGTGCGAAAGGGCGCTTTCTCTCAAAATCATGATGGGGAATTGAAAATCAGAGGTGAACAAATTCGGCCTTAATTCTAAGAATCTAGCGACACTTTTCCCATGGCCAGCTAACGGGAAACCTTTGTATTGCGGTGAGATTTTAACCTCTGAGAGCGCTTTGAACACGCCATAACGCTACCAATCAATTGGATTTGGCGGAAGGAGATTCTGTGCGAAAATAGCGCGTGGCACAAATGGGAAAGATTATGGAATCTGAAATCGCAGAGATTCCTGCCGTATTTGAAAGACTAATCTCACATATTGACAATTACTCGCGAATTGCAGAACTGATAAAAGCAAAAGAGATTAAGTCAGTTTTAGTCCTGGCCCGTGGCACATCTGATAACGCAGCGCATTTTTTGAAATACTTAATTGAGGTTCAACTTGGTCTGCCAGTTGGGCTTACATCGCCATCTTCTGTAACTATCTATAAAACAAAACTACATTTTCAAAATACCTTAGTGGTAGCCCTTAGCCAGAGCGGTCAATCAACAGATCTTGTTGAATATGCAAATTCCGCTAAATCCGCTGGCGCACTTCTTATTTCAATGACAAATGATGAAACATCACCATTGGCTGCATTGGCAGATTTTCATTTACCTTTAATGACAGGAACCGAAATAGCAGTTGCTGCAACTAAAAGTTATGCCGCTCAACTGCTTAGTTCCCTGCTCTTGGTCAGCGCATGGAGTGGCAAGAAATTTGATTTAGATACTTTAATTGTGCAAGCAAAATTAGCGCTGGAAAATACAGATTTAGTTATGCAAGGTGTAGCGCTTTGCGATTCTAATTATGAAATCGTTGTTTTGGGGCGCGGATTTTCATATCCAAATGCGCGCGAATGTGCTTTAAAAATCCAAGAGACCAGCAAGATTTCGGTGCAAGGTCTATCAATTGCAGATTATATGCATGGCCCCATTTCAGCGCTTACAAAAGATACGCGAGTAATCGTCATCGCGCCCAACGGTTTTCCTATGGATTCCCTAAAAATCGATATTGAAAAAATTCGAAATAGTTCGCCAAAATTAATCTGGATTGGAAGTTCGCAACTAGCTAGCCCACAAGATGTGGTTATTTCTGGCGCTAATTGTGGATCTGAGATTTTAGCAAGCATCGTTGATGTAATTGCGCTTCAAATGTTAGCTCTACATTTTGCTCGCAAAAATGGTTTGGATCCAGATAGTCCTGCCGGTTTGAGTAAGGTTACGCACACAATCTAATGAAGCCAACATTTGTTGACCTACAAGTAAATGGCCATGGCGGTATTGATTTACTCTCAGCCAAAAGCGTTGATGAAGTTCGCGTTGTTAGCCGTTCATTATTTAAAAACGAAGTTCTAGCTTATTTACCAACAATTATCACTTCTGCCCCCGAATCTGCTATTCGAGCAATCAAATTAATTGAAGAAGTTCGAAATAACCCCATGCCAGATGAGGCAAAAATACTTGGTACGCATCTCGAAGGACCATTTATCTCTTTCGAAAAACGGGGTGCACACCCAAAAGAATTCTTGGCTAAGCCTGATCTAGACCATATGCAGAAATTACTTAATGCTGGTTTAATTAAAGAAGTCACTTTGGCACCCGAACTGCTAGGGGCCCTTGATCTTATTAAGTTTTTAGTAGACCAAGGAGTAGTCATTTCGCTAGGTCATAGCAACGCAACTACCAAAGAAGCAGAAGCTGGATTTAATGCAGGTGCAACAACTGTTACCCATTTATTTAATGCCATGCCAAAACCACCATTGACCGGTTTAGCAGAAGTCGCTATTAAACGAGAAGATGTTGTAATTCAAATAATTATCGACAGCATTCATGTTTCGAAAGAATTATTGGCCCAAACATTGCCCAAGATAATTAATCGCTTCATAGTAACCAATGACGCAGTTGCTGCTGCAGGACTTGGCGATGGTGTTTTCCCATTTGGAGATATGGAAATAACTGTTGCAAATGGCCAAGCCCGCAAAAGTGATGGAACTTTGGCAGGTGGGGTAATTAATCTGCGCGAATCGCTAAAATTAATGAAAGAACTTGGAATTAGTGATGATGACGCATTGGCAAGTGTTACCACAAGACCAGCCGACCTGCTCGGAATTCATTACGCTTCGTTATTGCAATGATTCGAGGGGTTATAAAGCGCTTTAAGTAAGGCTTATGATTTGCCTATGGAAATACAGAAAGTCATTCTCTATTACGCTTTCACGCCGCTTAAAGATCCTGATGCCATTTTGGTCTGGCAGCGCAATTTGTGTGAATCTCTTGGATTAAAGGGGCGCATCTTGATATCTCCCCACGGCATTAATGGAACCATTGGTGGTGATATGTCGGCGGTTAAGAAATATATAAAGGCCACCAAGAAATACCCAAGGTTTAAGCGCATCGTTTTTAAATGGAGTGATGGAAATGGAAATGATTTCCCGCGTCTGAGTGTGAAATTAAAAGATGAACTTGTCGCTTTTGGAAATCCTGGTGAAATTAAAGTCAATGAAAAAGGTGTAGTAGGTGGTGGAATTCATTTGCGCCCCGAAGAAGTTAATAAATTAGTTGAAGAGCGCGGCGATGAAGTTGTCTTCTTCGATGGGCGCAATGCCTTTGAGGCGAAAATTGGAAAGTTTAAAAATGCGATCGTTCCTGATGTTGTGACATCGGCTGACTTTGTAGCCGAAATTGAGAGTGGAAAGTATGACCACTTAAAGGCCAAACCTGTCGTTACTTATTGCACCGGTGGAATTCGCTGCGAAATATTATCTGCTGTGATGAAGAACCGAGGTTTTCAAGAGGTCTACCAAATTGATGGTGGCATTGTAAAATATGGCGAGCGCTTTGGCGATAAGGGCCTTTGGGAAGGCTCGCTCTACATCTTTGATGATCGCATGGCTATGGATTTCAGCGAGAGCGCCAAAGTAATTGGTAAGTGCGAAAATTGCGCGGCACCTGCTAACCGTTTCAGTAATTGCCCAAAAATAGAGTGTCACGAATTGGTACTGCTCTGTCTCTCTTGCGTGCAAGCCAACGTAACCCAGCCATGTGATCATGAATACGACCGCCGCCGCAAACATGGCGCCAATGGCATTCGCCGTCGCGACCGCGAACTTATCGGCTAAGGCCTCGCACGCCAACGTTAAAAGCCAATATTTGTCCAGGCAAATCTATAAGAGACCTGCTCTCATCTGGATCTGATGTTGCAACAAAAAGAATCTCTAAATTATCACCGCCAAATGTGCAATCAAAGACTCCTTTGCCTGGAATTTCTAGCGCTCTCTCACATACAGCTGATTCTGGATTTACTCTTAAAAGTGCCTCACCGTAGGCAGAGGCAACCCAAATATTTCCATTTACATCCACACAAAGTCCATCTGGAGTTGCTCCATCAGGTAATTGAAGGTGTTTAACCAAAGTTACCGCACCGCTCTTCTCAGTTTTTATAATTGATAACCGATCTGCGAAAGTTTCGGCAACAACTAAATGTTCAGCATCTAATCGAGCAATTCCATTTGGAAAAATTAATCCACCTATAGGAAAATCTAAAATTCCCCCTTTTAATCTAGCAAGGCGCGATGCAACGGGAGTGTCATTTTCGGGATCAAAGCCATAGGAGCCAACCCAAAGAGTTCCATCGCTTTCAACCAACATATCATTGGCGGAAAATGCCCATTCTTGGCTTAGATCAATAAACTCTTTGGGTAACTGATCCGCTCCCAGTTTTGAGTTTAAAATGACAACTCTTCGATGCGCGCTATCTACAACTAGTAATTCACCATTAGGTAACCACCCGAGTCCTGCAGCCACAGGTGGCACATTTACGACAAGTTCAGCTGTCTTAGAATCTATATCAGCTTTATAAACCTTGCCTGCAAGTACATCTGAAAACCATAACAATCCTTTATGCCAGCGCAGTGCTTCAGGAAAAGCAAGGTTATCAACGACAACATCAAAATTAGGTGACATTTTAAAATCTTGCCGACAATCCACCATCAACAATGAGGGATTGTCCTGTAACGTAAGAATTAGATTCACTTGCAAACCATGCAACCGTTGTGGCGATTTCTTTTGGCATAGCTGGCCGTAAAATTGGTAACTTCTTATTCTCGATATAGATTGACTTAAACCACTTGCTCTCTAACTCATCTTCGCCATTTACGATCGACATTCTTGTTGAAACAAATCCTGGTGCAATCGCATTAACTAGCACACCATTAGCTGCCAATTCGATTGCCGCTGTGCGCGTTGCAGCTTCCAATCCTGCTTTACTAATGTCGTATGCGATAGAAGTTGGCTCACTTAATTTTGAATGAATGCTTGTTACATTTACGATTCGCCCATAGTTATTTTTAATCATTTCCTGTGAAGCGCATTTCATTAAGAAAACAGGAGCATGTAAGTTCACATCCATAGTTAATTCATAAGGCTCGATATCTAGCTCCAAAAGAGCGCTAGGTATCGAAACCCCGGCCACATTGACTAAAATATCAATGGTCCCATACTTCTTTGCCACACTTTCAACCGCTAGTTGGCACGCACTTCGATCTCTTAAATCAATTTCTACCGCCTCAATTGATTTCTCGGTGCCTTTCTTCTCTCGGTCGAAAACGATCACGGCTGCCCCGTACTGAGCCAAAAGTTGCGCAGTTGCAAGACCAATTCCATTTGCTCCACCAGTTACAATTGCAACGCGCTTATTGAAGTCAATCACTTATTTTTCTCCGTGCAACAACTTGTGAGCCGCTGTTCCAGTTGCAGGCTGATACAGTTCCATAATAATTCCATCAGGGTCGCGAAGATAGAGGCCAATGCCGCCCGCGTTCGCGCCTGTGTCAACAACTATGGGTGGCGAGATAAAGTCAATATTCTTGCCTTGCAATTCAGCATAAATTGCATTTAAGTCTGAAACCATAAAGCACAAATGTGCATTGCCAATTCTGCGTGGCTCTAAATCAGCTGGCAGTGGCTTTGGATGTATGTATTCAAAAAGTTCAACGACTAAATGCCCAGCTGGATCATGTAAATGCGCCATACGGATATGAACATCTGGATATCCAACGATGTCAGCAAGATATCCGCCAACCTTCTCTTGTTGCATAATTACCGTGCAGCCAAGAACTTTTGTGTAAAAATCAACCGATCTTTCAAGGTTGCTAACTGTTAATCCTGTGTGCTGAATTGCTCCGCGTATGCTCATCTCTGTCCATCTTTCTCTTGATTGATTTTTAACTTCACCCACCAGGTAAAAACTTCGTTTGGTTCGAGCGTTTTTACAACATGGTTAGATTTTTTATTGCCAAGGCCCGCACCATGAGGACAGGTAGAGGGTTCAATTCCCAGGGCTAAATACTCACCATTCCAAGGCTCACCTTTGCTTGCTTTTATTTCTTCCCATATCCAAGCGTATGGAAAAGCGATTTGGTCCCAAGTTAATTGGAAGTCGATATCTTTTGAAATTAGTTGCACTCCAGAGTTGCCCACTTTAGAAAAAACACCTAACCGAGCTGGGGTTTTCGAGGTGACAAATTTCCAATTTGAAATTGATTGATCCCCCCAAGAGACTATCT
Source organism: Candidatus Planktophila sp. (assembly GCA_038906075.1). Classification (GTDB taxonomy): domain Bacteria; phylum Actinomycetota; class Actinomycetes; order Nanopelagicales; family Nanopelagicaceae; genus Planktophila. The sequence continues at coordinate 14,122 of JBCKHB010000002.1, forward strand.
TTGAATTTTCTCCTCTAGCATCCAAACCAAGTTCAGAAAAATACGCGCCTTGGTCGACTACTATTTCGACATCCTTTGAAAGAAATTCATCTCCAAAAATCAAATGCTCCGTGATAATAATTTCGCGTTCCACGTGATCTAAATTCTTGATAGTTCCAGCAACAAAAATCTCTGATTTTGCAACTTTAATTTGGCGTGTGCAATTTAAGAGTTCTTCTTTCCAAGAAAGATCAACAAGTGAATTGGTTGCTCTTTCAATTTTCCATGGAGCCTGTGAAGCGTTTCCATGAAAACCTTGCGGAAATTTTCCAGCTAAGTACTCTGTTCCTGCATTAGGAAGAAGTGGCTGCCATCCCCCGTGCCACGCACGAACCCAGTCGTCTTCATTGCCTAAAAATTTTGGTGCTTGTGCTTTGGTCGGTGGGCGAAACATAAATTGTATTTCGCGAAAATTAGCTTCAACTATGCCTCCTCCATATTCCGGAAGTACTTTAATCAGTAAATCTTCGTGACTGAGGGTAAGCATCTACGCCTCCGGCCTTGTGACTGCACCATCGATTGGAACTGTTGTTAAGCCACCATCGATAGTTACACAATCTCCATTTATGAAAGTTGCATCTTCAGAACATAGAAATACTACAAGTTTTCCAATTTCGCGAGGATCACCCAAACGACCAGCTGGAGTTACACGTAGAACTCTTTCTTCATCGACAACTCCAAGTTTTACATCGACATCCCACATCGGAGTTTTTTGGACTCCTGGCGCAATTGCATTTGCACGAACTCCATAAGGTGCCCATTCAGCAGCAGCAACTTTTGTCATCATGATAACTGCCGCTTTTGCCGCGCAATATGCGATTCGCCCGGGGCTGGAGGAGAAACCGCGAATCGATGAAATATTTACAACAGCACCAGAGCGTTGTGGCAGGAAATACTTTGAGGCTGCGCGCATACAGTAGAAAACCCCTGATTGCATGACACCGATACTTATATCCCAGACTTCATCGGTTACATCTTTGATGTGAGGGCCAACAAAAGAAACTCCAGCATTATTAATCAGAATATCAAGTTGGCCAAAATCTTTGACAACTTTAGCGAAGGCTTGATCAACTTGTGCTGACTTCGAAACATCAACAGCATAGCCTCGAGCATTACCGCCTTGTGAATTAATTTCGTCAGCAGCAGCTTTCGCAGAAGATTCTTTTAAGTCAAAGACGGCTATCGCTGCTCCTGCAATTGATAGTTCTTCTGCTATTGCACGCCCGATTCCTTGCGCCGCTCCAGTTACAATTGCAACTTGCTTATCTAGTTTCTTCATCTTCTCCCGCGCTCATTAGGTATGTAGAACATTATTCCCCTTTAACCGAGCCAGCTGTTAAGCCCGCGACAAAGAAGCGCTGAGCAAATAAATACGCCACTAGTAGCGGAAGCGTTGCAAGAACCATTCCTGCCATAATCGTTGGTATGGAAAGTGAATAACGGCTTTGAAAGCCAGTTATTCCAACCATAAGAGTTTTCTTCTCATTATCTTGCAAAAAAACCAATGCCAAGAGCAATTCATTCCATGCCCACAATAGGTTTACTACTGCCAAAGTTGCAAGTGGAGCACCTGAAATTGGAACTACAATCGAACGAAAAACTCTCATAGAAGATGCACCATCAACGTTTGCTGACTCCAAAATACTAACCGGGATTGTCCGAAAATAATTAGTGAGCATATAGATTGAAAATGGAAGCATTAAACCAACATAAATGATTACAATTAACTTGAGTGTAGAAATCATTCCTAATCGCACTCCAAATTGGAAAAGAGGCAATAACAAAACTACTGGAGGTATTACCATCAATGAAATGGCAATTCCTAAAATTGTCTCTCGTCCTTTAAAGGAATAACGCGCAAAACCCCAAGCAGCAAACGCTGCCAAAATCTCAGTTAGTACTACAGCTCCCGTTACAATTAGAAAAGAATTTAAAAACCAACTAGGAAATTGGTCTGTCCAGGCAGCTTTGAATCCACCAAAGTTAAGCTTTAAAGGTATTCCAAAAGGCGAACTTAAGAATTGCTCCTGAGTCTTAAACGCACCTGCCAACATCAAATAGAGTGGAACTAATGCGGCTGAAGCCATAAAAGTTAGAAGGCAGTATCGAATAAATTTGCCACTTCTTGCTTGTAAGTGGCTTCTTTGGCTCAGTTTCATGCTCTATGCCTTATACATACTTGAAATTGATTTTCTCTGAATTCGGAAAAAGACCACAATAAAAATCAGAGTAGCCATAAATAGAAGCACAGAAGCGGCTGCAGCCAATTCGGGTGCCTTATTTTGAAAAGCAGAGCGATAGATGTACAACTCAGCGACCATGGTTGCATTACCTGGACCGCCTAAGCCGTTTGACATCACATACACGTAATTAAATACCCATGAAACCATGGTTATCGCTTCAATTAGCGCAAAGAAAATAATAGTATTTTTAATTTGCGGTCGTGTAATTGACCAGTGAGTGCGGAAAAAACCGGCACCATCAATCTTGGCTGCTTCATAGACTTCGCTAGAAAGAGAAATAATATGAGCAAGAAGAAGTACAACTCCAAAACCCATCTCTTTCCATATGATTACCGAAGACATAGTACCAAGAGCAATTTTAGGATCACCTAGCCAATCTTGGGCAAAATTACCGAGCCCGACTGAATGCAAAAAAACATTAAGTGCACCATGTAATTGGTAGATTTGTCCGAACACAACTGCAATTACAGGAATAGGTAGAACATAAGGTAAGAAAACTGTAGCTCTGTAAAAAGACATTCCGCGTTTAGTTTCAAACAAAATAATTGCAAAAACAAAGGCAAGAATTACCAATAACGGAACATTGAGTAAAAGCAATAAATTGTGTTGCATCGAAGTGTGAAAATTTGGATCTGTCAAAACAAGTGAGAAATTTTCAAACAATACCCATTTTCCATCATATTTAAACGACTGCGAAAATAATGAAACAAGCGAATAACCGAAAATGAATAGTATTACGACTGCTGCAGGGGCTATCCAATAAAGAGCCTCCTTAGGTGAATAAATGGATTGCTGGCGCCGGTTTGCGACGCCAGCAATCTTTAAGCTACTCATTCTTGTTGTTTAAATATCACTTAGACCATGCAGTGAAGTTTTCAACAACTTTGCGATCTGTTTTTCTTAATCGCTCCATCTGGGCTTGCATATCTGCTGCTGCTTCTTTAGCGTTCATCGTTCCTTTGAGAACTAGTTGCACATTTTTGAAGACAGCCTCGGCATCCAATTGGGCAGGGATGAAGTTTTCCAAATATGGAATGCCTTTGAGGGTTGCTTCAAAAAATGCCCGAGTTGCTGGATTAGTAACTTGAGTCATGTCGAAGCGATCATCGGCTGGCAGCGAACCAGTTGCCGCATACCAAGCATTCAAGCGCTCAGTTGTATGCCCAAACTTTATAAAATCTGCAGCAACTTGTGGATACTTAGACCAAGAAGTCACTCCAAGAGTTTGTGATGACGTACCTAATTTGCCAGCATTAGGGCCATCGCTCCAAGCAGGCATTGCCATGATTACGACATTTGAATCCCCGCCTGCCTTCTTAACAAAGTTAGGAGCGTCAGGCCCAGCGGTAATTGTCATTGCAGCTTTGCCATCAACAAACTTTTGCTGGGCTTGATAAAGCTCAACAGAATTAATGTCATCGTTCCAACATTTGCGATCCCTTGATTCAACTAACTTTGTCCACCATCCAGCATGTTCTGGATCAGTGAATTTAGTTGTTCCTACAACCGCATTAATAACATCTTTCTGTGAAGCAATTGATTGAGCTCCAAGCATTGAATAGATCCAACCTCCGAACCAACCATCTTTAACTCCACCAGCAATTGTTGTTATTTTCTTGGCAGAAAGAACATCACAAATTTTCATCAATTCATTCCAATTTGTTGGAACAGTTAGCCCGTTTGCAGTAAGAATATCTTTACGTACTAATAATGGGAACGATGCATTGACATACCAAGGTGCGGTCCAAATTTTTCCTTGGAATCCTGCTTCTACTTTTCCATTTATATAATGTGAAAGTTCATCAGCTTTTATGTAATCAGAGATTGGAACGATATGGCCATCCCAACCTGGTTGTTGTGTATAGATTCCACCCCAGAAATATTGAATATCAGGTCCGGATTTTGCGGCAGCGGCTGCTTCAAAAGCAGGAATCAAACCTTCGGTGGTCTGTAAAACTTGCTTGATAGTTACATTTGGATGTGCTTTTTGGTAAAGCGCAATCGTTTCATCGAGCCATTTCCCAGCACCGGGAGCCTCTTGCTCACCCCACCAAGAAATATTTAAAGTTAAATTTTCGGTTGGGTACGCCATTGTTTCATCACTTGATGCATCCTTGCTAGATGTAGAACATGCACTTAATAACATTGCTAATGCAATAGCTCCCGCCATAAATATTTTCCGTGATTTCATGATTTCCCTCCACTTGTAATTGAAACGAGCTCGAATTAATCTTTAAAAACAACCATTTTCGTGTATTTCTAGTTGACCAATATTCTCCCATTTTCTTAAAGAGCATTCAAGGATTTTCTGAAAACGTTTCCGATAATTCATATAATTTCTCATACAATGGGATATGACCAACGCTCACTGAGCTTTTATCACGCCTGTGCCGCAGCAGCGATGACGAGTGATTGGGTACTATTTTGCTTGTGGCCGAGCCCCTGATTTATCCATTTTCATTTGGAGATCGAACTCAATCTGACTTACTTGGCGGCAAAGGTGCCAACTTGGCAGAAATGGTGCACTTAGGTCTTCCCGTTCCCCCCGGATTTACTATTACAACCCATGCTTGTCGTGAATATTTGAAGACTGGCGAAATTCCTACAACGCTTTTTAGCGAATTAGATGCATCGATTGGGCAATTAGAAAAAGATTTAGGAAAAGAATTTGGAAATGCCCAAAAGCCGCTCTTAGTCTCGGTTCGCTCTGGTGGAAAGTTTTCAATGCCTGGCATGATGGAGACAGTTCTAAACGTTGGTATGACACCAGAAGTTGCCGATGGTTTAGCGCTGATTTCAGGAAATCCTCGCTTTGCTTGGGATACTTACCGCCGATTTGTTGAAATGTTTGGAAAAATTGTTTGCGATGTTCCAGTGGCTGAATTCCACAAAGTGGAAACACGGGTTTTAGAGACTTTTAAAGTTAAATCTATCCAAGCACTGGATGCGCCAGGGCTAAAAACACTTGCCAATGATTATATAAAACTAATTGAAGTAGTAACTGGTAAATCTTTCCCAACTGATCCGCGCGAACATTTAAAGAGTTCAATCATGGCAGTTTTCAAGTCATGGAATTCTGAGCGCGCCAGCCTATATCGCAAGCGCGAACGCATTCCATCTGATTTAGGAACTGCTGTAAATATTCAAGTAATGGTCTTCGGAAATCTAAGTGATGACTCCGGAACTGGTGTTGCATTTACACGCGATCCTGCAACTGGTGAAATTGGCAGCTATGGTGATTATTTAGAAAAAGCCCAAGGCGAAGATGTTGTTGCTGGAATTAGGAACACCATGTCACTAGAAGAGATGAAAGCGTTATCTCCACGCGTGCATGGTGAGCTCGAAGATGTTATGGAGCTACTTGAATCTCATTACCGCGACCTTTGCGATATCGAATTTACAGTTGAAAAAGGCAAACTTTGGATTTTGCAAACTCGGGTAGGAAAGCGAACTGCCGAAGCTGCTTTTAGAATTGCCACGCAATTAGTTGAAGAAGGTAAAATTTCAATGGATGAAGCCCTGATTCGCACAACCGGTGATCAACTAGCACAACTGATGTTTCCACAATTTGATTTATCAGGTACGACGCAAGAAATCGCTCGCGGAATTGCCGCATCTCCGGGGGCTGCAGTTGGCGAAGTGGTTTTCGATTCACGGCGTGCACAAGATTTAGCACGCATGGGGCGCAAAGTTATTTTGGTTCGCCGTGAAACAAGTCCAGATGATTTAGTCGGGATGGTTGCCGCAGAAGGAATCTTGACTAGCCGCGGTGGTAAAACTTCACACGCCGCCGTTGTCGCACGCGGAATGGGAAAGACCGCAGTCTGTGGAACCGAGGCAATTTCAGTTGACGAACGTGCATCTCTATTTACAGTCGGGTCGTTAACGGTTTATGAAGGTGAATTAATTTCTATTGATGGAAGTACTGGCGCAGTGTATTTAGGCTCAGTTCCAGTTATTGCATCGCCCGTAACGGCATACTTAGAAGGAATGCTTTCAGCCAATAGCGATGTGGCAACTCCAGTTGTTAAGTCAGTAGATCAAATTTTAAAACATGCCGACCAAGCTCGCACGCTACAAGTGCGCGCAAATGCCGATACCCCAGAAGATGCAATTCGTGCGCGAATTTTAGGCGCACAAGGCGTTGGTCTATGCCGCACCGAACATATGTTCCTTGGTCCACGTCGACTATTTGTTGAGCGTTTAGTTTTGGCCGAAAATGAAGAAGTACAACGCGGTGTATTAGCCGAAATGGAGCCGCTACAGCGCACCGATTTCGTAGGAATCATGATGGCAATGTCGGGTTTGCCAGTCACAGTTCGTTTGCTTGATCCCCCGCTACATGAATTCTTGCCAGATTTAGCAACTATGAGCGCCACGATGGCACGAGCAGAAGCGCTAAATGAAGAAATAAATGTGCGAGACCAAGCAATTTTTGCAGCTGTTAAGCGCTTGCACGAATCAAATCCAATGTTGGGATTGCGTGGTGTTCGCCTTGGAATTTTAATTCCAGAACTCTACAAAATGCAGGTGCGCGCCCTTGTCCATGCCTGCATAGAAGTCAAAGCCCTTGGCCATAACCCAATGCCAGAAATTATGGTTCCACTCGTTGCAACTCAGCGCGAATTGCTGCATTTGCGCGAAACTCTGGAAGACGAAATTCAAAGTTCACTTCACGGTACTGGACATCAATTCCATATTCCAATTGGCACAATGATTGAAACTCCGCGCGCAGCAATTACTGCTTCTCGTATTAGCGATTACGCCGATTTCTTCTCATTTGGTACCAACGATTTAACGCAATTAACGTGGGGCTTTAGTCGCGATGATGTTGAATCAACTTTCTTACCGCGCTATTTAGATTTAGAACTTCTCCCCTTTAATCCATTTGAATCCCTAGACCAGGATGGCGTTGGTTTGCTGGTGAAAATTGCTACTGAACAAGTACGCGCAATTAAGCCACATTTTAAGATTGGTGTCTGCGGTGAACACGGCGGAGATCCGCGCAGCATTGCCTTCTTCCACCAATTAGGCTTTGATTATGTTTCTTGTTCTCCATTTAGAGTTCCGATCGCGCGCCTTGAATCAGGCCGAGCCGTTGTGCTGAGTAAAACAAACGTTCCCACTTCAAATACCCAATAACTTCGCCTAATTGACATCTGCGTGTAATCGATGCTCTTATTGAGAGACCAAAGGTACCAGATAAGGAGTTGCGATGTTTGAATTTCTCTTCTTTGCTCTTGTAATTTACCTTTTTCTTAGCCGCCGTAAGCGAAAGAAAAAACTCAGTATTGATGCAGAATTACAAGAAATTATTTCAACGCACAATTATTCACGCGAGACTGCTACAGAAATTCGAGACTTTCTATTAACAATTTTAAATACTGATGCTATCGGTGACGAAAAATTTAGCGATGAGCATTTGGCGCTGGCTCAGAAAATTATCGACCGTGGCGGAGCAAGCGCTATGTACTGGATGACAGATATTGCGGTGCAAATGACGCTGCTGGCAGCGGCTCAGATAAACGAGATTCCAACTAATATTGAGACAGAACTTGCTCGACCTGTTACTCCGCAAGATATTGTGATGAAAGTTGTACGGGTTTAAGCCAAGCAGCATTAACCTATTCTCCTAGCACGCGTATAGAATCGTTGAAAGAATTACTAGCTTAATTAAATTCTAGATAGGGAGAGCGAAATGGCCAGCACTAGCCCGGGTTATGGCATAACGATGCGAATTGAAGCCAAAACTGATCTCTCGCCTACTTCATTGATTCCAACTGCCATCATGAAGGCCGGCGGAACCCTTACAGCGTTAGATGTTGTTGAATCACATCATGACCGCGTAGTTATAGATGTAACCTGCGATGCGCGCGATGCCGAACATGCAGAAGCAATCACGGCAGCAATTACTGCTACATCTCCACATATCACGGTCAAGAAAGTAAGTGATAGAACTTTCTTGCTTCATCTTGGTGGCAAGCTTGAAGTGAAATCCAAAGTTCCATTAAAGACTCGCGATGACTTATCACGCGCATATACCCCAGGTGTTGCTCGAATCTGTTTAGCAATTGCTGCGGATAAATCCAATGCACGGCGCTTAACAATTAAAAGAAATACCGTTGCAGTTGTCTCTGATGGTTCTGCAGTTTTAGGTCTTGGAAATTTAGGACCAGAAGCGGCTATGCCGGTCATGGAAGGCAAGGCAGCACTCTTTAAAAGATTTGCTGATGTTGATGCATGGCCAATTTGTTTAGATACTCAAGATACCGAAGAAATTATTCGAACTGTTCAACTTATAGCACCAGGTTTTGGTGGGATAAATTTAGAAGATATTTCCGCGCCCCGCTGTTTTGAAATCGAGCGTCGCTTGCGAGATCTTTTAGATATTCCAGTTTTTCATGACGATCAACATGGAACGGCCATAGTTGTTCTAGCCGCCCTAGTAAATGCACTTCGCTTAGTTAAGAAAAACTTAAGTGATGTAAGAATTGTATTAATTGGAGCAGGTGCTGCAGGTAATGCGATTACTCGACTACTGATGCTCTCTGGTGCTAAAGATATAACCGCCTTTGATAGTAAGGGAATAATTAATCAACAGTCAGCTCGCATCGATGAGATGCGTACATGGCTAATCGAGAATACGAATAAGGCAAATAAATCACACTCATTGAGCGAAGAGATGAAGGGCGCTGATGTATTTATCGGTGTTAGCGCCCCAAATGTAATAACTGAAGAAAATGTTGCATCCATGGCTAAAGATGCCATTGTTTTTGCCCTTGCTAATCCTGATCCGGAAATTGATCCTAATGTGGCGCACAAACATGCCCGAATTGTTGCTACAGGGCGAAGTGATTATCCAAATCAAATTAATAACGTCTTGGCATTTCCTGGTCTATTTCGTGGATTATTAGATGCCCATGTTTCAAAAATTACCGATGAGATGCTAGTTGCTGCCGCCCACGCAATTTCAGAGTGCGTAACCTCCGAAGAATTAAATGAAAATTTCATTATTCCAAGCGTATTTAATCCGGCGGTATCACCTGCAGTTTCAAATGCAGTTTTTTCGATTGCAAAGAAGTCCGAGGAGAAATAACTCAAATAGGGAGAGCTAAGTGAGTAATAACATAGAAGTTATTCCATCAGATGTCGACGGAAGCGATAAAGTATTAACAAAAGAGGCTATCGACTTTGTTGTGCATTTGAATCAACTATTTGCCCCACGTCGAAATGAATTACTTGCCATGCGAGGCGCCAAACGCGAGCGTATTGCAAAGGGAGAAAAATTAGATTTTCTTACCGAGACCGCATCCGTTCGCAGTTCAGAGTGGAAAGTGGCAGCAGCGCCAAAAGATTTACAAGACCGTAGAGTTGAAATAACTGGGCCAACAGATCCGAAGATGGCAATTAATGCACTCAATTCTGGTGCCAAAGTTTGGCTAGCAGATTTAGAGGATTCGAATACTCCCCATTGGAAAAATGTTGTGGAGGGTCAAGTTACATTGCAGGGTGTCGCGCGCAGAACTTTAAAATTTACATCCACCGAAGGCAAGTCCTACCAATTAAATAGCGGCCCACTAGCAACTCTTGTAGTTCGCCCACGCGGGTGGCACCTCGATGAACGGCATATAAGAATTGATGGTCAACCAATTGTTGGCGCAATTTTTGATGCAGGAATGCACTTATTTCATAATGCGAAAACCCTGCTAGAAATCGGTTCGGGCCCTTATTTTTACTTAGCTAAAACCGAGAGCTATCTTGAGGCCAGATTATGGAATGATCTTTTTAGCGAAGCCGAAAAAATATTAGGAATTGCCCACGGTAGCGTTCGCGCAACAGTTTTAATCGAAACCATTCCTGCTGCTTTCCAAATGGAAGAGATTCTCTACGAATTACGCGAGCATATGAGCGGACTTAACGCTGGGCGTTGGGATTACTTGTTCTCAATGATAAAAGTTTTCCGCGATGCCGGCCCTGATTACGTTATTCCTGACCGCGGCGCAGTAACAATGACGGCGCCAATGATGCGCGCATATACAGATTTACTTGTTGCAACATGTCATAAGCGTGGCGCCTTTGCTATCGGGGGCATGGCAGCCTTTGTGCCAAGTCGGCGCGATGAAGAAGTTAATAAAATTGCCTTCACAAAAGTTCGTGCTGACAAAGTGCGTGAAGCAGGTGATGGTTTTGATGGATCTTGGGTAGCCCATCCTGATTTGGTCCCGCTGTGCAAAGAAGTTTTTGACTCAGTTCTTGGAAATAAAGCAAATCAACTAGATAAACTTCGTTCTGAAGTTAATGTGAGCGCATCGGATCTGCTGGCAGTTTCACAGACTCCAGGTGAGATAACCGAGGCCGGAATGCGATTAAATATTGAGGTATCCCTGCAATATTTAGCAGCATGGATTGGTGGAAGCGGGGCTGTGGCTATTCATAATTTAATGGAAGATGCAGCAACGGTTGAAATCTCTAGATCACAAATTTGGCAGCAAATAAAGAACTCGGTGAAAATGAGCGATACTGGAAATATTGCCACAAAAGAATTAGTACGAAAGATTTTAGCTCAAGAGGAAGCCAAACTTCTTGAAGCAGGCTTCGATGCTAAACGTTTAGCGCAAGCATCTCAGCTCTTTGAACGAGTGAGCCTAGATAATAATTACGCAGACTTCCTTACGCTTCCAGCTATGGAGCTAATTGATTAATATGCAGTACGACCGAGTTATTCGATCACAGCACGTTATTACAGAGATTGGTGATAGAGCTGCTGCGGTGGCAATTAAAGATGGAAAAATTGCTGCAATCGGGGCTTTTGATGAAAAATATGAAGCGTTAGAGGATATGACTCTTGCGGGTGCGCTAATTCCAGGCTTAGTTGATAGCCATGTTCATATTAACGAACCAGGTCGCACGCAGTGGGAAGGGTTCGAATCTGCGACAAAAGCCGGTGCTGCCGGTGGTGTAACGACTTTAATTGATATGCCACTTAATAGCATTCCAGCAACTATTAACACAGATGCCTTAGAAGTAAAAATAAAAGCTGCAACTGGAAAATGTAGCGTCGATGTTGGTTTTTGGGGCGGTTCAATTCCGGGCAATGTTAAAGATTTAAAACCTTTGTTTGATAAAGGCGTCTTTGGTTTTAAATGTTTCTTGCTCCACTCTGGTGTAGAGGAATTTCCAGCATCAGGCCCTGATGATTTATCTGCAGCCCTTGACGAATTAGTTAAATTCAACGCGCTCATGATTGTTCATGCTGAAGATTCAATTGCAATCGCCCGTTCGAGCAAGCCATCATCACGCAAATATTCTGAGTTTTTAGCATCACGGCCAAAGGGCGCCGAAAACGTCGCCATTGCACAATTAATTGAGGAAGCACGTCGTACCAAAGCAAGAGTTCATGTGGTGCACTTATCAAGTGGGGATTCTCTTTCACTGATTCGGTCTGCGAAAGCAGATGGTGTAAAAATAACTGTTGAAACATGCCCGCATTATTTAGCCCTAGCGGCCGAAGAAATTGCCGATGGGGCCACGCAATATAAGTGTTGCCCACCAATTCGCGAGAAACGAAATCAAGATGAACTATGGCAAGGTCTAAAAGATGGAATTATTGATCAAATTGTCTCTGATCACTCCCCCTGTACAGAAGATTTGAAGATTTTTGATAAAGGTGACTTTCAACAAGCATGGGGTGGTATTTCATCACTGCAACTGGGTCTATCAATTATTTGGAGTCAAGCAAAAAACCGCGAAATTTCATTGTGGCAAGTGGTGAAATGGATGTCGCAAAAGCCTGCCGAATTAGTGGGATTAAAAAATAAAGGTGCCATTGCAGTTGGAATGGATGCCGATCTCGTTGAATTCAATACCGAGAAAACTTTCACTGTTGAACCTGCAAAACTATTCCATAAGAATTTAACCACCCCATATCAAGGCAAGACGCTTACTGGGGTGGTAGAACAGACTTGGTTACGCGGAAACCTTATATATAAGAATGGTTCCATGATAAATTTGCCTTCCGGCGAATTTCTATATCGAGGTAAGAATTGAAAGATTTCACAGCACTAACCGATCTGGCTAATCGGCGTTTGGGCTCTGGCGTTGTAGCCGCTAATGATGATTTCTTTGCCGAAAAAGAAAATTTACTTAACCAAGGTCGTGCTAATTTCGCAAGCCACACTTTTGGTCACAAAGGCCAGATCTATGACGGTTGGGAAACGCGCCGTCGTCGCGAAGCGGGAAATGATTGGGCAATTATTCGCTTAGGTGCCCCTGGAATTGTTAAAGGCGTAATCATCGATACCGGAAATTTCACAGGGAATTACCCAGAGCAGGCATCTGTTGAAGCTACAAGTTTTCCTCATGTGCCAACCCTTCAGGAATTATCACAAGCACACTGGACAACTCTTCTGGAAAAATCTTCACTTAAAGGCGATTTCGAAAATGCCTTTGAAATAACTGGACCACACCGTTGGACGCATATTCGCCTCTCAATTTATCCAGATGGTGGCGTTGCACGTTTGCGTGTACATGGAATTCCTATCGCAGATCCCACTTGGATTAAAGCCCGCGGAACCATTGATTTAGCGGCTATTGAAAACGGGGGCGACATCATTGGTTCTAGTGATGATTTTTATTCATCATCTCGAAATACTTTGCAATCTGGAAATCCTCTGACACAAGGTGATGGTTGGGAAAATAAGCGCCGTCGCGGGGGCGGAAATGATTGGTTTGCCGTCAAACTCGCAATCTCTGGATCAGTTAGCGCAATTGAAATCGACACAACACACTTTAAAGGAAACGCACCTGGCCAGGTAATGGTTAGCGCTGATAGCGCTGATGCCCTACTTAGGGGTCCTGGAAAAATAACACTTCTCTCGAAAATTACAGTTCAACCAGATACTCAGCACAAATTTATATCTGCCAGCCAAGAAATAGTTTCGGCGGTTCGGTTAGATGTATTCCCCGATGGCGGGCTTGGGCGCTTCCGAGTTTGGGGAACTCCAGATGTTAAATCGTTAGACGAGATTACAAAAAAGTTCAACGATTCGTTATTTAAAAAATAAGCACAATGGATTCATTGGATAAAGCTTTCGCTGATAGAGTAGCAAAAGCACTCGCCGGCGTAGATAACCTTTTGGCTAGTAAATTCAGAGGCGACTTTGGTGGACGCCAACCAATTCATACCTGTTATGTACCAGCCGATAAATTCTCGAAAAATATTCTCAACGAGTGGGGCAGCATCGCTCTTTCGACAATCCAAGACCACACACCAACTGCATCCGCCTTTGCCGCAGCGACTGGGGCTAATGCGAAAATTGTTGAGGAGATTTGGCCAAGATTTATAGAGAAAATTGAGAATGAACCGATTGAAGATCTACGAATTGATTTCGAAGATGGTTATGGCCGCCGAGGCGATGCGCAGGAAGAGAAAGATCTACAAAATGCGCTCATTGCATTTAAATTAGTAAAAACTCCTTTCATTGGCATACGCATGAAAAGTATGGAGCCAATTACTCGAAGCCGGGCACTTAAAACTTTAGACCAATTTGTTTCAGGGATCCTAGCGCAAGGACCACTACCCAGTAATTTTGTAATTACGTTGCCTAAGGTGACTTTTGTGGAACAAGTCGAAGTAATGGTTTTAGCGTTAGAAGAAATTGAAAAGAAAAATAAGCTAGCCACTGGAACTATTCGTTTTGAAATTCAAATTGAAACAACGCAAAGCGTCATTGGCCCAAATGGCCAAGTAAGCGCCGCGAAATTTATTGATGCCTCCCTTGGGCGTCTGAGCGCATTTCACTATGGAACTTACGACTATTTGGCAGCCGCAGGAATTTCACCGGCTTATCAGAGCCTGGATCATCCAGCCGCAGATTTTGCTAAATCAGTTTTACAAGTCGTTACTGCTGGGACAAGCATTAGGTTATCCGATGGTTCGACAAATATTTTGCCAATAGGCGAAACAAGCGCGGTTCATGCAGCTATGCATAATCACTATCGTTTAGTTCGCAGATCTCTTGAACGCGGTTTTTATCAAGGTTGGGATTTGCATGGCTCGCAAATTCCAACCCGAATTGCTGCAAATTGGATTTTCTACCGTGAAGGATTGAGCGCTGCCGCCCAGCGCTTATCTACTTATTTAGGCAAAGCCGAATCTGGAACTATGGAGGAACCCGCAACCGCTCTGACTTTGGCACGTTATTTCTTACGCGGAGTTGATTGCTCCGCAATCACACCCCAAGAGGTAATGAAATTAACGGGGCAAGACCAGGCATACCTTCGTCAATTAGTTGTAAATAAAGGCGTTATTTAATAATAAGATTACAACCCACGGGCAATAAATCGATTGGGTGAAAAATGAGCAGTACGCCAGTTATAAACCATTGGATTGACGGAAACGAATTCATCTCTACATCAGGTCGGACTGCCCCTGTTTATGATCCCGCTTTAGGCATTGAAACCAAGCGCGTTGCCCTTGCCAATCAGAATGAGATTGATACCGCGATTGCATCGGCTAAAAAAGCTTTCCCAGCTTGGCGCGATGCATCCCTTGCTAAAAGACAGAGCGTAATTTTTAATTTTCGCGAATTACTAAATGCCCGCAAAAGCGAATTAGCCGAAATAATTACCAGCGAGCATGGAAAAGTTTTATCTGATTCGTTAGGTGAGATTACACGCGGGCAAGAAGTCGTTGAATTTGCAACTAGCATCCCCCATTTACTGAAAGGTTTCTATTCGGAAAACGTTTCAACTGGAGTTGATGTTTACTCGACTCGCCAACCACTGGGTGTAGTAGCCGTAATTAGTCCGTTTAATTTCCCTGCAATGGTCCCAATGTGGTTTTATCCAATCGCACTTGCTGCAGGTAACTGCGTTATTTTGAAACCATCTGAAAAAGATCCAAGCGCTGCAATCTGGATGGCGCAGATTCTTAAAGAAGCAGGTCTACCAGATGGCGTATTTAACGTTTTAAATGGCGATAAAGAATCTGTCGATGGATTGCTTACTCACCCTGATGTTTCTGCCATTTCATTTGTAGGTTCAACTCCGATTGCAAAATATGTTTATGAGGTTGGAACTAAACATGGCAAACGCGTTCAAGCACTTGGCGGAGCCAAAAATCATATGCTGGTATTGCCCGATGCTGATCTAGAACTCGTTGCAGATTCGGCAATTAACGCCGGTTTTGGCAGTGCAGGCGAGCGTTGCATGGCAATTTCTGTTGTTGTTGCGGTAGAACCAGTTGCCGATAAATTAATCGAAAAGATTGTTACCCGCATGAGCAAACTAAGAATTGGAGATGGTCGTCGAAATTGCGATATGGGACCACTTGTTACCAAAGAACATCGCGACAAAGTCAGTTCTTATATTGAAATTGCGCAAAAAGATGGTGCAACCGTTGTAGTTGATGGCCGCGGAGTTAAAGCCGATGGCGATGCTGCGGGTTTCTGGCTTGGACCTACTTTGATAGACAAGGTGCCTACGACTTCTAAGGTTTATACCGAAGAAATTTTTGGACCACTCCTTTCGATTGTGCGTGTTAAAAGTTATGAAGAAGGCGTTAAATTAATCAATAGCAGTGCCTTCGGTAATGGGACGGCTATTTTTACTAACGATGGGGGCGCGGCACGACGATTCCAAAACGAAATTGAAGTTGGAATGATTGGTATCAATGTGCCAATTCCAGTTCCTGTTGCCTATTATTCGTTTGGTGGTTGGAAAAATTCTTTATTTGGCGATACCAAAGCCCACGGTGTTGAAGGCGTACATTTCTTTACGCGCGGAAAAGCAATTACCAGCCGCTGGCTAGACCCAAGCCACGGTGGAATCAATTTAGGCTTTCCGCAGAACTAATGTCACGATGGATGATAATTTTTATTATGAATGCCCCTAATGCTTAGTGTTGACCTAGGACAGTCGGGTTCTCGCATAAGAATAAATGGTAAAACTATTAATTCTAACCGCGGAAAATTAGCGGGCGAGCCAATTGTTGACTCATTACGTGCAATTTTCTCATCGCTTGAAAAAATCGAGAGTGAAATCGTGGCGCTAAGCCTTACTGGTTTAAGTGGGATTGTTAAGGACCCGAGTTCTATCGGTAATTTGTGCGCAGAATTCTTTGGCGCCAAACACACCGCGGTAATTGATGATGGTTTGGCAGCCTGTGTCGGCGCGCTGCAAGGAAGCGCAGGAGTTGCCCTTGCCATTGGTGGCGGGGTTGTTGCAGTTGGTGGTAACGGCAAGAACTTTTCACACACAGATGGTTTAGGCAGCATTTTCGGCGATGAAGGTTCGGGATTCTGGCTTGGAAGTTCTGCGCTGACTCGGGTATTGGCAACACGCGAGTTTCGCGATGACCAGTACGATTTACTTGAATTTTTCGCAGATGAAGTTAAAAAATTTGATCAAATTGAGCTGAAAAATTCCGCCGAAGGTTCCAGTTTGGCTATAGCTTCGGCGCAAAAAGTTTTAACTGCTGCAGATAAAGGGATTGCCTCCGCACTTAAAATTCGCAGCGAAGGGGCCTACCAGCTTGCGCAAGCAATAGTTGCTGCATGGGAACTTGCTCAGGGCCTGGCGAACCAGTCCCCAGTAATAGTTATTATGGGTGGATTATCTCAAAACTTCGGATATACCAATGAGATTTCCAAATTTGTTAGCGCAAAGATTCCTAATGCAAAATTTGCAAAACCGCTGGGTGATAATTTAGATGGTGCCGATTGGATTGCCACCCACATGAAAGAAGATGCGCCGCCAATGCTGCGCTGGCACCACGAGTAAACCTGTTTAAATACTTACAAAATCAAGAGCGCAAGTAATTCATAGTTTTTATGTGGGAGGGTTGCAATTCTGAAACGCTTTTGACTCCCAGCAATCTCATAGTGCGCGAGATTTGTTCACTAAGGATTTCTAGCGATCGATCAACGCCCTCTTTGCCGCCAGACATTAGTCCATATAAATAGGCCCGCCCGATCCAAGTAAAATCGGCGCCATTGGCAAGGGCTGCAACAATATCTGCGCCGTGCATGATTCCGGTATCCATATGGACTTCGGCTTTTTTGCCAACTTTTTTAACAACTTCAGGCAACAGCAAGAACGGAACTGGTGCGCGGTCTAACTGACGACCTCCGTGATTAGAAAGCACGATTGCATCTGCGCCAGCGCTCACACACTTCATTGCATCATCAACGTTTTGAATTCCCTTAACGACAAATTTGCCTTTCCAATTCTTGCGAAGCCATTTCAAATCCTCGTAGTCAATTGTTGGATCAAACATTGTGTCCATCAATTCTTGGACCGTTCCATTAAATGAGTCAAAGGATGCAAATCGAAGAGGTTCAGTAGTTAAGAAATTCATCCACCAAGCTGGGCGTGGAATTGCATTTAGAATTGTCTTGGTAGTCAGTGATGGCGGAATAGTCATGCCATTTCGCTTTTCCCTAAGCCGAGCGCCAGCAACTGGTGCATCAACGGTTAAAATTAAAGTTTCAACGCCAACTGCGCGCGCGCGATCTACTAGCGCCATCGAGCGTTCGCGATCTTTCCACATATAAAGTTGAAAGAAATTGCGACCATCTGGTGCGGCGGCTACTACATCTTCAATAGAAGTAGTGCCAAGGGTTGATAGAACGAATGGAATTCCAGCATCGCGCGCCGCCATTGCTCCTGCGCGTTCCCCCTCGTTTTGCATCATCCGCGCAAAACCTGTTGGAGCTATACCGAATGGGAAAGTCGATTTCTTGCCTAGCATCATCACGCTGGTATCTAATTTCGAAACATCGCGCAAAACGCTTGGAACAAATTCAATATCTTCAAAAGCTTTGCGCGCTCTGGCTAAACTCACTTCACCTTCGGCGGCGCCATCGGTGTAATCAAATGGTGCTTGCGGAGTTCGCCGTTTAGCAATAATTCGTAAATCATAAATAGTTAACGCACGAGATAGACGGCGCTTTTTAGCGCTAAAGATTGGTTTTCTAAATTTCATTAGTTGCGCTAATTCGGGAATATGTGGAAAGCGTCGCTTTACTCGCAGTGAACTCTTTTCCATGGCTCCCTTTCAATGGCGGATACTAAAATCTAACAAAAAGGCAGAACTTTTCGTAGCCCCGACGGGATTCGAACCCGCGTAGCTGGCTTGAGAAGCCAGAGTCCTAGGCCGCTAGACGACGGGGCCCTAGTATTCCCAAAACTGATCGCCTTCGGCTTTCAGTTTCTGTTTCCCAAAACTGATCGCCTTCGGCTTTCAGTTTAGTTTTCAATCGCTGGGGTACCAGGACTCGAACCTAGACTTACTGAACCAGAATCAGCAGGGCTGCCAATTACCCCATACCCCAATAGCAATGCTTAAGAATACCGTACCAACTAGAGCGCAATCGCCGAAGTTATTCGCGCCAATGAAGCATCTTTACCAAGTAATTCCATTGATTCAAAAAGTGGTGGTGAAATTGTGCTTCCGGTTGTTGCAATACGTACTGCGCCAAATGCGATGCGCGGCTTTAATCCCATCTCTTCAATTAGGGACTTACGAAGCACGCCTTCAATAACATCATGGCTCCACGCAGTTAAAGGCGCTAATTCTTTAAGCGATCGCTTCAAAACTTCTTTAGATGCATCATCCGTAATCTTTGAAATTGAATCGGATTCAACAGCAAAGTCTTTGACAAAGAGAAATTTTAGCATCTGCGGAATTTCATTTAACTTAATAATACGTTCTTGAATTATTGGAAGTGCCTTTTTG
Organism: Candidatus Planktophila sp.; assembly: GCA_038906075.1. Taxonomy (GTDB): domain Bacteria; phylum Actinomycetota; class Actinomycetes; order Nanopelagicales; family Nanopelagicaceae; genus Planktophila. The sequence continues at coordinate 33,142 of JBCKHB010000002.1, forward strand.
ACCAATGCGATTTCGACATCGGTGCCCGTGATAATTCCGGCGTTTTTCAAGAAAGGCAGCGACCATTTCAAAAATTCATCAATAGTTAGCGCCCGAAGTTTGTCGCCATTGATAGCTTCTAGTTTCTTAATATCAAAGCGGGCGGGAGAGGCGTGAACTTTTTCAATAGTAAAAAGTTCGCACAATTCTTTCATGGTGATATTTTCACGATCATCCCCCGGAGACCAACCAAGGAGGGCTAAATAGTTACAAATCGCTTCTGGGAGAAAGCCTTGCTCACGATACCAAGCGATTGAAACTTCGCCATTTCGCTTTGAAAGTTTGGCATTATCTTGCCCCATAACAAATGGTAAGTGAGCAAAAACTGGATAATCTTCGACTGCAACACCCATCGCTTGATAGACGCGAATTTGTCTTGGGGTAGATGAGAGCAAATCTTCGCCGCGCAGAACGTGAGTAACTTTCATTAAAACATCATCTACGGATACCGCCAAGGTATAGAGCGGTGAACCATCAGCGCGCGCCAAAACAAAGTCTGGCACAAATTTATGATCGAATGAAACATCACCGCGAATTAAGTCGTTAAAGGTAGTTCCGCCATCGGGCATACGCATGCGAATAACAGATTCGCGCCCCTGTGATTTATAATCAGCAATTTGTGCATCGCTTAAATCGCGGCAATGACCGTCATAACCAGGTGCAACGCTTGCCGCGCGTTGTTTTTCGCGCGTTGCTTCTAACTCTACTGGAGTGCAATAGCACCGGTAAGCATCTTTTTGATCCAAGAATTTTGCAGCCCAATGCGCATAAATATCTAACCGTTGTGATTGCAAATATGGGCCATTATCTCCGCCAACTTCAGGGCCTTCATCCCAATTAAGGCCAAGCCATTTAAGTGTGTCAAGAGCAGCGGCAATATATTCATCAGTTACGCGAGTTGTGTCGGTATCTTCGATTCTAAATAAGAAAGTACCACCGGTGTGACGCGCGTAAGCCCAGTCAAATAAAGCTGTGCGAATATTTCCAACATGTAAATCACCAGTTGGTGATGGCGCAAAGCGTACTTTTACTTTTTTGCTCATCGGTTGCTCAATTTGTTAGTTAATTCGCCCAGACCTTCAATACTCATTGTCGCCTCTGCTCCAGCAATCATGGGGCCAATTCCAGCAGGTGTTCCGGTCAAAATAATATCGCCCGGCAAGAGCGTCATTACACGCGAAACGAAGTTAATAATCTCAGGGACTTTAAAAATCATATCGCTTAATTGAGCTGATTGCTTGATTTCACCATTAATGGTTGCTGTAATTTTTTGATTTCCAGGAATGAAATCGGTATCTATCCACGGACCAATAGGGCAGAAAGTATCGAAACCTTTCGCGCGCGTCCATTGGCCATCTTTCTTCTGTAAATCTCGCGCTGTAACATCGTTGGCGATTGTGTAACCAAAAATTACATCGTTGGCACGTTCTTTGGGAACATCTTTACAAATTCGTCCGATGACGATTGCAAGTTCGGCTTCGTGGTCAACGCGCTCAGACATATCTGGCCAAACGATTATGTCATTTGGCCCAATCACAGAAGTATTGGGCTTTAAGAAAATAATTGGTTCATCGGGTACAACGCCGCCCATTTCAGCGGCGTGATCTGCGTAATTCTTACCAATGCAAACCACTTTGCTGCGCGGAATCATTGGCGCAAGTAAGCGAACTTTAGAAAGTTCAATCGTGGCTGCGCTCTTGGTTACGCCTTGATAAATCGGGTCACCTGCGATGATGCTAATTGTTTTATCATCTTCCAAAACGCCAAATAATGGGTCGCTACCAAGACCTGCATCGGGTCCTGGTGAAAATCGAACTATGCGCATTGGGCAATCTTATCTGTAAATAAGTGTGTTATTTACTCGTGTTCTTCAATTTCTGATTCAAGGCGTTCAATTAAAACACTACTAATTTGGCGGCGTCGACCAATAGGACGCTCTGAAGTTATTGACCAACCGTGCATTGAAATAGTACTCCCAGCAATTGGAACGCGCCCTAATTTCTGCGCCATTAATCCCCCAATTGTGTCTACATCTTCAAAATCTTCTTCGTCGATATCAACTTTCAATTCATCAGCTAAATCTTCGATATGCAGGGTCGCTTTTGCACGCGCTCTGTCTGGACTTAACCAAGTGAAATTTTCTTCTCCATCATCAAATTCATCCTCAATTTCGCCAACAATTTCTTCTAAAATATCTTCGATAGTAATAATTCCAGCAGTCCCACCATATTCATCGACAACGATTGCTAAGTGAATCTGATTGCGCTGCATTTCTTTGAGCAATTCAACTGCAGTTTTAATTTCAGGAACAAATGTTGCAGCACGCATATGTTGTTCTACTCGCTCACTCTGTTCGGCCTCATGGTGATCAAGGGCTCGCTTAGCTAAATCTTTAACATAGGCAATTCCGATTATGTTATCTATATCCTCACCTACTACCGGAATTCGTGAAAATCCAGAACGAAGCGCAAGAGATAAGCCTTCGCGTAGTGATTTATCTTTTTCAATCCAGACCATTTCAGTGCGCGGCACCATTAATTCGCGAACCAAGGTATCACCGAGTTCAAAAACAGAGTGAATCATTTTGTGTTCATCAGATTCAACTAAGCCACGTTCGTGGGCTTGATCGACTAAATCGCGCAGTTCGGCCTCTGATGTAAATGGCCCTGATTTAAAACCTTTACCAGGTGTTATCGCATTTCCGATGGCAATAAGTAATTTTGTAACCGGGCCAAGAATTATCGCTAAAACATGCGCAACGATTATTCCTGATCTAGCCCATTTATGCGGTTGTTGTCTTCCTAAAGTACGCGGACCAACTCCAACGACAACGTAGGAAAGTATGACCATGATGAACACGGTCAGCGCCATGGCTTGGGCTGAAGGAAAATTGCGCAACAAAATAACGGCAAGTAAAACGGTGGCGGTTAATTCGCAAAGCTTTCTAACTAAGAGAAGAACGTTTAAATAGCGTGCAGGCTGTTGACTATATTTACGCAGTAATTTTCCACCACGCTTGCCTTCCAATTCCTCAACAACAATTCGAGATATAGATGTTAGAGCCGATTCGCTGGCCGCTAAAAAACCTGCAAATGCAAGTAGGAAGATAATTGCGATGATTGCTATCGAACTCATTTCGCACTCTTCCATTTAGCAACGATTGATTCTTGCAGTTCAAACATAATTAATTCATCAGCAAGTTCTTCGTGGTCATAGCCCAATATATGCAATAAGCCGTGAGTCGCCAAGATTGACATTTCATGAAGACTATCATGGCCAGCAACTTGTGCTTGGGCAGATGCAACGGTTGGACTAATCACAATGTCGCCAAGAGTTACTACATGACCTTTGTATTCGGGCAAATCCATCGGAAAAGATAGAACGTCAGTTGTTCCTTCTAAATTCATCCACTTGACATGTAATTCGCTCATTTGTTTATCTTCGACGAAGAGCATATTTAAATCACATTCGGGATTTAAATCCAACTCTTTATACGCAAATTTCATCAAAGAAATTATTTTATCCGCTTGGACTAATTGCCCTGAAGTATTGGTAACTTCAATCGTCATTTATTGCCTTATTGGGCGCACTGCATGACGCGCTTCGTCGAAAGATTCATATGCCTTCACGATGTCACCAATTAGGCGATGGCGGACAACATCTTCGGCAGTTAATTCAAGAAATGCGATATCGTCAATTTTTTCAAGGATGTCGCGAACAACTCGAAGACCTGAATGTTGTCCGTTCGGCAAATCAATTTGCGTTACATCTCCTGTAACCACCATCTTTGAACCAAAACCAAGGCGCGTTAAGAACATCTTCATCTGTTCTGGCGTCGTATTCTGAGCTTCATCTAAAATAATAAAAGCATCATTTAGTGTGCGGCCACGCATATAAGCAAGGGGTGCCACTTCGATGATTCCTAACTGCATTAAACGTGGAACCGTATCAATGTCGATCATGTCATGCAGCGCATCAAATAGTGGGCGCAAATAGGGATCAATTTTTTCTGACAAAGTACCGGGCAAGAAACCTAAATGTTCGCCGGCTTCCACAGCGGGGCGAGTCAAAATAATTCTATTCACTTTCTTGCTCTGCAAAGCCTGTACTGCTTTTGCCATTGCAAGATAAGTCTTTCCGGTACCCGCAGGGCCTATGCCAAAAGTAATTGTGTGGTCTTCAATTGCATCCACATAACGTTTCTGATTTGCAGTTTTTGGCCTAATGGTGTGACCACGAGCGCTTAAAATATTTAAAGATAAAATTTCGGCAGGATGATCAACTGGATCTTTTTCAAGCATAGAAATGGCGCGCTTAACGGCATCAACATTTAAAATATTCCCGGATCGAATTACAACCATTATTTCTTTAAATAAACTTTCTAATCCTTGGCACTCAATAAGCGGGCCGCGTAAGGTAATTTCATTTCCACGTACTGTGATATTCACCGAAGGAAATGCTGCTTCGATTGTGCGTAGGTTCTCATCGTGCGGGCCTAATAAAGCAACCATGACAATGGCAGGTGGGACTGTAATGAGTGTGCGTTCCATTGATACCAAGTCTATGTTTAACCGGGTGGCCATGCCAGCGAACGGCCACCTAATAAATGTAGATGAGCGTGGAAAACGCTCTGCCCTGCTTCGGCGCCAGTGTTAAAAATACTTCGGTAACCAGTTAACCCGCGCGCAGTGGCAATTTCACCAGCAGCACTCAAAATTGCTGCGGTAATAGTTGGTGAACGCTTTGCTAATTCGGCCGCGTTCTCAACGTGAAGAGTTGGAACAATTAAAACATGAGTCGGGGCTTGGGGAGAAATATCATTGAAAGCTACAACGCTTTCATTTCTAAAAACTATTTCAGCTGGAATTTCGCCTGCTATTATTTTACAGAAGAGGCAATTATTATCTAGTGACACAGATTCACCATACCTTTAAGAGCGCCGAAACTGCCGAAATCGCGGCAATTCCTGCGTGCGCCGACCTCAAAATAGGACGACCCATGAGTACAACTTGGGCACCAGAGCCTTCAAACTTTATTAACTCCTGTGGGGTGATTCCACCTTCTGGACCAATAATTATTAAAACATCAACAATATTTGCATTAGTAACACAATCGCTCAATTTTTTTGTAGCACTTTCATGAAAAACAATGGCAAGTTCGCTCGCTTTAATCAATGCGCAGAGATCATCGGTTGTTGCTATCTCACCTATTTCTGGAATTCGCAATCTGCGAGATTGCTTACTGGCAATCCGTGCAGTAACTTCATATTTATCGCAGCCCTTGCCAATACTGCGGGCAGCCATCCATGGAACGATTCGATCAACGCCAGCCTCGGTTAGTAATTCAATTGCTTCTTTGGCTCTATCGCTTTTAGGTATTGCCTGAGCCACAGTGAAATTTGTATCCAATTTTTCTTGAAATCCTGTATGCAGAACTTCAACTTCAAGAGATCTCTTCTTGATCGCAAAAACTCTTACTTGCGACCAGCGACCGTTACCATCACCGAGCATGAAAGTTTCTCCCGCGGCAATGCGCAAAACCCGCACGGCATGATGGGCATCTTCACCATCAAATTCATAAATCTGTCCAACGGCGGTAGGCAAGTCATCGACGAAAAATAAAGTCAACATTATTTTGTAAACGCATCTCGTAATTTACTAAAGATGCCACCATCATGTGTTTTCACATGCGCGTCACCCGTTTTTTCACCACGTAAATGCGCAAATTTCTTAAGTAATTCTTCTTCTTCGCGGTTTAACTTTGTAGGGGTTGCCACATCTATGTGCACGATAATGTCACCGCGCCCTCCGCCACGTAGGCGAACCATGCCTTTGCCTTTAACGGAAATCTTTGCTGCGCTTTGCGTTCCAGCTTTAATTGAAAGAGCTACCGGACCATCAAGTGTTTCAATAGAAACACTCGTACCAAGAGCTGCAGCACTCATTGAAATACCAAGCGACATATGCAAATCATGGCCATCGCGTATGAAATACTCGTGCTCACTTTCCACAATTTCTACATATAAATCACCGGCTGGGCCACCACCAAAGCCAACTTCGCCGCGACCAGAAAGTTGAATGCGATTACCAGTTTCAACCCCTGCCGGAATTTTCACTGAAATGCTTTGACGAGCACGAACACGACCATCACCAGCACATTCGCGACAAGGCTCTGAAATCACGCTTCCAAATCCTTGACAATTACTACATGGTCTTGAAGTCATTACTTGACCAATTACCGAACGAACAACTTGTTGCGTTTCTCCGCGTCCTTTACAGATTCCACAAACTTGTGGTGATGCGCCATCGGCGCAACCAGTTCCAGTGCACTTAGGACAAACCAGAGCGCTCTCTAAAGTAATTTCGCGGTCAACTCCAAAACAGGCTTCATGCAAATTTACTTCTACTCGAATTAGCGCATCTTGGCCTTGGCGAATGCGCGGACGCGGACCACGTGATCCACCGCCGCCAAAGAATGCATCCATGATGTCACCAAAACCGCCACCGAATCCTCCACCAAAACCGCCACCGAAATTATTCCCGCCCATGTCATAGGAGTGACGTTTTTGTGAATCACTTAGAACTTCATAAGCTGCAGTTATTTCTTTAAATCGTTCCTGAATCTCTGGGTCAGGATTTATATCAGGATGTAATTCCCGCACAAGTTTACGAAATGCGCGTTTAATTTCATCTGCGCTTGCATCGCGCGCAATGCCTAACGTCTCGTAAAAATCAGCCATCTACTTACCCTCAATTAAATATCGGCCAACGTATCTGGCAACGGCAGAGACTGCAGCAATCGAGCCTGCGTAATCCATTCTCGTTGGCCCGATGACACCAAGTGCGCCAAGTGCGTTTTCATTTGTTCCATAACCAACTGTGACAAGGGATGTGGAACGCAGATTTGCTTCACTTTGTTCTTCTCCAATACGCACCAAAACAGTATCAATGCCAGCATTACTATTGTTTTCGCCCAATAAACGTAGCAAAACAACTTGTTCTTCCAGAGCTTCTAGGACAGGGTGCATTGTCGTTGAAAAATCTTCGTGGAATCGCGCCAAGTTTGCAGTTCCTGCAAGCACAACTTTTTCTTCAGCACGCTCCATCGCCATTTCGATTACCGATGAAATAACGATTGCCACATCGCGTCTTTCGCGCGCAGAATAGCTCTCCATGATTCCGCTGAAACGATCGGCAACATCGGGTAAGCGATGCCCCACCATTGCATTATTTAATTGAGTACGAAGCGTTGCAATGAAGATTTCAGGAACATCTTGCGTTAATTCGATACTTCTTTGCTCTACCCGCCCCGAATCGGTAATTAAAATCATTAAGAGTCGCGATGGAGTAATTGCAACTAATTCTACGTGGCGCACTCTAGATTTGATGATTGATGGATATTGCACAACTGCAACTTGTTTGGTGACATCGGCTAATAAGCGAACTGTACGCATTACAACATCATCTAGATCCAGCGCACCTTCAAGAAAAGTCTCAATTGCACGGCGCTCGGCGCTAGATAAAGGTTTTACCGTTGCTAATTTATCTACAAAGACTCGATAGCCGCGATCGGTTGGAATACGTCCGGCACTTGTATGCGGCTGGGTTATAAGGCCTTCGTCCTCAAGGACTGCCATTTCATTTCTAATTGTTGCTGGCGAAATGCCAAGACCATGGTGTTCGGCGATTGATTTAGATCCAACTGGTTCTTGGGTCGCCACATATTCATCGACAATAGCGCGAAGAATTTCGAGGCGACGAGTTGACATAATTGCCAATCTTACTAGATGGTTAGTTCGCCAACGATTCGGTCTGCAATCAGGCGCCCCGTAGGGCTTAATTGCAAGTGATTACCAAGAACGCTTATGTGGCCTGCTTCACGGTAGCTTGAGAGGCGCGCAATTTGGCTAGCATTTAACGAATCTAAATCTATTCCTTCTCGCATGCGAATTCCGAGCATTATTGACTCATCACGCATTTGTTCTGGTGATAGAACTTCACTTTCCAAAATTGGTGATTCGTGTGCAAAAAGTTTTGACTTATATGCAGTTGGATGTTTTACATTCCAAAAACGCTTTCCATTGATATGGGAATGTGCACCAGGTCCAAGACCCCACCAATTTTGATTTTTCCAATAATTGATATTGTGCCTACATTCATGTCCCGCTTTTGCCCAATTACTTAGTTCATACCATTGCAAACCAGCCAGATTACATAATTGATTGACAAGTAAATACATATCAGCCATCAAGTCATCATTTGGCATAGTTAATTCTCCACGCTTAATTTGCGCGGCCAATTTTGTACCAGTCTCAACGATGAGTGCGTAAGCACTGATGTGATCAATATTTAAAGCAAGTGCACTTTCAACACTGAGCTGCCAGTCGCTTAGTGACTCCCCAGGAGCGCCGTAAATCAAATCAACACTGATGCTTTTAAAACCCACAGCGCGCGCCATGGTGACCGCTTTTGCTACGTTATCTGGGTTATGCGTTCTATCAAGAACTGCAAGCACGTGCGAAACTGCAGATTGCATCCCAAATGAAATTCGATTAAAACCCACGGAAATATATTGCGCCAATTTTTCTTCCGTAACTGAATCCGGGTTAGCCTCTAATGTGATTTCACAATCAGGGATTAGGCCATTGCGGGTTTTAATTGCAGAAATTACCCGTCCTAAATCTTTGGCGGGCAATAAAGATGGCGTGCCTCCCCCGAAGAAAATAGTGGGAACTTCATCCCTTGGCGAAGCTTCAAGTTCGGCAAGTACGGCATCGATGTAATCATTTGAAACTATTTCTAGAGTTGCGCCATCTTGTAATTCATTAGGGGTGTAAGTATTGAAATCACAGTAACCACAGCGTTTTATGCAATATGGAATATGAACATAGAACGATAACTGGGACATTATTGCCGCTTTCGTGCGGCTTTCACCTTTGCGATATCGGCATCGGTTGCAAGCGCCGCGACGAATGCTTCCTGTGGAACTTCAACACGTCCCACCATTTTCATGCGCTTCTTTCCTTCCTTTTGTTTCTCAAGGAGTTTGCGCTTACGCGAAATATCGCCGCCATAACATTTAGCAAGAACATCTTTACGAATAGCGCTAATGCTTTCGCGAGCAATAATGCGCGAGCCGATAGCGGCCTGAATAGGTACTTCAAATTGTTGGCGTGGAATTAATACGCGTAATTTTCCAGTCATCATTACGCCATAGGCATAAGCCTTATCGCGGTGAACAATTGCGCTGAAAGCATCGACTGCCTCACCTTGCAATAAAATATCGACCTTGACCAAATTGCCTGCGGAATCGCCCTTTTCTTCATAGTCAAGGGAGGCATAACCTTTAGTACGCGATTTGAGTTGATCAAAAAAATCAAAAACAATTTCGGCCAAAGGCAACTCGTAACGAATTTCAACTCTTTCTTCGGAAATGTAATCCATACCTAGCAAGATTCCACGGCGGTCTTGGCACAATTCCATAATCGTTCCAATGTATTCAGAGGGCGCCAAAATAGTTGATTTAACGATTGGCTCATTCACGCTCGCAACTTTTCCATCTGGAAATTCAGAAGGATTAGTTACTCGAATTTTTCTACCATCATCCATAATAACGTTATATACAACGTTTGGCGCAGTCGAAATTAAATTGAGTTGGTGTTCGCGCTCTAGCCGCTCACGTACGATTTCCATGTGTAACAACCCAAGAAAGCCGCACCGAAAACCAAAACCAAGAGCTACCGAACTTTCAGGTTCATAAACCAAGGCGGCATCGTTGAGTTGTAATTTATCAAGAGCATCGCGCAACACAGGAAAATCTGCGCCATCAATTGGAAATAACCCTGAGAAAACCATTGGTTTTGGATCTTTATAACCAGCCAGTGCTTTCTTCGTCGGATTGTTATAAGTAGTCACCGTGTCACCAACGCGTGATTGGCGTACATCTTTTACACCAGTAATTAAATAACCTACTTCGCCAACGCCAAGACCCTTGCTGGGAACTGGTTCTGGTGAGATAACTCCGACTTCTAGCATTTCGTGGCGAACTCCAGTAGAAAACATTTGGATTTGATCCCGCGCTGAAAGGTGACCATCAAAAACGCGCACATATGTAACTACTCCGCGATATGAATCATAAACTGAATCAAAGATAAGAGCTCGCGCCGGCGCATTTGGATCGCCCTTTGGTGCTGGAATTTTGGCAATAATTTGATCGAGTAGCTCTGCAACCCCACCACCAGTTTTGCCCGAGACGAGTAAGCAATCTTCGGGTTGGCAACCAATAAGTTTTGCCAATTCTGCCGCGAATTTATCTGGCTGAGCATTAGGTAAATCAATTTTATTAAGGACCGGAATAATCGTTAAGTTATTTTCCATCGCTAAATAAAGATTTGCCAAGGTCTGGGCTTCAATTCCTTGTGCGCAATCAACTAATAGGACCGCACCTTCACTGGCCGCCAGCGAGCGCGAAACTTCATAAGTAAAGTCAACATGGCCTGGCGTATCGATCATATTAAGGATGTATTCCTTGCCATCAATGCCGCTGCGCCATGGCAAGCGAACCGCTTGGGATTTAATTGTGATGCCGCGTTCACGTTCAATATCCATGCGGTCTAAATATTGTGCGCGCATGTTACGAGCTTCTACAACTTCAGTGATGCCAAGCATTCTATCCGCCAGAGTTGATTTGCCGTGATTGATATGGGCGATGATGGCGAAATTGCGAATCTGCGCAGGATCTGTAGCTAAGGGCTGCGGCGCCTTAGCAAGTGAAATTGCAGGCATGAACCTAGCCTCGCTTTAAGAGGAAAAGGGAATTAACGTGCGCCGGCTTTGGCAGCAGCCTTAGCCATTGAAGACTTCTTATTTGCTGCAGTGTTTTTATGAAGAACACCTTTTGCAACTGCCACATCTAGGGCTTGCGATGCGGTGCGAAGTTCGCTCGTGATACTGGCAGATTCGCCAGATGTAACGGCGCTGCGAAATTTACGGATAGCAGTCTTGATAGATGAAGAGACCGACTTGTTACGAAGGCGAGCCTTCTCATTGGTCTTAATCCGCTTGATTTGCGACTTGATATTTGCCACGCGTAGTACTCCGATGCCTTGAGATTTATTCTCTTATTGAGAAGCGCAAGGTTACCAGCGCAAGGCCATTAGGCTCAAATCGTCTAATTTCCACGCGCGGAGGCGATGCGAGCAAGAGCCTTTTCGAGGGCATAAATCGGATCACTAGCCGCACCTTTAACCTCGGCATCGGCCTGTGCAATTGCGCCAACTGCGCGCGCAATTCCTCTTGGAGTCCAATGTTGTAACTGGCGTCGGGCTTTATCTATTTGCCAAGGCGCCATTCCTAATTGAGCCGCTAATTCAAAAGATTTTATCCCTCGATTTACACCAGATACTTTTGCAAGGCTGCGAAGTGAGGATGCAATTGCACTTGTCACCATAACTGGATCGGTACCAGTTGAAAGCGCACTTCTAAGTGAAATTAGAGCCACCGCTAAATCCCCATCTAACGTGGCATCGGCAACATCAAAGCCCGTCGTCTCAATTCGCCCTTGATGATATTTATCAACTATGGCTTCATCAATAACGCCGGCAGGTGCATCTAGTGCAATTTGGCTAACGGCTGATTGCAATTCGCGCAAGTCATTTCCAAGAGCGCCAACTAGGGCTGCAACTGCGCCAGGGGATGCTTTACGACCTAAATCTAGAAAGAGATGTCTTACAAATTCGCCCTTTTCGGCCTCTTTCTTTAACGGCTCGCAGGCAATAATTTCTGGCTTCACTTTTTTAATTGCATCTAATAAGGCTTTGCCCTTAACGCCACCTTTGTGCACAAAAATAAGCGTCATTGTTGAATCTGGTTCTGCCAGATAGCGCGTTATTTCATCCTTATTATCTTCAGGTAAATCTTGTAAGTCGCGGATAATTAGCGCGCGTCGCTCAGAAAATAGTGATGGAGCCAATGCATCGACAATGTCACCGACAATGGTGTCTGCCGCAAAGAGAGTTGTAATTTCTGCGCTCTCGCTCTTTAACTCTGCGCTCAATTTACTTAAAGCTCTATCGGCCAGCGCGGATTCTGAACCGAGAATGATGTAAAACGCTTTCATAAGACAACCTTATCTCGAGCTGAAAAATATTTAGTACTTAGCTCTAGATCTTCAATTTTTCTACACTCTGACCAGTAAATTTTGCGATCAAATCAAAATCTTTATCAAGATGCAGAAGCGTCAACCCACATTTTTCTGCAGTTGCGGCAATAAGTAGGTCGGGAATTGATGGTGCGCGGTGTTGTCCTTTATCAGCAAGTAAATTGATCAAATCCCACGCTCGTTCTTCAATAGTAGGCGACAAAGCCTCGACAATGAACCTTGAAAATGGGGGGTTTAGAAACAAAGATCGTAGTTCTTTGCCTGAGCGCGCCGAATATCCAAGTTCGAGTCGGGTAATGGTTGAAATCCGCACTAAGCCTTGCTCAATACGCGCGGCCCAGAGTTCGACATCTCTTGATTGACCCAGTCTGACTATCGCTGACTTATCTAAGAGCCAGCTTTTTACCGCCATGCCTGAGCCATAATTTTTTCATCTGCCAAATCTGGCAGAGTTTTTAAAATCTCTTTCAGGTGGCTCTCGGTGACCGAGTGAGATTGGTTTCCAGATTCTTGGATTAAGCGGCGCCGAACAAATTTGGCGCGCGATAAACCAAGTCGAGCAGCATTAAAATCGATCTCGGCTAGAACTTCACTTGATAAATCGCGAATGAGCAGATTAGCCATGACCCTCCACTCCCCTCTCTTTTTTTCAATGTGATATCAGATGATATCACATTAGCCAAGGCGAAAGAAATCAAACCCACTCTTGCTAGTTCGTACCGAAAACTGATGGGCGCGCGCCGTGATTGCAATTGCGCCATCAAGATCAGTTCTATAAACCCTAGCGCCGAGCGCAAGGAGAGCCGAAAGGGTCGCTGGTGCTGGATGTCCGTAAGTATTTCCAGCGCCAACGCTGATTACGGCAATTTTTGGTTTTAGCTCCTGCATAAAATCTGAAGACTGATTAGACGAACCATGGTGGCTGACTTTATAGATATCAATTGGCCCAACATCGCCAACAAGTAATTGTTGGACCGGTGGCTCGAGATCGCCTGCAGCCAAGAGTGTGAAATCTGGGGAAGAAAAAATAGTTGCAATACTTGAGTTATTGACAATGGAACCTTCACCCGGCATGGATTCAAAGTTGCCAATAGTTGTATCGGGCCATAAAACTTTTATTGAAATTGCGCCAAAGCTAGTTTTCATTCCTCGGCGTGCAATAACAATTTCTTTCCCGTGCAGAAGCGCCTTAACCCGAAGACTTTGCATTATTGGATCGCTGTTATTGCTAATCCAGGTCTGTCCGATTCTGCGATTTTTTATCAGCCCTGCCAAGCCATCGACATGGTCAGCATGAAAGTGCGAGAGAATTAAGAGCGGAACTTCCTTGATTCCCAACTGCTTTAAACAACGATCTACTAAAACTTCATCTGGGCCAACATCTATAACGATTGCTCGGTTTTGCCCCAGATTTATGACCATGGAATCGCCTTGTCCAATATCACAATTCGCTACTTGCCAATCCCCTGCTGGCCAGCGCTCTAGCCAAGCAATACCTAGAATTAAAACAAGAAAGAAAATGAAAATAACTTTGCGGTATTTGTGAAATAACCACCAAATTAAAATTAGGCCAGCGACAACTAGAAAACCAATACGTCCTGTGCGCATAGTTATCACTGGAAAATCGGCAGCCCAATGCGCAACAGATGCGATAAAACCTGCGGGAAATCGAATTAGAAAAATCAAGAAATTACTAACTATTGGCAAAAACGAAGCCAATAGCGTAGCGATGAAACCCAAGATTGTGATGGGGGCAACGGCAGGTGCTGCTAATAAATTAGCAACGATACTAATGGGTGATAAATAACCAGAGAGTGCAACAAGAATTGGCGAACAAAAAAGCATTGCAGAAATTGGTAGCGCAAGAGCACTCGCGATAATGGTGGGCATTTTTAGTGAGAGTTTTGCAATCAAACGAGGCGCAAAAAGTAGTAAGCCAGCCGTTGCTAATACAGATAGCGCAAAACCGGCGTCGCGAGCTTGCCATGGATCGCCAATGACAACTGCAGCAATTGCAAAACCCAGCGCCGGCAAAGAGTCACTAGCTCGCTTTGATCCGTGGGCAACTAACATAACAGCTGCCATAGCAGCGGCGCGCAATACCGATGGCGAAGGTCGTACTAGGCAAATAAAACAAATAAGAAAAATGGCGGTAGCACCCAAGCGCCAACGAATACGCGGAATAAGAAATTGCATTGCCCAAAGTACAAAACTAGAAACAATCGCAAAATTAGCACCGCTGACTGCAACTAAATGTGCTAGCCCAGACCTTCTCATATCTATTTTAAAAATTTCACTCTGTTTTGAGGTATCGCCTAGAACCATTCCTGGAATAAGAGCACCGGCATCACTATCGCCGCTAATGTTTCGAAGCCCTAAACGAATGGAACCAAGTGCACTGGCCCACCGCGAAGGTTGTGTCTCTATTTTTATTTGCCCGTTAATTAAAACTAAGGCAGCCACCCGCGCTTCTTTGCTAGAAACAATTCGCGCATTGCCAGAAATAATCTGACCTGGCAGAAGATCACTAACTCTTTGATCCCGAACCATTATTCGAATAGGAATGTGCAATTTGAATTCCTGCCCACCACTGCCCACCAATAGGGCACGGGCAATAAAACTATAACTTTTACTCTTTGTAATATTTGGGTCTGTCACAACTTGTGCGCGAATTTGAACGCTCTGGCCATAATAATTTCGTAATACAGAATTTTCCAAGGATTGCTGACGAAGTGACATAACAGATGCACCCATTAAAAGGGCAATGACTAAAACTAAAAATCGGCGTTTTTTATTCCAAAACGCAATTACCGCCAACACGCCTGCCGCAACTGATATGCGCCAAGGCGGCGCCGCGCTTTGAACCAGTGCGCCACACCAAATCGCAGCGCCTAGCGCAACTGCGCGGTAATCGACTAAACGCGGACTTTGACTTTGAGTTGCGCGAATTTTACTACGCCTATTCCGCTGACTTTTTGCAAATCTTCGATAGCCATAAATGGTCCGTTGACGACACGATATTCAACAATCCTCTTTGCAATTACTGGTCCAATTCCATCGAGAGAATCGAGTTCGCTAGCAGTTGCGCGATTGATATTGATCGGCCCCTTACGAATCGTTTTGCTTACGCGGATTCCTTTACTATTTACAACGGTAGAGTTAACATAAATTTGCTCGCCATCTTTGATAACCCGAGCTAAATTAATATCACTTAAATCAGCACCTGGTGCGCTGTTGCCCGCGGCTTTTATCGCATCGATTACCCGAGAAGATGACGGTAGCGAATAGACCCCTGGTGTATTAACGGCTCCTGCAACATCAATCATTATTTCTGGCGCAACTATTTCAATAGGTGCAATGGGTAAGGCAATAATTTCGGTGCTCTCACCACGCAAAACTAAGAATGATGAAAGTGCAATTGTAATGACCGCCATTGCAAGCAGTCCACGTTTTTGAATTTGTGTGTAATGGAGATCGAACCACCAATTACCGATTTTCTGAAAAGCATCATTTAGATTATTCATGCACGAATTCTGCTTGCGCAGCGTGCGCCAGAGTTACGAGACGTTTTTAACTGTTGATAACAATATTTACAAGCTTTGGTGCACGCGTAATTATCTTAATTATCGTGGCACCAGCAAGGGCTTCTTTAATTGTTGGCATAGCCAGCCCTAAGGATTCAAGTTCGGTATCGCTAATAGTTGGCGAAACATCTAGCCGCTCTATTATTTTGCCGTTAATTTGAATAATGGCGGTAACCCAATCGGCAATAAGTAGTGACTCATCCACAACTGGCCAACCAGCTAGCGCAATTCCTGGTTTATGCCCCAAGCGATCCCACATTTCCTCGGATGTGTATGGCGCGACTAAAGACAACATTATTGCGATTGCTTCAACGCCCTCGCGAACTGCAGGATCGGCTGGGCCGCAGCCAGAATCAATTGCTTTACGCGTTGCATTCACTAATTCCATAATGCGCGCAATTGCTACGTTAAATCGCAAGGATTCAACAGCATAGCCGGCATCATGTAAGGCTTTATGCGTTGCTTTGCGAAGAGTTGTCTCGCCCTTGGTGAAATCCACACCAACTTTACTTGTGACATCCCCTGATAATCGCCATGCACGATTTAAAAATTTAACTGAACCCGATGGCGATACATCTGACCAGTCAACATCATCTTCAGGTGGGCCAGCAAAGACCATCGACAAGCGAATCGCATCAACACCGTGAACGGCTAGTTCATCCGATAAGCGAACTAAATTTCCGCGGCTCTTTGACATGGCAGAGCCATCCATGACCACCATGCCCTGATTTAGCAAACGAGTAAATGGTTCATTAAAACCAAGCATTCCCATGTCATTTAAAACTTTTGTAAAGAAACGGCTATAAAGAAGGTGCAAAATCGCATGCGTTACGCCACCAACATACTGATCTACCGGCAACCAAGTATCAATATCTTTGCGCGAGAAAGCTTCGTTGTTATTTGTAGAAGATGGATAACGCAAGAAATACCAAGATGAATCTACAAAAGTATCCATTGTGTCGGTATCGCGTTTTGCATCGCCGCCGCACTTTGGACATTTAACGCTTACCCAATCCGTCGCTGCAGCAAGGGGTGATTGACCCTTAGGTTTTAAATCTAAGCCCTCGGCATTGGGAAGAGTTAAAGGCAATTGATTTTCTGGAACGCCAACTTCGCCACATTTTTGGCAATGGATAATCGGAATCGGAGTTCCCCAATAACGTTGGCGTGATACCAGCCAATCGCGCAAACGATAATTGCGCGCAGCTTTTCCAAGTCCATCTTTTTCTAGTTGCAAATTTATTGCGGTGATTGCATCAGCTTTACTTAAGCCATTTAGGGCGCCTGAATTAATTATCGTTCCATCACCCACCGTTGCAATCCCAGTGATATTTGGGTCCTCTTCGCCAGTATCTAGAACTACTTGTACTGGCAATTTCATTGCGCGCGCAAAATCTAAGTCGCGCTGATCATGGGCAGGCACTGCCATGATGGCACCCGTTCCATAATCGGCTAAAACATAATCACTTACCCAAATTTGTAGCTTCTGGCCATTTACTGGATTAATTGCATAACGTTGCAAGAAAATACCACTCTTAGGGCGATCAGTTGCCAGACGGTCGATATCACTTGCACCCTTAATTTTCTCTAGATAAGCGTTAAATTCTTTTTCAACGCCACCACCCTTAACAAGTTCGGCGGCAAGTTCACAATCGGCGGCAACAACCATAAAAGTTGCACCGTAGAGCGTATCTGGGCGCGTTGTATAAATAGTTACAGGTTCAACTCGGCCTTCAATCACAAATTTCACATTGGCACCAATTGAGCGACCGATCCAATTGCGTTGCATGGTTAAAACTTTTTCAGGCCAATGGCCTTCTAACTGCGCCATATCATCGAGTAATCGATCAGCATAATCTGTAATTTTGAAATACCACTGATTTAATTTCTTCTTGATAACGGCGCTATCACAACGCTCACACAACCCTGCGACGACTTGTTCATTTGCTAATACAGTCTGACAACTTGGGCACCAATTAACCGCTGAATCTTTACGATAAGCCAGACCGCGTTCATGTAGTTTTAGAAATAACCATTGATTCCAGCGATAATATTCGGGATCACAAGTATTAAAAACACGATCCCAATCAAATGAACAAGCAAAGCGGCGCATTGAATCTTTCTGCACAGCGATATTCTCATAAGTCCAAATCTTTGGATTTTCATTGCGTTTAATGGCGGCATTTTCTGCAGGTAAACCAAAGGCATCCCACCCAATTGGGTGCATAACATTGAAACCTTTTTGAACCCAATACCGCGCGATTACATCTCCGAGTGCATAAGCCTCGGCATGGCCCATATGTAAATCACCCGAAGGGTATGGAAACATATCCAGCACATATTTCTTTGGGCGGGCGTCATCGAGGCGGCCTGACTTGAATGGGGCCAATTTGTCCCAAATCGGGAGCCACTTCTCTTGCACATAGGCAAAGTCATATGCCGCGTGCTCACGCTCCTCAGTGCTCATTATTAAAGTTTATCGGTTATTACATTATTTATTTACATAAGTGGAGTCTTTTAGACAAAGTCCGAACTCATTACGAACAAAACCCTTAGCCACCACGCGCAGAGCGCGTGGTGTTTGGCCGTATGAGAATGATATTGGCTACTTGGAAGTAAACCGAATGAGCAGCAAGTAAATTTCACAGCCTAAGCAGTAATTAAAGACAGCGTTAAGAAATGCAGCTCCAAGGGCGAAGCCAACTGCGACAGTAAAGACGATAGATGAACCAAATATCGCTCCGAGGACTCCAACGATTGCGAATCCTGTTCCAACCAATTGCGCAAACTTCGGAGGTCGCACATCTTCGGTTGGAGCTTGCTTCTTAAGGCTGGGCTTTACAAACTTCTTGAAAATAAAACCATACGGCGTGAACTGTGGTCCACGGGTTGCACCAATTGCGAAAATAATTCCTTGTGCAACAAGTACCCAAACGCTTTGCGTGACAATTGCAATTGAAAGAACTATTGTAGTAATTACCGCGGCAAAACGTGGTCCACGCGCATCAATATAAATCCGCTGTACTTCTGGCTTTTCTAAAATCTCTGACATGTTCTATTCCTTTTCTTAGTTGGGTCGATGAATTGATTTATTGGGACATCAATTACATTCGACACAACGAACCAGCTAGGCGACCGTAATCAATTACACGGCGCTTAGTAAATAAGCTGATTGGCGTGGTGAACATGAAGGCAAGTTTAAAGAAAGTAAATTGATTTTCCTAATTGCGAATTGTTCGCGGTTAGTTAGCTGATTGCAGCGAGTGCGGCAACGACCTGATCACGCTTAGGCGTACCTGTGGCACGGCCGACTTCCATACCTTGGCGATTAAGAAACAAGGTCGTGGGGGTTGAGCGAATATCGCATTTGCGTACTAATTCAAGATGAGATTCGGCATCAATATGGATGTGTTTCACATCGTGCAAAGGCTCGACCATTGTTGAGAGCAAAACATGGGTTGCGCGGCATGGGGTGCAAAAGGCTGATGAAAACTGCACCATCGTGGCTCGTAATCCCAGCTCTTGGCCAACCATGGCAGATGTAATTGTGTGGCCAGATATTTCGTTCTTGCTGCGAATTGCACCACGAGAGCCCTTATACCAAAAGCCATATCCGCTGGCTAAGACCAGAACGATAACGAGTGGAATGAAAGATTTCACTGGAGCATTCTCTCACGATGAGCACGTTGATGCGCCAATACCCACGTTTGAATATGCGCCTTGACTTATATGCGTTGTAGCGCATATATTTACTTCATGGCTTGGGGTGTCGTCCTGCATTCAGAGGTGAGTGATTGGCTCTCAGATCTTCCAGAGAAGGATTATGAGAACATCATGGCTGCTCTTGATGCCCTAGTTGTAGATGGCCCAAATCTCGGTCGACCTTTTGTGGATCACATAAAGGGATCGAAGCACCCAAATATGAAGGAGTTGAGACCGCGAGGAAAGCACTTCCGATTGCTGTTTGCTTTTGATCCCAAGAGAAGAGCAATTTTCTTGGTGGCAGGAGATAAATCCAATGACTGGGATGGTTGGTACAAACGAAGTATCCCAGTGGCAGACAAGAGATTTAATGAGCATTTAAAGGATATAGAAAAGGGGATGAGAGATAATGGCTAAGAAGAATGTAACTCTTGATGAGATGCGCAATAAGCGTCCAGTTAACGAAAAGCGTGTCCGAAAACTTCGTGATTCAATGTTGATGGAATCTCGCGCGGTTCGCCTTGCTGAGTTCCGTAAAACACTTGAGCTAACCCAGGTTGATATCGCAGATATTCTAGGTATCGACCAATCGAATGTTTCCAGAATCGAGCGTGGGAAGTTTTCAAAGACTGAAATTGGGACTCTTCAGGCTTATGTTGAGGCTTTGGGTGGAACTCTCGAAATTCACGCACGAATTGGAAAGAAGTCTCACCGGCTAATTGATTCCGAATTTACTAAAGCGTAGTTACAACATTCTAAGCACTAGTCAATCTTTTGATAGCTATTCCAAACTTCATCGATGGCGAAGCCAAGTTTCTGAACTGTTCCCAGTTTGCCGAATTAACCTCGGCACCGCCAGTTGCAAAGTTGGTTAATCCAGCGAAGAAACATTGGACAAAAATTTCTTGAAAATGGCGAAATTAATAAAAGAAATTACTCAAAAAATAATCAGTAAAAATTCCGTTTTCTAATGAGTACATCTGTCTCTTATGCATCGACACATCACAAAGTGGAGCTGAGGGGATTTGAACCCCTGACCCCCTGCATGCCATGCAGGTGCGCTACCAGCTGCGCCACAGCCCCGTTTTTAATTGAGATGGTGAACCTTATCTTATTTATGCAGGTGGATTTGCTCCACTTTCTTCACCATAAACCTCTTCCGGGATGCTGCCAGCATTATGTTCTACCAAATTCCATTGTCGTGGATTGCGTTGCAGAATTGACCACGAAGCATTTGATAATCCACCAATTACTCCCCAATGTGAAAGTGGTAACTGCAATAAGTGACCAAGCACGCACCTAGCAGTTCCACCATGTGTTGTTACTACAATAAGTTGATTGGTTTTACCTTCTAATTCTTTATTGATTGCAGCAACTGCGCGCGCGGCAACTTCGCTTCGGCGCTCCCCTGTTGTTCCTGCTGGATTATCTTCACCATCGATCCAGCGAATAAAGTTTTGAAAATCATCGGCTCGGTTTTCAGTACCTGTTCGACCTTCCCATAAGCCACCATTTGTTTCGCGCAAATTTTCATCAACACTAATTGACAACCCAGTTAAATCTGCAAGTGCCTGCGCTGTTGCCGTTGCGCGTTGCAAATCACTGGAAATAATCGATGTTGGATTCATGCCTGCCAAAATTTCCGCCGCATGTTTAACTTGATATCTCCCAACTCCATTAAGTGGAATATCTGAATGACCCTGAAATCGATTAGCAATATTCCAATCAGTTTGACCATGACGCCAAAGAAGTACGCGATTACCTTCCATGAATTACCGCGGCCCTTACCGCATCCAATTCAATTGTTGGGCAGTCGTTCCATAAACGATCTAGCATGTAATAACGACGCGATTCAACGCTTTGAATATGAACAACTAAATCGCAATAATCAAGCAAAATCCATTCGGGGCCGGCTTCACGGCTAACCGGCTTTTCACCAATTTGTGAGAGCTTGCGTTCTACTTCATCTGCAATTGAATCTACTTGCGCAACATTTTGTCCGGTAGCAATAAGGAAAACATCACTTAGAACTAATTGCTCTGTTAAATCTATGGCGATTAAATCTGTACCCAGTTTGTCAATGATTGCCTCAGCTGCAACTTGGGTGATTTTAATCGTCTGATTACTTGCTGGCATATAACCCATTCTGCCTTATAAAAGTTGCTACCGATTCTGGTATCAAGTCGCTTACGCCCTTGCGGATATCGGTGGCCGATACATCAATTGCGCAAATATCCATGCCGCCGCGTGAGTAACCAGGGCGGTCAATGACGATTATTTCTACCATTTCCTTTAATTGGCCCACTCGATGCCATTGATCGAAATTCAAATAAGCATCGGCGCCAATGATTAAATAAATTTGATCCTTTGGATGGCTCTGCTTAACTGCTTCAACGCTATCAATGGCATAACTTGGGCCATCGCGCAAAATCTCAATTGGGTTTACTTCTACTTTATTTGCAATCTCTGGTGGCAAAGTTGCAATTGCTAATTGACACATTTGCAGGCGTTGTGCACCGCTGGCGATGGGCGCACTTGATCGCAGTAATGGTTGACCTGCTGGAATCACTAGGAGGAAATCAACAATTTTTCGCTCTAAAAGTTCGACAATTACATGCAGGTGGCCCGAATGAATCGGATCGAAAGTTCCACCGTAGATGCCAACTTTCGACAAATTAATCCCGGTCTAAGCGAAGAGTTATGTAAAGCAAAAGACTCAGAATTGCGAAAGCAGTAATTCCAAAAAATATTGGGGGTGCCGGTAATTCACGTACAACCTCAGATGCGCTATTGATCATGTAATAAATCCTACTACTTGCCAGCCAGCAACTCTTTAAATCGGACTTCATCTATGACGCTAACGCCCAATTCTTTGGCTTTTGCTAGCTTGGAACCTGGGTCGGTGCCGGCAAGCAGGTAATTAGTTTTCTTTGAAATCGAATTCGATGGTTTTCCGCCATGGGCGGTAATAGTCTCTGAAATCAAATCGCGCGTAAATGATTCAAGGCCGCCAGTGACAACGATTGTTAACCCATGCAGCGTTTGCGGCAAGCGCACTTGTTCGGCCTGCACAAGGGTTGCACCAGCAGCGCTCCATTTTTTAATAATGTTGCGGTGCCAATCAATGGCAAACCATTCGATTATTGATTCAGCAATTGTTAAGCCGACTCCATCTATTGCGGCTAATTCATCAGCGCTAGCTTTGGAAATATTTTCAATTGATGCGAAATGTGTTGCCAACGCTTGCGCTGCGCTTGGTCCAACATGTCGAATTGAAAGTGCCACCAGCGTTCGCCACAAGGGACGCGTTTTTGCAATTTGCAGCGCATCTAATAATTTATCAACGTTCTTGCCAGCGCTGCCATCTTTCTTAGTAAAAAATTCTGATGTTGCAAGTTTTTCGGCAGTTAGGTCAAATAATTCTGACTCATCTTTAATAATTTTGCCTTCAAGTAGCGCAACGGCAGCTTCGTAACCCAAGACATCAATATCTAGCGCCGCGCGCGAACCAATGTAATAAATTCGCTCACGCAATTGGGCAGGACAGTGCTGGGCATTAGGACAGCGAATATCAACATCGCCTTGGGTAATTGCGCGCAGCGTCGAACCACACTCTGGACATTTTGTTGGCATAACGAATGCGCGTTCGCTACCTGTGCGACGCTCGATTACTGGTCCTAAAACTTCAGGTATTACATCTCCGGCTTTGCGAATTACGACAATGTCACCGATTAATACGCCTTTGCGCAAAATTTCTGCGCCATTGTGTAGCGTTGCGTTAGTAACTATCGATCCAGCAACTTTGACGCTCTCCATAAAAGCAAACGGAGTAACACGCCCAGTACGCCCGATACTTACCTTTATATCTAATAACTTTGTCGTGACTTCTTCGGGCGGATATTTAAATGCAATTGCCCATTTAGGTGCGCGCGATGTAAAGCCGAGTTTTGCCTGCGCTGCAATCGAATCAACTTTGATGACAACTCCATCTATTTCATGTTCAACTGCGTGCCTGTGTTCTTCATAGAAAGCAATAAATTTTCGGACTTCGGCGCGACTAATACATACTTTAAAGCGATCACTTGTTGGAAGACCCAAATTTTCTAAAGCCGCATACGCGCCGCTCTGAGATCCAAAATCTAAACCTTCGAGCGCACCAACGCCATGGACGACAAGGCTTAATGGGCGCGATGCAGTGACACGTGGATCTTTTTGCCGAAGCGAACCTGCTGCACCATTTCGCGGATTAGCAAAAAGCGCCTTACCCGCTTCTTCCAGTGAATCATTTAGTTCATTAAAGGCTGCGAGTGGAAAGAATACTTCTCCGCGGACTTCTATCAGAGTTGGAACTTTTTCACCGATTAATTGGTGTGGTAGCACTTTAATAGTTTTTACATTAAGTGTTACATCTTCACCTGTTACGCCATTGCCGCGAGTTAAAGCACGGGTGAGAATTCCCTTTTCATAAGTCAAATTTATTGCTAGACCATCTACTTTGAGTTCGCATAAATATTCTGGCTCATCGAGTTCTTTTTCAACTCGCTCAAACCAAGAATCGAGTTCAGCGAAATCAAAAACATTATCCAGACTCATCATTTTTTCGATGTGATCACGAGCTTCAAAATGTGTGGCGAAACCGCCGCCAATGTCTTGCGTTGGAGAATCTGATTGACGCAATTCGGGATATTTTGCTTCAAGGCTTTGAAGTTCTTTAAGTAGAAGATCAAAGCCGGCATCAGTAATTGCTGGACTATCTAACACATAATATTTAAATTGATGATCGCGAATCTCATTGGTTAATTCGACGATGCGGTGACGTTCTTGGTTGCTCATGCCGTCTCGCAAATTGTGGCTGAACCGACTACTCGGTCACCGTCGTAAATCACCATCGCTTGACCTGTTGCAAGACCTAGGAGTGGCTCGGCTAATTCGGCAACCAGTAACGAATTTTCAAAGTAATAAGTACAGGAAAGCGCCTGTCCATGGGCGCGAATTTGTACAAAACCTTTTTTGTGTTCAGATGTCACAGACGGACCGCAGAAAACCGCGCGTTGCCCGCGCATTAAAGTAATTGCTAATTCTTCTCGCGCGCCAACAACGACCGTGTTAGTAATAGGTTCAATTTTAAGCACAAAGCGCGGCGAACCATCTGCGGTCGGAACAGTGATACCTAAACCTTTTCGTTGACCGATCGTGTAGGTGTAGGCACCGCTATGTTCGCCAATTTTTGTACCGCTCTGGTCAACGATTGGACCAACATCACTTCCTAAACGATCACGTAGCCAACCTGCAGTGTCACCAGATGGCACGAAACAAATGTCATGACTGTCAGGTTTTTGTGCAACGGCTAAGCCCCGCTCGGCAGCCTCGCTTCTGATATCAACTTTTGTGGTATCTCCCAAAGGAAAATTTGCGCCTTGAATTTGCTGGATAGTTAATACCGCTAAAACATATGACTGGTCCTTGGAATGATCAACTGCGCGGTGCAAAGTTTTGCCATTAGGGCCAATTTTGGTTCGTGCATAGTGACCAGTAACCACTCCATCAAAACCCATTGCACGTGCACGGTCTAGAACTGCTGCAAATTTAATTTTTTCATTACAGCGCAAACAAGGATTTGGAGTTCGGCCAGCGGCATATTCGGCTAAGAAATCTTCCACAACGCCATCGTGAAATTCTTCGGCCATATCCCAAATATAAAAAGAAATACCAATCACATCAGCTGCGCGACGGGCATCATGTGAATCTTCAATAGTGCAACATCCGCGCGCACCCGACCGGTATTTTTGTGGGTTTGCAGCAAGGGCCAAATGCACGCCAATAACTTCGTGGCCAGCATCTACTGCGCGGGCGGCAGCAACTGCCGAATCAACTCCACCGCTCATTGCCGCAATTAATTTCATTTTAAATTCGCTGCCCTTCCACGCTCGATAACATCAGGAAGGACTGACAAAACAAACTCAATATCGCTTTGCGCAGTTGTTGAACCCAATGAAAAACGTAGCGAAGATTGCGCGCTTATTTCATTGTGCCCCATCGCCAGTAAAACATGACTAGCCTCATGGACACCTGCACTACAGGCCGAGCCAGTGGAGCATGAAACTTTGGCGGCATCTAATAGCAATAATAAAGTATCGCTCTGGGTGCCAGGGAAAGTAACATTAATTATTCCAGGCAAGCGTTTTGAATCAATTCCGTTAATTATTGCATCTGGAATTAATTTTTTAACTCTATTAATGAAAAGATCACGCAAACCTAAAACTTTTTTCCCATCGTATTGATGAGCTGCAGCCGCGGTTGTAAATGCAACGATGGCAGGTGTATTGAGGGTGCCACTTCTAATTTCGCGCTCTTGTCCCCCGCCATGTAATAAGGCAGGAATATCAACCATTCGCCGTAATACCAAAGCCCCAATTCCGAG
Organism: Candidatus Planktophila sp.; assembly: GCA_038906075.1. GTDB lineage: Bacteria > Actinomycetota > Actinomycetes > Nanopelagicales > Nanopelagicaceae > Planktophila. Next base: position 59,047 of record JBCKHB010000002.1, read on the forward strand.
CGGGCCACCAATTTTATGCGCGCTTAGTGTCATCGCCGTAAGACCTAATTGCGAAAAAGAAATTGGTGTTTTAGTAAAACTTTGTACCGCATCGCAATGCACGGCAATATCTCCAGCAATTTTGACTACTTCTGCAATAGGTTGGATGGTTCCGGTTTCATTATTGGAATGCATGACAGATATGACTGCAATTTCATCGCCACGCTTGCTAATTAAATCTTTCAGAAATTCCAGTTCTATTACACCGCTATTTCCAACCGGGATTTGGATTACCTCAGCACCTTCATGAGTTTTAAGCCATTGCGCTGGATCTAAAATTGCATGATGTTCAACTGCCGAAATAACTACTACGTTGCGACCATTTTTGCGACCGGCCCAAAACAAGCCTTTTAGCGCAGTGTTATTTGCCTCTGTTCCAGATGCTGTAAAAATAATTTCACTAGGTAAAGCACCAATTTCATTTGCCAAAATTTCGCGAGCATCTTCTAAAGTTTTTCGAGTAGCTCGTCCTTGGGTGTGCAAACTTGATGGATTTCCGAGCACCTGCATTTGTGCTGACATTGCATCAAGGGCAATATCAAGCATTGGCGTAGTCGCAGCATGGTCTAGATAAACGGATGGCACAGGGTAAGTCTAGGACTTGCGCGCAATAATTCCTTCCGTGGCCTTTGGTAGCACCGCAAATAAATCGCCTACTACGCCGAAATCTGCGAGTTCGAAGATTGGCGCTTCAGGATCTTTATTAATAACAATGATGGTCTTACTTGTCTGCATACCCGCGCGGTGTTGAATTGCACCTGAAATTCCACATGCAACATATAACTGTGGGCTTACTGTTTTTCCAGTCTGTCCAACTTGATGTGAGTGCGGATACCAACCCGCATCAGTTGCCGCACGCGATGCACCAACGGCTGCGCCGAGTGAATCTGCAAAAGCTTCAACCGCACTGAAATCTCCATTAGTTCCACGGCCTCCGCTGACAACAACGCTTGCTTCAGTTAATTCTGGACGACCGCCTTTAATTGGTGGTTGCGTTGAATTTACATTTGCCTTTTTTGCGCTCTCGTTAATAGTTAATGAGGTTTTTTCAATTACAGGTGTTGCAGAATCTAATTTGGCTTCAATCGAATTTGGCCGAAGCGTGATGATGGCGCAACCTTGTGAAACCTTTGAATGCACAGTTGTAGAGCCACCAAAAATCACTTGAGTAGCAACTAGATCGCTGGCAACATCAATAGCATCAGTAATAATTCCGCTTTCACAGATTACTGCTACTCGCCCTGCAATCTCTTTTCCAAAGGCATGTGAGGCAACTAGCAACGCTACTGGTTTACGCTCTAACACAAGTTGACCAAGGCCGTCGGCGCAAGCAGCAACGCCAAATTGCGCAAAATCATTTGATTCAACAATAACAACGTTAGAAATCGGACCAACTAATGAACTCGCTAGTGCATCGCCTTTCCCGTTTGCACTCAGAATTATCGCCGTTACGTCGCCAATTCGCGCAGCTACAGTTGCTAATTGCGCCGTTGTCTTACTGACTTTGTCGCCTGAAAAATCGGCCAATATAAATACGTTGCTCATATCAGTTTCTTCTCTGCTAAGAAATTAACTAATTTTTCACTTGCGCTGCCATCATCAATAATTTTTATTCCTGCTTCCCGAGCCGGACGCGTACTTGCATCGATAACTTGCGACCAAGGCTTTTGTGCGCTAATTCCAACACTTGCTAAATCGCGGATTTCAATACTCTTCTTTTTGGCCGACATAATTCCTTTAAATGATGGATAGCGTGGCTCATTTATTTTTTCAATAACACCTACAACGGCAGGAAACTGTGCGCTCATCAAATCAACGCCTTCATCAGTAACGCGCGTAATTGAAACTTTTGAAGAGCTCGGATCGACTTCGACTGAGCCTGCAAAAGTTAATTGCGCCCAACCCAACTGTGCAGAAATCATGGCTGGAATAACGCTCATTCGGGCATCAGTTGATTCGGTCCCGCAAAAAACTAAGTCAAAGCCACCATCGGAAATAACTTTAGATAAAACTTTCGAAGTTAAGAGCGCATCAGATCCAGCCAGCGCAGGATCAGTAATAAGAATGGCGTTGTTGGCTCCCATTGATAAAGCTTTACGAATTGCCTCCGTTGCACGCTCTGGCCCCATAGAAATCAAGGTCACGCTGTGCGCGCCACCTTCTTGATTTCCACCATGTGCTTCAACAATTCGCAGCGCTTCTTCAACGGCGTATTCATCTAAATCATTTAAAACCGCATCCACATTAACTCGGTCAAGCACCCCATTGACCATCTTTTTTTCAGCCCATGAATCAGGAACTTGCTTTACGCATACGGCAATTTTCATATCGCCTAGATTACTATGGCCTTACTAGGTAGTAAGACCGAATGACCCATAAAATCGTGTAATGCTCGCGATAATCGCACCAGGACAAGGTGCACAAACTGCTGGAATGCTTATACCTTGGTTATCTAGTGAGCAATCTAAAACCCTTCTCAATTCATGGTCAGAAATAATTGGGTTAGATCTTTTGCGACTTGGCACTACAGCCGATGCTGATGAAATCAAAGACACTGCAAATGCCCAACCTCTAATCGTTGCAGCGGGATTATTAGCGGCCCACGCGCTTGGCGCTAATGGCAAATTCCTTTTTACTGCCGGACATTCTGTTGGAGAAATTACTGCAGCTGCGATTGCTGGAGTCATTACCCCAGCTGATGCAATGCAACTTGTACGTTTGCGTGGAATTGAAATGGCCAAAGCCGCAGCGCTTAAACCTTCGGGCATGTCAGCAGTTCTAGGTGGGAAACGCGCAGTAGTTTTAAAAAGTATTTCTGATGCAGGCCTTGTTGCCGCAAACGATAATGGTGGTGGACAAATAGTTGCCGCTGGTGATCTTGCTGCACTTGCCCAACTTGCACCAGAAGGTGCACGGGTTCGGGCGCTAGCAGTGGCTGGAGCTTTTCATACAGATTACATGCAAGGCGCCATTGCCCCGCTTCGCGAATATGCAAAAACTCTTAAGGTTTCAAATCCAAGCATCGGAGTCCTATCAAATAAAGATGGAGATGTAATTAACGATGGCGCGCAAATTTTAAATCTGATCGTCAATCAAATAGCCAATCCGGTGCGCTGGGATTTATGCATGGCCACTTTAAAAAATTTAGGCGTAACTGGTGTTATTGAGGTTCCACCTGCCGGAACATTGGTCGGTTTAATCAAGCGCGCCGAACCAATAATCGAGACTTTCGCTCTTAAGTCACCGGCTGACTTAGGATTAGCCCAAGAATTCGTGCAACGACATCAGGAGAATAATTAATGATAAAAATTGCACAAGGATCTAATGCCAGCATTCTCTCGGTTGGGGTTTATAGGCCAAAACGAATTGTCCCTAACTCTGAAATTGTCGAGCGCATTGAATCTAGCGATGAATGGATTCAACAACGCACTGGAATCCAAGAGCGCAGAATTGCCGGTGACGATGAATCTGTAATTAGTATGGCAAAAGCCGCTTGCGAACAGGCCCTTACCCGCGCCAATTTAACTGCTAGCGATATTGATACCGTTATTTTGGCCACACTTTCTTATCCCTTTCAAGCACCAAGTGCTGCGACAGAATTGATTAACGAATTAGGTAATCCAAAAGCGGCAGCCTTCGATATCAGCGCAGCGTGTGCGGGTTTTTGTTATGGCGTAGCGATGGCCAACGACTTAGTCCGAGGTGGAACATCTAAAAAAGTTTTAGTAATAGGTGTTGAAAAGTTATCTGACTTTACCAATCCCGATGATCGCGCAACTGCATTCATTTTTGCAGATGGTGCCGGCGCAGTAGTTATTGGCCAAAGCGATGAAGTTGGCATCGGGCCAACGGTATGGGGCTCTGATGCAGATTCGCGCGATGCGATACTTTGTAATCCTGCCTATACAGATTTTAAAAATTCACCTACTAAAGGTGTCGCCGAATTAGGTTGGCCAACTATTTCTCAACAAGGTCAAGTTGTATTTCGTTGGGCGGTATATCAAATGGCAAAGGCTGGATTAAAAGCTTTGGAGGCTGCCGGAATTAGCGCTGATAAATTAGATGCATTTATTCCCCATCAAGCAAATATTCGAATTATTGAAACAATGGTTAAGGAAATGAAATTACCAAATTCAGTAGTTGTTGCCGATGACATTCGCACCAGTGGAAATACTTCCGCAGCATCAATTCCACTGGCGATGGATGCGCTGCTGACAAAAAATCCACAACTGCATGGAAAATTGGCTCTCATTATTGGATACGGTGCGGGCCTGGTTTATGCGGGCCAAGTTGTAAAACTCCCGCCTAAGTATTGAGATTTAGCCCACTTAGCCTTTAAATACTCGCAAGTAATCGTATTCATCAGGGAGAATTACCACCTGTTAACGCACACTCGAAACGAAGGAATATAAAAGACCATGGCACTATCACCAGCAGATGTACTTGCAGGACTAAAAGAAATCATTGAAGAAGTAGCGGGCATCCCAGCTGCATCCATTGAACTTGGAAAAAACTTCACCGATGACCTAGAAGTTGATTCACTAAGCATGGTTGAAGTTGTTGTTGCCGCCGAAGAGCGTTTTGGTGTGAAGATTCCTGACGAGAAAGTAACTGAGCTTGCCACGGTTGGCGATGCAGTTGATTTCATCGTAAACGCTGCAAAGTAAAAAATGTCTCAGCGCCGCGTCGTAGTAACGGGGCTAGGTGCAACAACGCCTATTGGTGGAGACACGGCTACAACTTGGTCGGCACTTTTAGCCGGCACTAGTGGAGTCCGTTCTTTAACTGAAGAATGGGCACAAACATTTCCGGTAACTTTTGCCGCGCGCGTTGCGATTGAACCGAGTGAGCAAATGGACCGCGTTGAAATGCGTCGTCTTGATCGCTCCGAGCAATTTGCGTTGATCGCATCGCGTGAGGCTTGGAAAGATGCTGGGTCGCCAGAGATTGATAAAGAACGCTTAGGGGTTGTGATTGCATCCGGTATTGGCGGAGTTACAACTTTGCTTGGCCAATACGATATTTTAAATACCAAAGGTGCGCGCTTAGTTTCTCCGTACACTGTTCCAATGTTGATGCCCAATGGACCGGCAGCAAATGTTGGTTTGGAATTACAAGCTAAAGCTGGAGTACATACACCAGTAAGTGCTTGCGCATCGGGGGCTGAAGCAATTGGTTATGCCTTAGAAATGATTCGCAATAATCGCGCCGATGTTGTTGTAAGCGGCGGCGTTGAAGCAGCCATTCACCAAATGCCAATGTCAGGCTTTGCCGCAATGAAAGCCTTATCGACTAGAAACGATGATCCTGCGCGCGCTTCACGCCCATATGATTTAAATCGCGATGGATTTGTTTTAGGCGAAGGCGGCGGAATTTTAGTTTTGGAAGAGTACGAACACGCAAAAGCACGCGGAGCTAAAATATATTGCGAGATTGCAGGACAAGGTTTAACTTCCGATGGCTATCACATCGCAGCCCCAGATCCCGATGGCGCGGGCGTGCAACGCGCAGTTAAATTTGCTCTTCGTGATTCAGGTTTAAGCACCAAGGACATAGTGCACATAAATGCGCATGCAACTTCGACTCCTGTCGGAGATGTTGCCGAAGCAAATGCACTGCGCGCAGCCCTCGGCAGCGATGCCGATCGCGTTGCTGTCTCTGCCACAAAATCTATGACTGGTCACTTACTTGGTGGGGCTGGGGCGATTGAATCGGTATTTATTGTTAAAGCAATTCAAGATCGTCTTGCTCCCCCAACAATTAATATTGAGAATTTAGATCCAGCAGTAACAATTGATGTGGTTCGCGATAAACCCCGCGCACTTCCTGCTGGTGATATTGCAGCCCTTAACGATTCTTTTGGTTTTGGTGGCCATAACGTTGTATTGGTTTTTAAGAGTATTTAATTATGGTGACAACACCAGAAATTGATCCGCGTGATCCATTACTGAGAATGGCGCGCCTAGCCGATCTTGGCTCGGTAGAACTTTTTACTCCGCGCGATAAAAGTGGGATGCTGGCAGCTAAGGCTTTGATTAAAGGCAATAGAGTCATTCTTTTTGCATCCGATGCCACAACTAAAAGTGGCGCACTTGGTGTTGACGGTGCTCATGTAATTGTTACTGCCTACAAAGAAGCAATGGCTTCACAATTACCAATTATTGGAATTTGGCACTCTGGTGGTGCTCGTTTAAGTGATGGTGTTGCATCCTTAGATGCATTCGGTGAAGTTTTTCAATCCATGATTAGTGCCAGTGGACGTATTCCGCAATTTTCTTTAGTGCTTGGCCCAACTGCAGGTGGTGGCGCTTATGGTCCAGCACTAACCGATGTAGTTGTTCTTGCGCCCGAGGGTCGAATTTTTGTAACTGGTCCAGATGTTGTTAAGTCAGTAACAGGTGAAGATATTGATATTGCATCCCTAGGTGGACCAGAAGCGCACAGCAAAAATAGTGGCGTTGCACATGTTATTGCTAAAGATGAGCAAGAAGCCTTTGATGAAATCCGAGATTTAACTTCGCTATTTGCAAATCAAGGTCATATGAATACGAAGTTAGAAGATAGCGATTTATCAATTCATGTTCCAGATTCACGCAAGCGCACATATGAAGTTCACCCATTAATTAACGCCCTTCTTGATACCGATAGCGAATCCCTAGAATTACTACCTGTTTGGGCACAAAATATGGCTACCATTTTAGGTCGCTTAGGTGGTCGCACAGTTGGCGTTGTCGCTAATAACCCGCAACATATGGGCGGAGTTTTAGATTCGGCGGCAGCAGAAAAAGCGGCACGTTTTGTTCGCACTTGTGATGCTTTTGGAATCCCGCTAATTGTTATTGCAGATGTCACTGGATTTATGCCAGGGCCCGGCCAAGAATGGGAGGGCGCGGTTCGTCGCGGCGCCAAGTTATTGCACGCATTTGGTGAAGCCGTTGTGCCACGGGTTACTTTAATTACTCGCCGTGCATTTGGCGGTGCCTATGTGGCGATGAATTCTAAATCGATGGGCGCGACCAAAGTTTTCGCTTGGCCAAGTGCAGAAGTATCCGTTATGGGCGCAGTTGCTGCAGTGCGTATTTTGCATCGCCGTTTGCTAGCTGATCTGCCCGAATCACAGCGCGAGAATATGGAACTTGAATTAGCTGCCGAGCACGAGAAAATTTCAGGCGGAGTTCAAAAAGCAATTGAAATTGGCGCAGTCGATGAAATTATCCAGCCCAATAAAACTAGAACAGCCATTGCCCAAGCTATTGCTAGCGCGCCACATCGCCGTGGTTCGCACGGCAATATCCCACTTTAAATTATTCAAATGGCTTGTAAGTGCGATCTCTCTTGCACATCGACTCCCCTGAATCGCTCCAGTTCCAAATCCCACGGGCTTCCAAATAATTTAGCAAGTTCTAGACGAAGTGATTCTTCATCAAAACTAATTTTTAGCGCCGAATTAATTTGGTTTTCACTTACCACCACGGCCCCGCTTAAATCTGTAATTGCCCGATGAATTCCAAGTTCTGGTGTGAAGCGAAAAAGTTCGCCAGCCGTATCATCGCTTTCTTGAATCTCGAAATTTAAATAGTGCCAACTTCGAAGTGCGCTAGCTAATTCGCCCGCACACGAAAATTGGCTGCGCCATGCAATACTGGTACGAAAAGTCCCCGCCAACAGCGGTTGGGTTTTCCATTGCACACTAATCTCATTGCCAATAGCGCTTTGCACTGCCCAATTAATATGTTGGCGCAACGCAGCAGGAGTTGAGTGAATAAGAAGTAAGCCTCGAAACGCCGAAGGTTTCGATGGCGCGCTTAAACGATCCATATTTCTCCTAGCAAGGCACGCTTTATGCGACCTTCCCCAGTGCATAAATACTTGCTAGATGTCCTATTTGTACACCCTTAACGCTCACACTGTCCAGTAGCACTTTAGGAATAACGACAAATTGACGGTAGGCTTTTGCCTAGTCGGACGCTTAATCAGTACCCGTTTCATGTTTTGCATGCTCGGTATCGCTGGCGCAAGAGGAAGACTGGTGATCGAGGATTTCTCGGACACCCCACATATCGAAGGAAAAGTAAAACATGGCAACAGGCACAGTTAAGTGGTTCAACTCTGAAAAGGGTTTCGGTTTCATTGCAGTTGATGGTGGCGGACAAGATGTATTTGTTCACTACTCAGCAATTCAAGGAAATGGTTACAAATCCCTTGAAGAGGGTCAAGCAGTTTCATTTGAGGTCGTACAGGGTCCAAAGGGTCCTCAGGCCGATGCAGTGAACGCTAACTAATATCACTTCAGTTTAATAAAAATCCCCGCTGGGTAACTGGTGGGGATTTTTTAATTTCGTTTTATTTTTTCGGTGGCGGCGGAACTTCGCCAACTTTTAATTTCAGTGCGGCAATTGCTTTAACTGGCGATAAATCTTTACCGATTTTCCATGCATCTAAATATTTCCACGGGTACAACATTCCGCGACGCACCCACCAAGCACCAGCTTCGGGTGGAGTTGGCCAAGACAGACCGAAGTGCACATGCGGGGCGGTTCCGCGAGCGCTACCCGAATTTCCAATATAGGCAACTAACTGGCCGGCTTCAACGCGAACGCCAGGTTTGATTCCTGTCGCGATTTTCTTAAAGTGAGAACCGTAATACCTAACGCCGTCGTCGCCAATAATTGAAACTGAAAGACCACCGCGATCAGGGCCAAGACTTGTTGTGCTGCGCCAAATATCTTTATCGGCAACTTGATCAATTACTCCTGATGTCGGTGCCACGTATTTACAACCAGCCTTTGCCAAAATATCGGTGGCAGGGTAATTATGGTGAGCTTTGACATATGTTACGGCGCATTCCGAAACGGGAAAAACATAGAGCGGGGCTGCCGAGGCAAAGCTGGACCAAGAAAGCGTTGTTAGTGCGAAGAGTGTGATCAATATTCTTAAACGATTTGTTCGCATATGCGCACCCTACTTTGCCAAACTCAAAAATGCTCTCTCTACCTTCTGTCAGTTCAGACTTGCCCCTGCTATGCTTGAATTGTGAGCGTAGAAAGAAAACTATTATTTACAGGCATAAGTTGCGCTCAAACGAAAGCACAGGCAGGTGCATGGATTTAACGATAACCAGAATCGAAACTGAAGCAATCCGTGTTCCACTGGAAACTGTGTACCGCGGTAGTCACTACAAAATGACCCACCGCTCCACGATTGTTACGCGTGTGCATACCAAATCTGGTCTAATCGGAGAAGCCTATGCTGGTGATGAAGACGCTGGGCTCATGGAAATTGATGGAATCATCCATGATGAAATCGCCCCAAAACTTATTGGCCAAGATGCCTCCGCTATTGAAAAGTGCTGGGAGATCGCGCGTCCTGCAACATGGGACATTTTGCGAGATCGACGTTTAGGTTTAGTTGCGTGCGCATCTCTTGATGTAACTCTTTGGGATCTATTTGCAAAATCGGTTAATACTCCGCTGTGGAAATTATGGGGTGGTTATCGATCCAGTGTTCCAGTGATAACTATTGGCGGCTATTACGGAAGCGATATGACTATCGAAGAAGAAGTCCAATATTTACTTGATGAACAATTTGCTGGAATGAAATTTAAAATCGGTGGCCTCTCACCCGACGAAGATGCAAAGCGGTTTAAGCGCGCACGCAAAGTTGGCGGCGATGATTTTCGAATTGCTGTGGATGCTAATCAGGGTTACACCCCAGCCGATGCAATTCGCTTTTCGCATTTAGTGGCAGATGATAATTTGTTATGGTTTGAAGAACCCTGCCAGTGGCAAAATGATCGCAAAGCTATGCGCGATGTTCGCTATGCAGGAAGTGTTCCAATTTGTGCTGGCCAAAGTGAATTTTCAGCCGCTGGTTGCCGAGATTTAATGGAGACAGGTTCAATCGATTTCTGTAACTTTGATTCCTCGTGGTCGGGGGGTCCAACAGAATGGCGACGAGTTGCTGGAATGGCAACTGTTTACGATGTAAAGATGGCACATCACGAAGAACCCCAAGTAGCTGCACACTTGTTGGCATCAATTCCTCATGGAACATATCTTGAATATTTCCACCCAAAACGCGATCCGATTTGGCACAACATAATTGCAAACCGTCCTAAATTAAATGCTGGACGAATTCAGCTCAATGATAATCCCGGTCTTGGCTGGGAGCTAGATCGTGAATACATCGCAAAGTATCGAATTTCAGATCGTACGACCGATAAAAAAGTGGAATAAGGAGCTGTAACGATGAGCGCGATGAGATTTAGACAAGCCATAGTAGCCGCGCTCACTGATGAAATGAGTGCCGATTCATCCGTCATCTTCTTCGGAGAAGATGTGGCAGCTGCTGAGGGGCCTTTTAAAACTTCGGAAGGTTTATTAACCACTTTCGGACCAGAGCGCGTGCGCGATACCCCAATTTCAGAAATGGCTTTCACTGGCGCAGCAGTTGGCGCAGCAATGATGGGAATGAAACCAGTTATTGAAATTATGTTTATTGAATTCCTTGGTGTTGCCCTTGATCAATTAGTAACAGAGGCTGCAAAAATGTTATATCTCAGTAAAGGACAATATTCTGTTCCGATGGTACTTCGTGCATCATCTGGTGCTGGTCTTGGCTTTGGTAGTCAGCATTCACAAACTTTAGAAAACTGGGTAGCGGCAACTCCTGGATTAAAAGTTATTACGCCAAGTGATCCACAATCTGCATACAGTTTGCTTCGCGCGGCAATTCAAGATCCAGATCCAGTTGTATTTTTAGAACCGCGAATTCTCTACGCTGAGCGCGGTGAAGTTGATACTAATTTGAAAATGGAAATCGGTAAGGCTCGCGTTCTTGAAACAGGTACTGATATTACTATCGTGGCCCTTGGTAACATGGTCAACGTTGCACGTGCTGGAATTAAAAAAGCAGGAGTTAGCGCAGACTTAGTTGATCTTGGAACTATCGTTCCTTGGGACCGTGCTTGCGTTCTAGCATCAGTTGCTAAAACTGGCCGTTTAGTTGTCGTTGAAGAATCGCCCTTAAGCGGTGGTTGGGGATCCGAAATCATTGCAACAGTGGTGGCAAGCCAGTTCAAATCGCTCAAGAGTGCACCATTTAGAATTACAACCCCAGATGTGCCAGTTCCATTTAATGGTGGGCTAGAAGCGCGTTTCTTGCCGACTGCAGATGAAGTATCGCGTCAGATTCAAGAAGCGATAAAGAACAACTCCACACCCAAACCATGGTGGATTAACGAAGGAGTGAGCAAATGACAACTTCGCTTCAACGCCGTAAGGAATTAATCGCAAGTGAATTAGTTTGGTATGAACGAATGCTTGAAATTCGTGAGTTTGAAAAGCAAACAAATGCCCTTTTTGCAGCAGGTTCTATTCGCGGTACAACTCACCTTTGCAATGGTCAAGAAGCTCTCGCGGTAGGCCTTGCATCTGTTTTGAATCCAGATGATGTTGTTTCTGCAACTTATCGGGGACACGGAATTGCCTTAGCCCTTGGCCTAACTTCTCATTCGGTACTTGCCGAAATTATGGGTAAAGCAACGGGGTGCGCAGGCGGCCTTGGAGGTTCAATGCACTTGTGTGACCGAAGTGTTGGACTGTTACCAACTTCGGCAATTATTGGTGGAGGTATGCCAATTGCAGCAGGTGCTGCCCTTGCCTTCCAAATGCAAAAGAAATCAAATGTTGCTGTCGCAGTCTTCGGTGATGGCGCAACTAATATCGGTGCATTCCATGAAACGCTGAACTTGGCCGCCATTTGGAAACTCCCTGTGGTTTTTGTTTGCGATAACAATGTCTATGGTGAATACAGTCGCATTAACGTAACAACTCCTATTGAAGACTTACACTTGCGCGCCAACAGCTATGCAATGCCAAACTTAAAAGTTGATGGAATGGATATTTATTTGGTTCGTGAAGCGCTACAAGGTGCAATCGACCGCGCTCGAAGTGGTGGTGGGCCAACGCTTGTAGAAGCAAAGACTTATCGCTTTGCGGGCCACTCACGCGCCGACCAAGCGCTATATCGTCCCGAAGGTGAACTTGAAATGTGGCAAAAGCGCGATCCAATTAAGGTCACTGAAGAACTTTTAATTAAAAAAGGGGTTCTCACCGAAGCTAAAGCAAAAGAGTTACAAGAAATTGCGGATAAGACCATGGTGGACATTGTTGCTAAAACCCAAAATGATCCTGAACCAGAAATTGGCGATATGTTCAAAAATATCTGGAAATCAAAGAAGTAAGCGGCCGGCAATGAAAATGACGGTAAAGATGCCGCGCGTTGGTGAGACCGTCGATGAAGTTTATTTAGTGGCATGCAACAAAAATATTGGAGATTCAGTAGCTATTGGTGATTCTCTTATGGAAGTTGAAACAGATAAAGCAAATGTAGAGGTTCCTTCTCCTGTGGCTGGAATTCTTCTTGAATATAAGTTCAAAGATGGAGACGCGATTAAAACCGGTGAAGCTATTGCCGTTATTGAAAGCCAATAAGAACTACCGGCGCTAAGAATCAAGTTTTTTCAAGCATTTCAGGTTTGCTTGCTGGAATGCAAAGTATGGAACGTAGCGAGTTATTCATAATCAACCCGAATCCTAGATATTTTCAAAATCTTTCAAAATTCTTAGGTGGTAACAAAGTCTAGCGTAAATCTATGAGAAGATTTGTTTGTGCAAAAGTGGAGTTATGTGGCAATGTTAGTTTTCACGATTTGTGGATCGTTCTGGCTGGAAATTTTCTTAAAAATCGGAGTCCTGCGCAGGATAAAGCGAGTAATTATTAGCATTATCCCAATTAGTACTTTATTTCTTATCTGGGATGCTTACGCCATCGCGCAAGGGCACTGGTTTTTTGATCGGAAACAAATTCTTGGAATTTATGGTCCTTTTGGAATTCCGCTGGAAGAATTTCTCTTCTTCATAATCATTCCAATTGCTGCAATCATGACAATCGAAGCGGTCACCAAAGTCAAACCTCATTGGAAGTCTGGAAAATGATGTACACCTTCATTGCAGCCACGGCACTAGTTTTTGCCCTGATTCTTGATTCTGTGCTAACTAAAACAAGTTTGATTACAAGTAAAAGATTTTGGACTTCTTATGCAATTATTTTGCCCTTCCAATTACTCACCAATTGGTGGCTGACTTCGCGCAATATTGTTATGTACAGGCCTGATGCCATTATTGGTTTTCGCGTTGCATCTGCTCCATTAGAAGACCTGCTCTTTGGCTTTGCTCTAGTCCTAAGCGTGATAGGTATGTGGGAATTCTGGGGGCGTAGAGAAATAGAGCATGATCTTCACTATAAGTAGCTAACCAAACCGTGGGGCAGATTAAATATAAAGAAAATGAAGTTATTACATAGCGCCATCTTGGTCGCTGGCGTTGGCCTTATTATCAGGGTCAGCTAAACCGAGCGCAGCGCCATCTTTCACCAAAATTCCAATCATTTTATCCATTATTTTTCGTACTTTTTTCCGAGAAGTTAGCGTTGGCGTAATTCGATCGGCAATCACAACCAAGACATACTCTTGATCCCCCGATGTCACATAACCAGCTAAACTTACTGTTTCTGAGAGCCAGCCCGTCTTTGCTCTAGCTAAACCAACTGCGTTTGGCGCAGTCTCAATAAATCGTTTCTTTAAAGTTCCAGTTTTTCCGGCGATGGGAAGTCCTTCATAAAGAGCGTTATAACGCGCAATTCCACGAGTTTTTATTAATAATTGAGCTAAAGTGATCGCAGATATTCGGTTCTCGTGCGAAAGTCCACTGCCATCTTCAATCTGTAACCCCTCAGTATTAATCTCCAGTGTATTTAAAGCAGCTATAAAAGTTCTTTGAAGTCCTGGACCTTTCGTGCTTTCACCCAACGACCTAGCTGCTGCTTTCCCGAGCCTATTGGCCAATATGTTATCACTCCATAGAAGCGCAAACTCCACCATCTTGGCCACTGGAGCAGAATTAAGGTGTGAAATTTCCTCGATTACTTGATTTTGCGCAACTTCTTTGCTGATTTTTTTATATTTGAGAGCGATCCTCTGTGTGCGTAGATATTTCGCAAGGTTTTTCAAATCGGTTTCATATAGTCCAAAATACTCAATAGTTATAGATCGAGACTTTTTAACATTTGCTTCTGTTATAAGAATAGGTAGAAATGGTTGTTCATTCTCTTTCGATAAATTCACATCTGAAGATAACCATGGATCAAGTTCTCCCATAAGAACATATTTGTTCTTTGTTTTTGTAGAATATATCGCTGTTTGCATTTTTGTATCCGGTCCAAGAAAGTGAAGTGCTGAAAAAGTCGAAACAAGTTTCAATACCGAAGCAGGAGTTCGTGGAGATTTCTCAAGATTTCCGTAAAGGACTTCGTTTGTTTTCGGATCTATAAGAACCAAACCTGGATTTGCTAAAGATGGAGAAGCAGCATACTTAGCAAATAAAGATGAGACTTCTGAACGAAGTGAAGTTCCAGCAATCAATATCTGATCAAGCGTCTGCGGGCGCACCACCCATGAAGGTATAGAACAATCACTTTTCAGACATGGGTCATGGCTCCATGCACGCATATTTCCGCCACCGGCTATGATTATTGGAGAGAGTAAATAAACACCATCGCCATTAAAAACCGTTGCGGTATCTGTCTGATTACTTGGGTTATGCAAAATTGCTCTCGTCAAACCGAGTGATATTTCATTCTTGCCTAACTGGTAGCCCGGTGGAACAGCCCCTAAATACACCGTAAGAACTTCATACGAAGGCAGGATGGTCACCTTGGGTAACCAATATTTTAGGTCGTACAATGCTAGGGATGTGTCCCGCAAGACCCAGTCAGAGAGATCCACCTCCGATTTAGAGTTGTTATAAATCTGAACGTATTCACCAAATGGATTTTCTCCTGGGAGTTTAGAATCAGTATTAATCCAAATCTCTAAATTATCTTCCTCTGTATTTTCTCGTCTACATAACTTCTTTGACCATAATCCAACTTTTTTTGAGATAGCGACTTCTATCGCTTCTAGATATTCCTTGTTACGAAAGGATTCATACGCATTAGGAAACCACATCGCAAGTCCCGCATCAACAAGGGCTCGTTGTATATCTATCGTAAAGTTACCTTGCATATCTTTTGCATAAATAGAGCGGTAAGAACGAGGGAGTATCTCGTACTTATTGGATGAACCTTCATGCATCGATCGAAGTTCTACTTCAGCACCTATTGGAATTAAATTTTTTATTAAAGCTGTGGCTTGACGCGAGCCACATTGCGGATATGTATAGGGTTTTGATTTAAACGACTCTGGTGCCTGTACTCCGATAAATCTAATTATTAAATCGCCTTTACACGTCGCAACAATAGCGGTGTCGCCATCGATCACTTCTTTAACAGTTCCTGTCTCCCATATGGTTTCACCGTTGTGTTGGCGTGGCGGCGGACACGACGGGGAGGGAACAGGTTCAGCAGAAACAGGCACAAAATTAAAAGCTGTAGTGATCGCCGAAATTATTACAATAACTAATAATTTTCTGACAATTCTTTTACGCATTGATTAAGAATAGGCTAGTTTGCATGAAGGACTAAATCCAGCAAGTGCTAAAGTAATGAATAATCCTCTGGCCTTGACCCCTGTTGGTGAACGCCTTTTAAGAGAGGATGTTCATTATGAAAAGTCAGCGGATGGCGTCCACGCCTCAATTAACTGATTTTGCACAGAACTTCCTATGAAAAACCACAGAGTAAGCGGGCATCCTTTCTTTATTCGCAGCGATTGTACAGATCAATCGCTTCAAAGTTTAGGAGGCCACCATGATGACTCTCGCATTCTTCTCACTAGTTGCAATCGCAACACTTCTCGGTGTATTTCTATCAATGCTAGGCGGGCCGATTTTGGAAGAGGAGTCTGCAAAAATTTCGCCGCCCTTTGAGGAATCATGGGATTTAGAAACCATAATCTCTGCGTAAACATTTCAAATAGCAGCGCCAAGGTTCAAATCCTTCACCCCAGGTGTAGAATTCCCAAGTGGAAAGTGAACGAAGCAAGCCTGCAAAATGACACGGCAACGATGCATCCTTTTCTTCACTTTAGTTTCCTTGATTCTCAGCACGGCAGTAACACCTAGCCAGGCTGGTGTAGTAGATATATCTGAATGTCGAATTCCAGCGTCAAAAGATCTAGGGGATTCATTAGGCTTCCCGCTCCACCCTGAGCGAATTTCCAGTAGCAAACCAGCACAAATACTTGTTGTCCCAATCGTGCCTAGCGATCTTCCTGATTATCAGTTTTCGCAAGACCTCAAGGACAACTATATAAATGCAGCAAACGATATAGAAAAGCTTTCGTTTGGTAGGGCTAAAATCAATTACATCTTTGCTCCCGTGCATCGGTCGCAGCTAACCGTGAATGATTTTATTGCACTGGGAAATAATGTTCAATCTTCCTGGGATAAGAAAGATCTAACAAAATCAACTTGGGGATTTGTACGCAATACTATTAAAGAACTAGATCCTGGAACCAATTTTACAAATATTGATTCGGTCATACTTGAGGTAGGTCCTTCGCCAAATCACTTACGCACTGCTGAAGCATTTCAGTTTTATTCAAATAATCAGGACAGCTGGTTCGATCCGATAAGAACTAATGAAGGGTATATAAATAATGCTGTCTTGTTTGGTCAACACAGGGGCAAGATCGTAATTGCTCACGAAATAATGCATAACTATGGGCTCATAGATTTATATGGAGCTGGTTCAGGACCTGGGCCATTGAGTCTGATGGGCGGAGTACGTACTATGATTTTATTAAATTATGAAAAATGGATATTGGGCTGGCTAGATGATTTTAATGTAACTTGCTTGGATGGGAAAACGTTGACGCCGTTGGCCGAGCCTCAGTGGAAAGACCCACTGAATTTAAAGCCGTGCACAAAAATAGGGGAGAGAATTCCAAATCAAATATTTGAATTAGTTTGTGCTCCTTTGAGTCAAACCCAACCAGGAAGTTCTAGTACCAATCTTTATTGGCAACAAAATCATCGCGGTCCTATCGCAACCCCAATAACATCACCAAATTTGACCATAGATAGCTCAGTCAAAATGAAGAATGATGAAAACCAGCTGATCGTAATTAATACGGGTGGTGGTACAGGACTTATGATCGAAGTAATCAGGGATGATTTCAACGTGAGAAGACTCGCCTTTTATTCTCTGGATAATCAACAACGCCCACCGATTACATTTTGGCCCCCAGATACTAGGGGAGGCACGACATGGACGCTGGAAATATCAGACCCTGCAGCCATCGGCAGTTTGTTCAAGTCCGAAAAGCTTTCACTGTTGGTCAGCAATATTACTCAGGATGAAATCTCCTTGACCTTGATTCCTGAGTCGCTTAAGTCAACGGATGAAGCCAAGAATTTGATATCTCAATCAATAACTAACAGGGCTGCGGGGATTTCAATAGCCCGAATCGCAGCAGCAGATAAGGCAGTGGCAGATGCTGCATATGCTAAGGCAGTGGAAGAGAAGGCAGTGGCAGATAAAATCCTGAGCGATGCAAAAGCCGCCGCAGATAAAATCCTGAGCGACGCTAAGGCAGTGGCAGTGGCAAAGAAAAAAACAACCATCACCTGCACTAAGGGCAAATTAGTTAAAAAGATTTCAGCCGTTAAACCCAAATGTCCCTCAGGATATAAAGTCAAAAAATAAGTCAACTAATCTGCACCAGTCCCAACCACCCGCACGCGAACGTCGCGGTGGAAAAAGTAAATAAAAGATAGGGGATGCCCTATTCATCTAAGCAACCTACACCGACACACTTAAGAAGCTCGGTGAGTGACTAGGAGCGGACTAGATCCTTCAGGTTCTTTGTTAGAGATCAGTTCTCACCGAGTTTATTTTGCCTAACTCCTACCTACCTACTTTTATTGGAATCGGGGATGCCTATTTATTTTTACCCTTTGATATAGGGCAGACCCAGGATTGATAGGTTTTAAAAGGTTTAAAACAAAATTGTTGAATAGTTGAATAGTTGATGGTGGATAGTTGAATAGTTGATGGTGGATAGTTAAATAGTTGAATAGTTGAATAGTTGAATAGTTGATGGTGGATAGTTAAATAGTTGAATAGTTGATGGTGGATAGTCGAATAGTTGATGGTGGATAGTCGAATAGTTGAAGCGTGACGAGAAAGTTGGAGAGTAATCCCCTGAGAGGATTACTTCATGTAGAAAATATCCCGTTGCAACACCAATCGAATTCGAGCGAGTCTACGAAAGTCCATCCATCCCAGCCTGATCTTCACATCGAAGGGGTAACCAAAGCGTAGGGCAGGTCAATCTACCCTTTGGATTTTCGAACATCTTCCGTACATTGAGCTATATATTCACGGTACGTTTGAATATCAAATTCTTCTAGAATTGACTTCACGGTAATTGACTCATCATTACTTTCAATAATATAAAAATGTTCCTCTGAGGAACTTTCGATTGACACCCTTGCTCCATATTTGCGTTGAATTTGAGCAATCTTCGAATAGTTATGGTCGGTGTGGAGGATCTCTCGGTCTAAATTAAATTCATGGACATATACACGATTCCATCTTGATGTTTGTCCTAGAACTTTGCCATTAATATCTATGACTTTGCCGTGATAACTCATGACTGCAGACACGATAGGTAAGTGATGAAGCCAGGCGCGGGCTTGTAAAGGAAATCCACCTTCATAGGCGGAAATCCAAAATACTATTTCCGCTTCGTTCTCTAGAGATGTCCACACATCCGGCCAATTGATATCAAAACAAATTGACATACCAATTTTTCCGAAATCTGTAGTAAACACGTTTTGGGTATCTTCTGGGAACACTCCACAATCCATCTCGCCTTGCGTCGTATACTTCTTTACATACTCCCCTACAATATCTCCCGATCTGTCAAACAAGATAGAAATATTTTTTATTTTACCTTCAATCGCGACATAGAAGCCAGCAACTACGTACATTGAGTAATGCTTGGCTTTCTTAGCAACTTCGGTAATACAATTTCCTGGGTAAGTTTCTACAACTTCTCGCAATTTATCCCCGGGAATGCCTGCATAGGCGAATGACTCACACAACACGGCAATGTCGACCTTATTCGCTCCTGCCACATCTAGAATGTCTAATCCCCGTGAAAGATTTTCGTTCACGCTCGGGACTCTAAGATTGTTTGGAGGTGTAATTGCCTCCAAAGTTGCAAGAGAGCTCGTGGCTATTCTTACGTTCCTCATAATTTTCCCCCGTCGCTCACAGTGTTTAAAGCCAAGACTTATGTAGAATATTCTGAATATCAAGATTCGAAACCGGACGGGCATTCGTCCATATATGAGAGGTGGTTTCTCCTATAGCATTCATCACTTTACTCAAATTATCGATATCAGCATATTCCTTCAAACGTTTATTCATCCCTATATTATTCATGAAAGATTTTACGATTGCGCTCATATTTCTTAACTCAAAAGTGTGCATCGGATCTAAAATATCAACAATAGCTTTATAGGGCATTGTTGGACCCTCTTCGTTGAACCTGACTACCTCTTCCAAAACTGCGCTCAAAGCTTGACCATGAGAGATCCCAATTGTCGCTGTAAGAGGTTGCGCAAATATGTGCGCCGCACCCACGCCAGCATTAAGTGCGATCCCCGCGAGATGTGCTCCGACTAGCAAATCAGAGTAATCATCATCGTGAGCAATGCCACGCGTCACCTTTGGAAGCGTTCGATAAATCATTTCTAGAGCTGAAATTGAAAAAGATCGCGAAAGAGAACTTGATTTTGGTGAAGTGTAACTTTCCAATGCGTGGCTAAACGCATCAAGTCCAGAAACAGCCAACATTTCTGGATTGAGATGTTTAATGAAGCTTGGGTCGAGAATTACACATTTTGGCAACATGTAAACGTGATTCAAGCTCTTTATCAACCCTAACTTCTTATTACGGATGACTGAGACGGTCGTGGATTCAGAGCCGGAACCAGCTGTGGTCGGCACCGCAATAATCGGTAAACCTTCACGTATCGGTTGTATCCGACCGAACATATAGTCTTCACAGCTTCCTGGATTAGCGGCAACCAGACTAATCGCCTTGCCTGCATCAAGGATGGTTCCGCCACCTATGCATAGGACTACAGAAAAATCTTTTAAGGCAACAATGGCAGCAGCTTGATCAATCTCATCGGTTGTCGCAATCTCTTGATACGTAATTATTTCGTATCTCACTCCATTGCCTTTAAGATCTGCGAGCATCTCCGACAGAATTCCCGTAGACGTAAATCGCCCCGGAGCGTGCGTAATGATTAGAGCACTGCTTCCAAATTTTTTTACCTCGGAACTAATCAGTTTACTGGCACCGTAACCAGCGATTACTCGTCTAGGAAAATTCATTTCATTTATCGAGAGATTGAAATTTTCCGGGCGCACAAAATATCTTTCTGTCAGTTGCAAACTCATGGGTTCCTAACTCATACGCTTAAATTTTGTGTACAGAACAGTGCCAATAATTCAATTGGCACTGTTCTGCTATCACTTACTAACCACGTCTACCAACACTGAGACATCCATTTGTTAACATTCGATGGAGTTACAGGGGCAGTAGGAGCCAATGTCTGGGCGGGTATTAATCGGCCTTGCACTAGGTCATAAGCTGCACGAACGGAATATACGCCGACCAAATAACTCAGTTGGAGAGCTGTTCCATACATTTGTCCAGCCTTAATTGCGGTACACGCTTCCTTGTTTCCATTCACTCCAAAAACTTTAATGCCCTTACGGCCTGCCGCATTAATTGCTTGAAGTGCACCAAGGGCCATTGGGTCATCGTGGCCAAAAACTGCATCAATGGATGGATATCTGGTAAGCAAGTCCGTCATTACTTTGGATGCTTCGTCCTTGCTCCATTTACCAGTCTGCTCAGCAAGTACCTTGATAGACGCGCTTTGATCAGTAAACGCTTTTTTCATTCCTTCAGTTCGATTTACTGCATCTGTTTGACCTGGGTTACCAGTGATGAGAACAATATTTCCCGTCTTATTAAGGGCCTTAGAGATCATTAGTCCTACCGCGTAACCTTGATCGAAGGATTGTGAGCCAATAAATCCAGAGACATAGCCACTACCAGAAGCATCCACGTTGGCATTAACAGTAATAACCTTTATACCTTTCGCCTTTGCTTTTTTAATGGCAGGGATTACAGCAATGGGATCAACGGCATTTACCGCAATGACATTTGCTTTGGCTGCAATGCAATCTTCAATCATCGAAACTTGCTTTTGAGGATCATTAGCGGGATCGAAGAATGTCACTTTTGCATTAAATAGAGGAGCTTCATCGACAACACCTTTCGCTAATGCAGTAATCGATGGATGATCTGCATTGTTATGCACCATACACAACCTCCACTTTTTAGGCACAGCCTGTGCAGATGTACTGGAGAGTGCGAATGAAGCTATGGCAATCGCGGATGTTAGAGCAATCATTTTTTTATAATTCACTTTTTCGCCTTTCATTATCGTTGGTACTGGCATCTTTCATTTTCCGAGAGATAAAGACAAGACACGCAGTTAATTAATCATAGGGTTGAATGTTTTAAATATATATACATAGTTCGTATTTAAATAGTTGTCATACAAGCAAAGATATATGACAACTCATTTTCGTCGCTTGGAAATTCCTTTGGAAACAATTATCGCATCAATAACCACCACAACAACGAAGAGTGCAGACTTCACTGCTATTTGATAGTATGTTACAAGTCCCAGCAAATTCATCCCTGTACTCAGCATCCCAAGAACAGAAATCCCCAAGACAGCCCCAATGACTGATCCACGCCCACCTAATAAGCTAGCTCCCCCAATTATCGCCGCTGCGATACTGGCCAACGCGGTATCCATCCCAAGTTGTGGGTTTGCAGAATTAATCCTCGAAGCAAGAAGAATTCCTGAGACGGATGCCAATAGGCTGCAAATTATGTATGGCGTAAATTTTGTTCTTCCTATCGGTATGCCCGACAGAAATGCGTTTTCTGGATCGCCTCCAAGTGCATATAGATTTCTTCCTTTTTTCGTCTTCTTAAGAAATTGATGCAGGATAAACAGCAATACCATCGCGATTATGAATGGGCCAGGAATTATCCAAAAATTTCCATTGCCGAGAATTTCAAAACGTGGAATAGTCCCCATAATTGAGCGTTGGTCCGTTGTAACCAAAACAAGACCACGCACGATACTCATGGTTCCCAAGGTGGCAATAAACGGAACGATTTTCGCCTTGGTCACTAGAAATCCGTTTATCAAACCTATACATACACCAAATAGTAAAGCGAAGACAATCGAAGGAATCATTCCATATTGTTGTGTCGAAATTACAATTACAGCGGACATGGCCATTACTGATCCCACGGAAATGTCGATCCCGCCTGCAATCAACACTATGGCCTGTCCCATAACAATTGGTACATCTATCGATACCTGTCTTGCAATATTCGTTAAAGTGTAAATGCTTAAGAATGTATCCTTCAACAAAATTGAGAAAAATATAAAAACGCTAAAAAATAGCACGCCAGGCGTTTGTTTAAAGAATACGGAAAGATATCTTTTCACTGAATTCATTTCTTATTCCTCAGCAAGCTATCGAGCCAAACAATCAAGAGAAATATTGTTCCCTTTGCTATTTGTTGATTTTCTGTTGGAATATTCATCAAAACCATGAGGTTGTTCAAAACGCCAAGAGTAAGAACTCCGACGACGGTTCTTATTGCACCGCCACTCCCTCCGAATAGACTTGTACCACCAAGCACAACGGCTATTATCGAATCAAACTCCATTCCCATACCAACATTTGCAACGGTACTTCCGTTTCGTGAAGTTATTATGAGACTGCCAATTGCAGCGGTGAATCCACAAATAACGAAGGCTGCCATGCTTATTCGTGACGTCGAGAAGCCAGATAAAGTACCGACTTTTTCATTTAATCCAATTACAAACAGGCCTCTACCAAATTTTGTGTATCTGAGCACTATTTCCAAGATTATTGCAAGCCCCAAAAAGATAAGAATGGAGTATTGAACGGTTCCGAACAATTTCGCACGCCCAAGTAATTTAAAGTCAGCTATGGGTGTATATACCGTTTGAGATTTAGTTATTGCTAGTGAGGTTGCGTACATGAATATCCCAGTCCCTAAGGTTACTAAGAATGGATTCGCCTTCGTTCGTACGCAAATTAGCCCGTTTACGCTCCCTATAAGCAACCCACTCAATAACCCAATTATGACTGAAGGAAAAAGTGATACCCCGTGATTCTGAACCACCACGGTTATAATTCCACAGAGTCCTACGGAGTACGCAACTGACATATCAAATCTGCACGCAATTATCAAAATACATTGCCCCAAAGCCACAATGCCCAATACTGAAACAGCCCAAAGAATGTTCAATAGATTATTCGGTGTCAGAAATACATCTGATAATACCGAACCGATAACAATCAAGGTAATAAAAAGTATTAACGCCACTTGCATTCGAAGGAGCCCCAACCAGCGTAAGACTGAATGTTCCCGCTTGCTGTTGCTCAACTTCATGTCGTTTCTGCTCATTTGATATTCCCGCTCGTAGAATTATCCATATCTACTGCTGCTGCTTCCATCAAATTGAGAGCATTGGCTTCATCATTAAAAAAGGATTTATTTATTCGCCCATTTCTGATGACCAAAATACGGTTACAAACTTGAATCAATTCATCCATTTCCGAAGAAACCACCACAATCCCAACTCCTGACCTTGCTAATTCGATCAGAATTCTATGTATTTCAGCTTTCGCGGCGATGTCTACTCCTCGTGTTGGTTCATCAACCAAGAGTATTTTAGGATTCATTGCAAGCCACTTGGCCAAGACGACCCTCTGTTGATTTCCCCCGCTTAGGGTGTCGGTGCTCTGTTCAACATTCTTAGTTTTGATCGCAAGCCTGCTCGTGTACTCCTCAGCAACCTCTCTTTCTTTTGAAGCATTAATAAAACCTTTCAATCGTAATTTACTCAGAATTACAAGTCCTATATTCTTCTTAATAGAAAATTTGAGAATTAATCCTTGACTTTTTCTATCCTCGGGTACCAACCCAATCCCTAGTTTAATTGCATCCGATACTTGTTTGATTTCAACTTGTTGGCCCTCAATTTCAATAACGCCGGAATCGATTTTTAGATCTCCAAAAATACTTCGAACTAATTCCGTCCGACCCGAACCTACTAAGCCAGCCAAACCTAAAATTTCGCCTTTGTGGAGATCAAAAGTAATGTCAAATAGAATGTTTTCAACAGAGAGGTTCGATACTCGCATCAATCTCGATGGATTCTCTAACCTTTGAATGGCACCTTGCCTTTGAACATTTTGACCCATCATTAAGTAAATTAGTTCTCTAATATCTAATTCGGCTATTGGCCGAGTTGCGACAGTTTCTCCGTCTCGAAAAATTGTTGCGGTATCACATATCTCAAATATTTCCTCAAGCCGATGAGTAACGAAAATTATTCCAATACCTTTATCACTCAATGTGCGGATAATTTGAAACAAACGCTTGGTTTCTTTTGAAGTAAGAGCAGAGGTGGCCTCATCCAGGATAAGAATCTTACTATTTAGTGCTATTGCTTTAGCAATAGTTATCAATTGCTTCTCTGCGATGGAAAGCTGGTTTCCTAAAGTATTAGAATCGATAGCAATTCCAAGTTCCGTAAGTAATTTTTCAGCTCCAGAATTCATCGATTGGAAGTCAATTAGGTGATTCCTCTTTGTCGGTTGATTCCCTAAAAATATATTCTCAGCCACGGACATATATGGCTGAACAGCAATTTCTTGGGGAACATACCCAATACCCAATCTCTGGGATTCAAAAGGATTTGCGGGCTCGGCAACCTCGCCATATAAAGTGATTGTTCCCGAATCGCATTGATGAACACCACAAAGTAATTTTATTAGTGTCGACTTGCCAGCCCCATTAGCCCCCATGAGAGCGTGAACCTCACCAACTTCTAATCGAAATGAAGCATTTCGCAAGGCATTTACACCGCCGAACTTCTTTGACACTTCTTCCATTTGCAAGAGAGGCACTCGTGAATTCAAAATAGTACTCCACATCTAAATTTCTGTCGTCGAAAATGTAGGTTACATTTCGAAAATCTTTCAAGCTCTTACTTTTACCATACCTCTAACACTCAAGATATACAAAAAGTTCATAGCATCCAAGAATTTACGCTCAATTTTGCTCTATGAAATCATATCAAATTGCATTAACCTAATTTCTGAGTGCGTTGCATCTTCGCGTCAGTTAAGGGTGAGTTCAATATGAAGCCAGAGGACTTGGTAATTGCGATTCATCATGAATTCATAGAAAATAGAACAGTAGGCGAATCACTTCCGTCAGAAAATTCTCTAGCCACGCACTTCGATGTTAGTAGACTGAAAATCCGCGAAGCTATGAAAATTCTAATCGGACAAACATTAGTTACGTCCAGCAAGGGAAGACGCTCACGTATCGCATCGAAATACAGCAACTTGCTTCAGTATGTAGTGACAACAAGCGCTACGTCAAATATTAATTGGTTCAAGGATTTATGTCATGTGAGGATGGCACTTGAAACCGAAGCTGCCTCGATAGTTGCCTCTAGCCACAATAGTCTTGATCTTGAAAAACCAAAAATTGCGTTATTCCAAATGAGTGAACTTGCACCAGAAATCGAATCGAATCGATGCACGGATAGTGATATCAGTGCCTTAGTAAGGCAATATCAAGTTGCCGATCTAGAATTTCACAAATCCTTAGTTGAGGCTTCTCATAACGCCATGGTATCTCTATTTTACTCTTCGTTATCGACTTTGTTACAACAAAGTTTTCGACTTACTCAAAATGTCGCCTTAAATCCCGGCAAAGATTTTTGCGCTAATATAGAAATCCATCAATTAATATTCGATAATATCGAAAAAGGTAATCCGATAATAGCAAATAGGATTATTAGAGATCATATGGAGACTGTCCAAACGCAACTGGAGTCGGCCATCAGAAAGTCATTTGCATTATGATCAATTGGAATCAAAGTTTACCGACCAGTGATTTAGTGCCTGTTGCAAGTTTTCTTTCACTTACTTTTGCTCCTGCGTCAATCTCAATAATAATGAATCAATTTCAAAATTCCGAAATAGTTTGGCATAAAGCGACTGACATCCTGAGGGCATCGGGATTGACAATTCTCTCCGAGGATGATTTTCACGTTGCTGCTGCTATCGGGAAAATGACTCAAGGTGATGCAATTGCGCCGGTTTTATTGGTACGTGGTTCTGAAACCAAAACACACCCTTTAACTATCGCTTACGGCTATCACAGAGTTTGCGCGGCGTATTTCGTTGACAAAAATGTTGCTGTTCCATGCATTTTTGCAAGTTTGGATTGAGTGAAAGTTTTAATCGCGTTTTAAGGAATAGAGGTACCGCAAACGAACTTACATTCCGAACTTGCACATTCTTCGAAAGTGAGCTGCTTTGAAGATTTCGGATGGTGGGCCCTCTTCTGTTTTCCCAGATCGTTCGTAAAAAAATGGATGGACCAGATAACCAAACTTAGGTTCCTTTAGGCACCCATTGCATGAAGGCCACCATCGACATGAATGATTTCAGCGGTGGTCTTAGGAAACCAATCCGAGAGGAGAGCAACGCTTGTTTGGGCAGCTGGAACTGGGTCAGTGACATCCCATTGCAGAGGCGAGCGTTCGTTCCATACCTTTTCGAACTCTTCAAAGCCTGGAATTGATTTAGCAGCCATCGTGCGAATGGGGCCGGCTGCAATGAGATTGGCGCGAATATTTTCAGGGCCAAGGTCGCGTGCTAAATAGCGAGATGTGTGCTCCTTACAAGCGGTTTTGGCTTCTAGTAAGAAAGCTTCCGCAAAAATCGTGCACTGCCACAAAGGAGAAGATCCAAAAAAATCTATTCCGACGAACCAGATCGCCATAGCGATGTAGGTGGGAGCGGTGAGCTCCTCTTGCAGCAACTTACGTTACTGGTCTGGGGCAAAGGTTACCCGAGTGAGAGTAAATCAGGAAATTGAGGCATTTTCATCGGAGTGCGGTTGGCTCGCCAGAAGCACTACAACTATTGGCGGAAGTTGAAGTAGAGAATTCTTGTGCATATCATCTAGAAATACTCCCCTGCGTTGCGGTTGTGACTCGACTGACAACGAGCCATAACTGCCCATACTTCTGCCCATAACTGCCCATACTTCTGCCCATAAACAACAGCAAAAATGCAACAGGTTCTGCATAAACTTGTACAAGCAAAATGCAGGAAAGTAAGCGCAGTTTTAACCTACGCACACTTAATTGATAGAAGAGTCGCCCTATAAGCCAGATCCTGTCGTTCTATTCGCGCCAATTACGACAATTTAGATTGTATGTAATAAACTCATCAAGACGAGGCGGTAGCTCAGTTGGTTAGAGCCCTAAACTCATAATTTAGTCGTCGTCGGTTCGAGCCCGACCCGCCTCACCAAAAAAAATGTATTACTTCGGCTGATCCTTTACTAATCATCTCCGCCTGATGCTTTACAGCTATTCGGCTGATCCTTGACAGTGGTTTCGGCTGATGCTTGACACTATCTCTTATGATTACGGAGCTAAGTGTTATGGAACAAAGATACCAAGCAGTCTCAGCAGTTATTCACGATGGCCTTTCGGTTGTCGAAGTTGCATCTCGTTTTGGCGTCTCACGCCAAACGATTCATTCCTGGTTACTCAAATATGAAAAGAGTGGATTACCGGGATTGATCAATCACTCCCATAAGCCGCGATCTTGTTCTCACCAAATTAGCGCAGAGGTTGATGTGTTGATTTGTGAGATGCGTCGACGCAATCCGATTTGGGGACCCAAGCGAATTGAATATGAATTAGCTAAACGCAAAGTGGATGTGATGCCGTCGAAATCGGCGATCTATCGCGCACTAAAACGCGCTGAGTTAATTGATCCTCATGCTAGAAAACGACGCGATGAGAAGTTTAAAAGATGGGAACGAGCAGCTCCGATGGAGCTCTGGCAATTCGATGTTGTCGGTGGTATCTATCTAACCGATGGCAGCGAACTCAAATGTTTAACTGGAGTAGATGATCACTCGCGCTACTGCATCTCTGCTGGCCTTATGCACCGCGCCAACTCAAAGAGCGTCTGTGATCACTTCCTAAGAAGCCTCGGCCGCTATGGAATACCGCAAGAGATCCTGACCGATAACGGCAAAGTCTTTACTGGACGATTTGGTTATAAAGATACCGAGGTGCTCTTTGACAAGATCTGTCGAGAAAATGGGATAGAACATCTTCTGACCGCCCCACGCTCTCCCACTACAACGGGAAAGATAGAACGTTTTCATCGAACCCTGCGTACTGAGTTTCTTCAAGAGAAGAAGTTTGCAAGTTTTGAAGATGCTCAAGGGGAGCTAGATGATTTCGTCAAGCACTATAACTCAGAGCGTCCCCATCAAGGCATGGATATGGCAATTCCAAAGGAACGCTTTCTCACCTCCAGTCCAACAATTAGTAAAGTTAGAGCAAGTACTCAACCAAGTAGTACTGGAACCTGGGTGGCAAGACGCATCGGTGGCAATGGCGCGATCTGTATTGCCTGGCAACAGATTTCAATCGGTCGCCATAAGGCAGGTTTAGATGTCGATGTTCTAGTGAGCGATTCGATGATTCATATCTACTACAAAGAAGAGCTACTCAAAACAGCGCTTAGAAGCAATAGCAAGGAGGTGAGGAAAAAACACGCCTCGGTCTTGAAAAAAACTTCTTGACCGTTCACAATTACCCTAGAAAGTGTCAAGCATCAACCGAAGAGAAAGTGTCAAGCATCAGGCGAAGTCCTACAGCCTCACCAAAAAAAATATGGAGCAAGTGTCATTATGTACCTGCTCCATATTTTTTGTTTCTAGGAGGCAATAATTCCTTTTTGCATAGCCTCAATTTTCTCTGCCACTGCTACGAACGGTTTGTCTGAGTTGTGCACATATGTTCGAGACGTCATCTCTACGCTGCTATGGCCCAAGAACCTGCGGATGACTTCGATGTCGGTGTCATCGTTATAAAGCATCGTAGCGGCAGTGTGTCGAGCATCGTGTAGTCGACGATGTGACACCTTTGCTTTTACAAGTGCCCGTTTCCAAAGGGTGCTGTCCCATCGAGACTGCATCGGGTTGCCTTCAGCATTTGGAAAAACTAAGTCATGCTCTCTCCAGTTAATCCCTAGGGCCAACTTACGCTCGGCAAGTTCGGCTTTCTGACGCTTTAGAAGTGACACGGTCGCGTCGGACAATCGGAGCGCACGACGCGAACTCTTTGTCTTCAATCCCACTAGTTCTCTCTTGCCACGTATCGTCTGCATCTGCTTACTGATTTGAACCGTCTTGGTGTTGAAATCGATATCACGCCACCGCAGTCCGAGACACTCCCCTTGCCTTAGGCCATAAAATAGTGCAATAGTCCAACGCAATTTTAATTGAGTCGTCTCGGCATTTTTAATGACGCGTTGCGTCTCATCAATTCGTAGAGGCTCAAATTCAAAGGCATCAACTTTTATGCGCCGTGCACTAGAAACTGGATTGAAGGCCACAATTTCTTCCTTAACCGCCGCCGCGAGGCCAGCACTGAGGACTGCACGAGCCTGCCGCTGAGAGCTCTTACTTTGGCCTGCAAGACTCATAGCGGAGAGCATTTGGTCGATATGGCGCCTATTAAGTTCCATTAGTTTCACGGTTCCAAGAAGTGGAATTATGTGAAGTCGAATCAACTGTTGATAACGCTCAAATGTCCCATAAGCGACTTGATGTTGATGGCGTTCAATAAGCCAAGGCAAGAGAAACTCGCCAATAGTTAGGTGGCCACCTTTTTCGATCAATCCTTTGTTGAGAGGTTGAAGTCGTTTTACTTTCTCGATTGCATTTCTCTTTGATTCTGTGGCAGATCTGCCCGTGGCGGTTATGACTCGGCCATCCTGTCGAATGACCGTACGGAAGCCTTTACGGAAAGCGTAGGTATGCCCTACGCCGTTCTTGGCCCGATGTGTTTTTGTAGACATTTTTAGTCCTTTGTTCGTTATGCAGCAACTTGCTGCAATCACCAACTCTTCCGCGGACTAAAGATTCGTTTACTGACTTTCTTGCTCCAAGAAACTGATGATGTATACACAATGCATACACACGCCATTTTGCTTGCGCAGACAAGATCAGCAATGACTCTGTTTCCCGCATGAAATCAGGGGTAAACTGACTTCCTGCTGGAGCCACCCTGGGTAGAGCGGCGGACTCATAATTTGGTCGTCGTCGGTTCGAGCCCGACTCGCCTCACCATATTTATGTATTACTTCGGCTGATCCTTTACTAATCATCTCCGCCTGATGCTTTACAGCTATTCGGCTGATCCTTGACAGTGGTTTCGGCTGATGCTTGACACTATCTCTTATGATTACGGAGCTAAGTGTTATGGAACAAAGATACCAAGCAGTCTCAGCAGTTATTCACGATGGCCTTTCGGTTGTCGAAGTTGCATCTCGTTTTGGCGTCTCACGCCAAACGATTCATTCCTGGTTACTCAAATATGAAAAGAGTGGATTACCGGGATTGATCAATCACTCCCATAAGCCGCGATCTTGTTCTCACCAAATTAGCGCAGAGGTTGATGTGTTGATTTGTGAGATGCGTCGACGCAATCCGATTTGGGGACCCAAGCGAATTGAATATGAATTAGCTAAACGCAAAGTGGATGTGATGCCGTCGAAATCGGCGATCTATCGCGCACTAAAACGCGCTGAGTTAATTGATCCTCATGCTAGAAAACGACGCGATGAGAAGTTTAAAAGATGGGAACGAGCATCTCCGATGGAGCTCTGGCAATTCGATGTTGTCGGTGGTATCTATCTAACCGATGGCAGCGAACTCAAATGTTTAACTGGAGTAGATGATCACTCGCGCTACTGCATCTCTGCTGGCCTTATGCACCGCGCCAACTCAAAGAGCGTCTGTGAGCACTTCCTTAGAAGCCCCGGCCGCTATGGACTATCGCAAGAGATCCTGACCGATATCTGCAAAGTCTTTACTGGACGATTTGGTTATAAAGATACCGAGGTGATCTTTGCCAAGATCTGTCGAGAAAATGGGATAGAACATCTTCTGACCGCCCCACGCTCTCCCACTACAACGGGAAAGATAGAACGTTTTCATCGAACCCTGCGTACTGAGTTTCTTCAAGAGAAGAAGTTTGCAAGTTTTGAAGATGCTCAAGGGGAGCTAGATGATTTCGTCAAGCACTATAACTCAGAGCGTCCCCATCAAGGCATGGATATGGCAATTCCAAAGGAACGCTTTCTCACCTCCAGTCCAACAATTAGTAAAGTTAGAGCAAGTACTCAACCAAGTAGTACTGGAACCTGGGTGGCAAGACGCATCGGTGGCAATGGCGCGATCTGTATTGCCTGGCAACAGATTTCAATCGGTCGCCATAAGGCAGGTTTAGATGTCGATGTTCTAGTGAGCGATTCGATGATTCATATCTACTACAAAGAAGAGCTACTCAAAACAGCGCTTAGAAGCAATAGCAAGGAGGTGAGGAAAAAACACGCCTCGGTCTTGAAAAAAACTTCTTGACCGTTCACAATTACCCTAGAAAGTGTCAAGCATCAACCGAAGAGAAAGTGTCAAGCATCAGGCGAAGTCCTACAGCCTCACCATATTTAACGTTCGGCGACGCCTGTGAAACCGCCAGGTTACGAAGCTGAAACATTTCTGAGGTACTCGCAGGGCTTATTTCACAATTGAATGAATTAGTTATTAAACCTGTTGCGCAAGATCATGGCGTTGCAGTCAAGGAAGAAGTGTCACCTCTCACGAGAGTCGATGTGCTGTAGATATTCGAGAGTAGATTTAATTTATGGAACTTTATGAAATTGGAAGAGTTGAAAAATCGAAGAAACACATGTGCAATTGCGGTAACGAAAAAAGCGAGGGAGTTCCCGAGCTCGATGTGCGAGTTATTGCTCATGAGATTCGCCACGGAGCAGTGCTTGGGGCACTTGAATCCCTCAAGCCAGGCAAGGCCATGATTCTTGTCGCAAACCACGAGCCACTACCGCTTCTTAAGCAAATTGATCGTAAATTTCCCGACCTCTTTACTCGTACAAACGTTGAAGAAGGTCCCGAAGTGTGGAAGATTCAATTCACGCGAGCTTCTTAACTTATTGAAGCAACACTAATCGCAGATACTTGATTCGCGATTAGTGCATCTCCTACGGTGCAAGATCTGGGTTTGTCACGCCCCACTTTAGTTAGAAGCGATCTAACTCCATCACTTTTTCCCATACAGCCACGAAGTCATGAACAAACTTCTCCCCCGCATCGTTGCTGGCATAGACCTCTGCGAGCGCGCGTAGTTGTGAGTTCGAGCCAAAGACGAGATCAACTCTGCTACCACTCCATCTGACTTCGCCGCTCTTGCGATCACGAGCTTCGAAGAGATCTTCGTTCTTTGGGTTCTGATTCCATGTCAGATCCATATCAAGTAGGTTAACAAAGAAGTCATTGGTCAACACCTCTGGTCGCTTTGTCAGTACTCCAACTTCGGAGTGCGAAGTATTCGCGCCAAGAACGCGCATACCACCAACAAGAACTGTCATCTCTGGTGCAGTAAGAGTTAACAACGCTGCGCGATCAACGAGAAGATACTCCGCCGATTGCACGTGGCCTGCTCTGAAATAGTTGCGGAACCCATCAGCCGTTGGTTCAAGAACTGCAAAAGATTCCACTGATGTCGCTTCTTGCGTAGCATCGGTGCGGCCCGGAACAAATGAAACTTCAATGTTATGTCCAGCGCTTTTCGCAGCCTGCTCTACTGCAGCGCTTCCAGCAAGGACGATGAGGTCGGCGAGTGAAATTTGCTTTCCGTTGCCAACGCTCTTTGCATTGAATGCGCCTTGAATTTCCTCAAGTACCGTCAACACTTTATTAAGCTCTGAAGGATTATTTACTTCCCAATTTCTCTGTGGCTCTAGCCGGATACGCGCGCCGTTTGCACCACCGCGCTTATCAGTGCCTCTAAATGTTGATGCTGATGCCCACGCAGTAGTGACCAATTGAGCAACTGAAAGCGATGATGAAAGTATTTCTTTCTTCAGCAATTCAATGTCGCTTGCATCAACGAGTTTGTAACTCACTTCCGGAACGCGATCCTGCCACAGTAATTGCTCAAAAGGAACTTCTGACCCAAGATAACGAGCGATTGGACCCATGTCGCGGTGTGTTAACTTAAACCAAGCGCGGGCGAAGGCGTCAGCGAGGTGATCTGGATTTTCCAAAAAATTGCGAGAGATCTTCTCGTAGACTGGATCAACGCGAAGCGCGAGATCTGATGTCAGCATCACTGGTGCATGTGTTTTCGATGCATCATGAGCATCTGGTACAGTTTTAGAAGCTGCACCATCTTTTGGAATCCACTGGGTTGCGCCAGCTGGGCTTTTTGTCTGCTCCCACTCGTATGCAAAGAGAGTTTGGAAGAAACTGTTGTCCCAGGCAATCGGCGACCACGACCAAGCGCCTTCAAGTCCACTACTAATTGTTTGCCCAGCATTGCCGCTACCAAATGAGTTCTTCCAGCCAAGCCCCATCTCTTCAATGGCAGCAGCTTCAGGTTCAGCACCTACATATTTACTTGGATCAGCCGCGCCGTGTGTCTTACCAAATGTATGTCCGCCCGCAATCAGTGCGACAGTCTCTTCATCATTCATCGCCATACGAGCAAAAGTCTCACGAATATCTCGCGCCGATAGCAGCGGATCTGGATTTCCGTTAGGACCTTCTGGGTTTACATAGATAAGACCCATCTGCACTGCAGCGAGTGGGTTTTCCAAATCACGATCACCGCTGTAACGCTCATCAGCAAGCCATTCGGCCTCTTTACCCCAATATGTTTCATCTGCTTCCCAGACATCTTCGCGTCCGCCAGCAAAACCAAATGTTTTAAACCCCATTGATTCAAGTGCGCAATTGCCGGTGAGAATCATTAAGTCAGCCCATGAAATCTTCTTGCCATACTTTTGCTTAATTGGCCAGAGCAAGCGACGCGCTTTATCGAGGTTGACGTTATCGGGCCAGCTATTAAGGGGGGCAAAGCGCTGCATACCTGCGCCCGCGCCACCGCGGCCATCACTAACGCGATATGTGCCCGCGCTATGCCAAGCCATGCGAATAAAGAAAGGTCCGTAGTGACCGTAATCTGCTGGCCACCAATCTTGCGATGTTGTCATAAGGCTTTCGATATCACCCTTGAGAGCTTTAATGTCTAATGATTTAAATTCTGCTGCGTAATCAAATGTCGGACCCATTGGGTCGGACAACGGAGAATTCTGTTGAAGAACTTTTAGACTGAGCGCATTTGGCCACCAATCGCGGTTCGTGGTGCCTTCATCTGTATTGCTACCTGAATACGGACAATTGCTTTCGTTTTCCATGAGTTCTCCTAGTTGCTTTATCTAAAATATTTTTAAAACTAAGCGCTCTGATGGCTCACACTTGTGACCACTTAAAAAGCGAATATCTGAAGTCTATCTATATTCGAATTCGGAAAGAAAATTGAAATCGTTGGGGATTGGCGTTTGTTAGAGGCAGATGAGCATCTCATTCCTCGGTCGCGTCACTGCGGAACTCATAATTTGGTCGTCATCAATTTGAGCCCAAGCCGATGAAACAGGAGACCTTCGGGGCTATCAACACCGTCATCGGTATTTTGTCTACACTCTGATCTATGGATATCAACGATTACGCCCGCGAGTACGAAATATCAACCGAGTACTTCTTTGAAAAATTTGCAATGGTGACGCCTGCCGATTTGGACAAGCACATCCCAGATGGCTGGTCGCCTAGGCAGATTGCCCACCACATAGCAGATAGCGAGGCTCAGTCCTACGCCCGCCTTCGTCGTCTCATCGCCGAACCCACTGGTTCGGTTATTCAGGGATATGACGAGGCGCTCTGGGCGGAAAACACAACCCTTGGTTACACAAAACTTCCAATTGAGAACTCCATCGCTGTCTATAAAGCAGTACGCACAGCAAGTCTGGACATTCTCAAAAGGTTAACGATGCAAGACCTTGAACGCTCCGGAGTTCACACTGTCAGCGGTCACTACACCATAAT
The DNA here is from genome assembly GCA_038906075.1 of Candidatus Planktophila sp. Classification (GTDB taxonomy): domain Bacteria; phylum Actinomycetota; class Actinomycetes; order Nanopelagicales; family Nanopelagicaceae; genus Planktophila. Next base: position 94,319 of record JBCKHB010000002.1, read on the forward strand.
GAATTGGCTGCAGGCATACACCAAACATCCCCTCGCGCATGCAGATCAAATGATGGAAGCTATTGGCAAATAGAGGTTAATTGAGTAATTTCTAGCCTGGTATATTTCCAGTCGTTGTCGGTTCGAGTCTGAGGAGCCCCAGTTAAGGCCAATACTTCTTGATTTTTTCCTTTAAGAAATCGGCACTTTCTTGCATTTGTTCCATGCCATCTACGCCATCTTCAATACTTATCCAACCATCGAAACCGACTTCTTTAAGTGTTGAAAAAATCGCATCATAATCATTTAGACCCTTACCAATTACGCCATGCTTGAAAAAACTTACATAGCCGGCTGAACCACCTTCGGCTTTACGCAAATCTTCTATCGTTCCTGAAGCCAGATAACGATCACTTGCATGCATGGTTACCACGCGATGTTTTACCGCCTCAAGCAAGTCGAGCGGATTTTCACCAGCAGCGATTGCATTACTAGGGTCGAAGTTAACGCCAAACCATGGTGAATCTATGCGTCCAACTAGTTCAACAAAAACGTCCATCATTTGTGCAAATTCAGGTTCGGTCCAAAAATCATCCTTGTAATGATTTTCAAGAATTAAAGTGATGCCAAGTTTTTCGGCTTCCGGCAAACACGCTTGGATGGAATCAACTACGTAATTCAAGCCTTCTTCCCGTGTAATTTCTTTACGGCGCTGGCCAGATAAGACACGGCAATATTTTGCACCAAGTTCGGCGCTCATGCGAATCCACGAAATTTCTTTATCAATTTCAGCGCGCCGCTTGACTGGATCTGGAATTGTAAAATCTGGCGAACAACACATCATAGGAATTACCATTCCGGCATCTTCAACAGTTTTACGAATTTTTTTCCAGTTCGCAGGATCCTTTAAATCAGCAAAATCACTGTAAAACTCCAGTCCATCAACTTCTAAAGTCTTTGAAAGTTCGATCCATTCATAGATGCTCATTTGATTTGGAGCAACAAGTTGGCGAATAAAGCCTTTAGGGAATGCGGCAAGTTTTGGCATTACAACTTCTCTGGATTTCGTCCGACCATAGAAAACTGTTCAAGTTCCACAACAGAACCAGTAAAGGGATATGAATCGCTACTCAACCAATAAATTGCAGCTTCTGCCAGATTTTGCGGTGTGGACATGTGGCCAAAAGGAATCTCGATTTTTGAAAGTCGATCATTCCATCCTGGTTCTAAACCCTTATTGAGTTGGCGAAGGTTTTCATTCTCAGTCAAAATCCAGCCAGGATTAATTTGATTAAAGCGAATGCCATGAATTCCATGAGCATTGGCCAAATTACGCGTCATGGTTTGCATGCCACCTTTTGAAATGCTGTAAGCAAGTAGCGAAGATTCTCCGGCTAGCGCATTTATGGAACCAATGTTTAGAACTACACCCTTGTGTGCTTTTAATTCTGCATATGCAGCCTTAATCATAAAGAGGGCGGCTTTGACATTAACGGCCATCATCGCGTCAAATGCTTCACTATTTATTTCATCTAAAGTTCCACGGTCAAAACGCGCAGCATTATTGACTAAACCATCTACCTTTCCAAAAGCTGAAAGTGCAGATGCCACAATGCGCTCGGGTGCGCCATCACCAGTAATATCTTCAATACACAGGGCAGCGCTTTTACCTAAGCGGGCAACTAGTTCTTCGCCTTCATCTTTATTAATTCCGTGAACAAGCACTTTTCCGCCTTCGCGCACGATTGTTGTGGCAATTGCGGCACCTATACCCGATGTTGCGCCAGTTAGAATAATTGACTTATCTTTTAGACGCATTTAAAATCCTCTTATTCCGGCTTAATAACTGATTTTAGAATTTCACCAGATTGCATTTTTTCAAATGCTGTTTTCCATTCGGTAATAGGCCAAACCCCGCCAAGTACCGAAGAAATATCTAATTTTCCAGTGCCCAGCAGCCTTAAAACCTTCTCCCACATCGGCCAATTATGGCTAAAACTTCCTTGCAACATCACATTTTTTGCAACAATAGGATCGAGTGAGAATTCAAGTGGTTGCGGTCCCCAACCGACTTTGGAAATCCAACCATTTGGACGTATTAAATCCATTGCGGCTTTAATAGTTGCAGAGACGCCTGCCGCGTCAATTATTCCATCGGCACCAAGACCATCTACTTCGCGCGCCCATTGCGTTGCATCACCGATAATTATTTCGCAGCCATAGCCCGCGGCAATTTCTAAACGTTTGCGATCTCGTTCAAGTCCAACCACAGCTACTTCAGCACCGCCAATACGCGCCATTGCTGCACATAAAACACCGATAGGCCCAGGACCAAAAACAATGATGCGATCCCCCGCCCGCAAATGTCCTGGCGCAATTACTGCGCTATAAGCAACTGAGCAAGGCTCGGTTAGCGCGGCAATTTCAAATGAGAGATTGTCAGGAATTTTATGCAAACACCGTGCAGGAACTTTTACAAATCGCGTCATGCCACCATTAACTCCGTAACCAAATCCTTTTCGTGAAGGATCTAAGTTATACAAACCTTGCCGAGACATAGGCGAGTGGGTATCAATTACTGCAGCGGTTTCACTGACAACTCGGTCGCCGATATTCCAGTTGGTAACGCTCTTCCCAAGTTCTACAACGATTCCGCAAAATTCGTGACCGAGAACGACAGGATAATTCACTGGCCAAGAGTTAGTTCCGTGCCATTGGTGCAAGTCGCTGCCACAAACGCTTACTGCTTCAACTTGCATTAACACATCGCCATCACCTGGAATCGGTCTTTTGATTTGGCGAAGTTCAACACTTCCTGATTCGGATGAAAAATTAACTACGCCCAACGAACTCATTTTTCGCCTTTAACTGGAACGTCGCCATAGGCATGCACCTGTTCACATATTTTGCGCAAAACTTCTTCAACATTTCCAGCCCCTGCGCTAAATGAATCGGCATCAATGGCAAGTGGCGCGCCTATAACTACAAGTGGCGCGCCATAAGAAGGACATGCGATTGCTTGTTCGAGCGATAAACCACCAACTGCTTGAACTGGTACCGATACTGCGTCCACAACGGCCTTTAATTGATCAAGTGGGTTTGGCATGCGATGACCTGCAGCAGCAATTCCTCTGCGTTCATCAAAACCAATATGGTGAATGACCATATCGCAACCTAATAATTCTAAATCTCTGGCACCTTGCACCATATCTTCGCAACCTAAATTATCACCCATAACTTTTATCCCGTAATCACGGCCGGCTGCAACTACACATTTAATTGTTTCTGGGTGCGCCCGAGCCATAACTACAACATGGGTTGCGCCGGCTTTAGCCATCATCTCGGCTTCTAAATATCCGCCATCCATTGTTTTCAAATCAGCAACAATTGGAATGTTTGGAAACTCGCGGCGCAAAATTCGTACGCCATGTAAACCTTCGGCCAAAATCAGTGGGGTTCCGGCTTCAATCCAATCGACACCAGCACGCATTGCCATGTGCGCCATTTCTAGGGCTTCATTGATATCAGTTAAATCCAAAGAAACTTGAACAATTGGTTTCATGGTTAGAACTTTAGCCCAACGCTACCTATAACGTCTAACAAGGGATTGACCCGCAATTGTTCTAACCAATGGGTAATTTCAGGAAATAGTGCTTGGGGTACATGCGTAGCAAAACTTTGAATTGTTAATATCCCGCTAACAGCGACAAATGGATCTTTTTCTATCGCCCACTTTTGTAGTTCATCTGCAAGTGGATCATCGACCTCGGTACTGATTGCAAGAAAATGTATCCACGCTGCAATCACAAAAGAAATTCTCTGAGAAGGCAATCCGCTTTGATGCAGGTCATGGGCAGAGGCGAAAAGTCGTTGCGGCAATTTTTGCGAGCCATCCATTGCAACTTGAGCGCTTCGATGGCGCAAAGCGATGTTGGCAATACGATTTCGAGCGTTCTGACTATATTCGTGCAAATCAATCCCTTGCGGTGCATCAAAAGATTTGGCCAATTCTAATTCTTGCAGGTCGCGGATAAACCGCTCGATTCGAGGATCTGCTATTGCATCTGCAACAAATTCAAAGCCAGAAATTTGACTGAAATATGCAAGGGCTGAATGCGCCCCATTAAATAAGCAAATTTTCATTTTTTCATATTGCTTAACGTCTCTAACGAATTCAACACCAACGCTACTTAAGTCAGGTGCAAGCAAATCGTCTTCTATCACCCACTGTATGAAAGGCTCAGTTGAAATCAAAGATCGATCGGTGTACTCGTATAAATCTGCATACTCGGCGATAGATTTCTCTGTAATCGCTGGAACAATGCGGTCCACCATCGAATTTGGAAAGCGACATTTATTACCAAGCCAAGCTAAAAAATCAGAGCTGCTATTTCGCGCTGTTTCAATCAGAATAGAACGAACCACATCTCCATTACTTGGCAAGTTATCGCAAGAGATGATCGCTATTCCTTCGCGCCCTTTTCTAAATCTAGCTTCGAGTAATTCAATAATCCTTTTTGGCACGATTTCGTCAACGCGATAAGCCTTTTCAGTTACGGTAAGTGTTATAACTTTTAAATCTGAACTCGCTGCAATTTCTAATAACTCATCTCGGTGCGAAGGGTAGAAATATGCCTTGCGTATAGCACCGACAATTAATGGGCTATGTGTATCACCATCGCGAAGGTCAACGGTATATAGACAATCTTGTGCAGAAAGCGTTGCGGCCTCTTTCTCACTGCGCTGTGAAACGCTAGCAATTCCATAGCCTAGATTGCCCAAACGCAATAATTTTTCAAAATACACAGCCTGATGCGCACGATGGAAAGCGCCTAAACCCATATGAATAACACCAATTTTTACATCTTTTAAGTTATACATTGGTGGAGATGAACTTTGAAAATTCAAATATATGCTTGCATTGATATTTGTCATTAGATCTTAGAGAACTCCTTGCTTAAATTATATGCCAGGCCTAGGTTTTCACTTCCTAGAAAGCGATCTTTATGCATTCTGCTCCAGCCAATCGAAAGCTAATTCTTGCATCTCAACTGTAAATGAGTGCTTGACTTGGAAGAAATCGCCACGGTACTCAATATTACTTTCACTGTAATGCCTGCTAATTAATGAATCTGCTCTGCGCATCCCATCTATCGTAAATAATTGATCATTTTCGCAGTATTGAATATATAAAGGTGTTGGATCACCCAGTATTGCCATTCCAGGCCAATCTAGTTTTTCGGCTAACCCATGCGGGAAGAACATCCAAGAATGCGGGGCTACATGTTCGCCAAGCATTGATTCATATGTTGCCATTGCGCCAACAGATACCGTTGCCTTTAATTCAGGTTGGGTGGCATGAAGTAGTAACGCCCTAGCCCCGCCACCAGATAAGCCAATAACTGAAATAGATTTCGTCATTTCTGGCAAAGAATTTGCAATCGCAAAGGCAACGCGGTCATCAAAGTTAAGTAATCCTGCAAGGGTCGCTCCAAATAGCGATAAATACTTTGATAGCGCCATAGATTCATGCATTACTGCAAGCGTTTCATATTCTTGCTTGCCGCCCAGTAATTCGATCAATCGTGATGGCATATCTTCTAAAGTAAAACGACGTGACCCCCATAAGAAGGCGTCAAAAACGAGTACTGCAAAACCTCTTTTTGCTAATTCATTAGCGGGGGCGCGGTTTCCGTAATGTATTTCTCGCACCCAGCTAAGGTGTGCGGGTAATTTGCCGCCACCATCAACAACTTTCTCTTTCCCAAATTCTTTAACATCATCATGGCTATGTAAAAAAAGCACTGCAGGCAATGGTTCTGTTGCATTTTGCGGAAGTAAGAGTAGGCCTTGGGTTCGAGGACCATAACCAACGCTCCAGCTAATCTCACTGATACGCAGCCCATCATGGAGCCAATTCCTTCCGCGCTCAATTTTAAAATCTGTTGGAAATTTTGGAAGCGTTCCAAGGCTTGAAAGAAGCTCATCTCGCTTAATTTTTGGAGTTTCAGGCGGATTAAAACCCAGCGCCGCAGGTAAATCAGAAAAACTTGAAAGATTATTTTTCACTACAGAACGCCATAGGTTGCAAAGGCAACGCTCGGACTCATTCCTTCTTTGACTGCCTTGCGAAATTGATTTTCTCCCGAATTTTTTTCTTCCACGCGGCGAACTACTTCAGTGATTTGAGATTGCGGCACCACCACCACGCCATCAACATCTGCAACGATTAAATCGCCGGGATTAATTACTACGCCATCAATTTCGCATGCAACGTTATGCTCAACGACTTCATAGCGCCCATTTATATCGATTGGATTTGTGCCTACTCCAAAAACTTTGAAGCCCATAGCGCGCATTCGGGTTGTGTCACGAACTGGCCCATCAGTTAGTGCTGCAACTACGCCTTTAAATGCACACGCTGTTGAAAGAAGTTCGCCCCAGAGTGCAGCCAATCCCGTCCGACCAGTTGGTGTTATGTAAATTTGGTCAGCTCCAACAGCGTCGAGTGCCTTGAGCAAACCAACATATGGAACTTCTGGAAATGCATCAACAATTTTAAGACGCACCGGAAATGCAAAACCGATTGCAACGCCATCACCTGAGATCATCGTGATATCGCTACCGAGTACTTGTTTTGTAAAGCCGAGTGCATCCAAACAATCTGAGGCCAGAGCCGCTGTGCAAATTTGTCGAAGTCTGGGCAAATCAATTGCAGTTGACATGAGGTAAATCTATTGCCTATCAGGAAATATCTCAATAAAATTGGAGCGCTCGCATGCAAGAAATGTTGACACTAACTGCCCAAACCGTAAGGATTCATGAGTGAAATATCCGGTGGTAAACGAATGAAAGCAAGAGTTTTTGATGAGCGTCGTAATATTCTGGGCGAAGGTCCAACTGCAACGGGCGTAAAAAACGCCGAAATTAAATGGGTGGATATTTATGGCAAGAAAGTTAAATCTCGCAATCTCTTAACTGGCGTTATTGATGAATACGCAACAAGTGAAGATGTTGGTTTTGCAATTCCATGTAAAAGTGGTGGCGACATTATCGGTACCGTAAATGGGCCGATTATTCGTGGCACCGATGGCAAGAGCCAGATTCTTCCAACAAGGGCAGATGCCGATGGTTATAGTCCATCACAAGTTTTGCGCTGGAACGATGCCAAAGTTTCACCACAAGGTGATCTCTATCTAGGTTCTATGGCATATGACTTTAAAACAAATGCTGGGGCGCTCTACCAATTGCGCTCGGATGGAAAACATTTGCGACGCGTTTTTGGTGATGTAACCATTAGTAATGGCTTGGATTGGAGCGTTGATGGCTGCACCATGTTTTATATCGATACACCGCTGCGGCGCGTAGATATTTTTGATGTAGAAGAGCGAGATATAAAGAACCGTCGTACTCTTGTTACTTTCGCGCAAGATATGGGAATGCCAGATGGTATGTCGGTTGATTCCAATAATAATTTATGGGTGGCATTCTGGATGGGAAATGCCGTTCGATGCTTTGATGGCAAAACTGGAAAACAAATTGAAGAAATCACCTGTCCAGCTCCACGAATTACTTCCTGCGTTTTCGCTGGTGAAAAATTAGATCAGTTAATTATTACTTCAGCTAGTGAAGATACTGATCTTAAAGAGTTCCCGGATGCGGGAATGGTCTATCTCGCCGAACCTGGGGTTAGTGGACAAAAGACAAATTTATTTGGTCTTTGATGCCTGATCTATTTACTTTTGGCGAGGCTTTAGCACTTTTTCTGAGTACCGATACAGATAACGTTGTTGATGCTCGTGAATATAAAAGAAGCACTGCCGGGGCTGAAGGAAATGTATCCGTTGCGCTTTCGCGACTTGGGTTGAAATCTACTTTCTTTACTCGCCTTGGTAATGACGAACTTGGAAGTGCGATTCTCAATGATTTTATTGCAGAAGGCGTAGATGTTTCTTTAGTAAAACGCGTTCCAGAATTTACTTCGGCCATGGTTCGAAACCCTGGCACAACTCGGGGTGTTGAAGCGACATACCTGCGCAAGGGTTCGGCAGCATCTACAATGGTTGCATCCGATATCAATATTGATGCCATGCGAAGCGCTCGTTGGATTCATGCAACTGGAATCACATGTGCTATTTCTAAAACAGGTGCTGAAACTGTTGCATTTGCGCTGGAAGAATCTCGAAAGTTAAAAATACAGAGAAGTTTTGATTTAAATATCCGTAGAAAATTATGGAGCGAGGTTGTAGCGCGTGAAGTTTTGGAACCACTAGCGCGCGATGTGGATTTGCTTATCGGCGGAGAAGATGAATACGCTCTTGTCTTTGGCCAAAACGATGCAAAAAAAGCGCTACAGATTGCATCCCAACGTGGTTGCAGAATTTCTATCATGACAAAAGGTAGCCAACCCATTCGATTTATTGCAGATGGCATATACGGCGAAGTAATTCCGCCAAAAGTGGTTGCCGTTGACCCTGTTGGCTCAGGCGATGCTTTTACTGGCGGTGTAATTGCTGGATTACTTGCCGGACTTTCCGCTCACGATGCAATTGTGCAAGGATCACGCGGTGGCGCGCTAGTTGCTAGTTTCTTCGGTGATTGGGCAGGATTGCCCTACGGAAAACTTGGAATCATAAATTGAAGGAAATGGCGGTAACTGATATGGAACTACTCTCGAAGTTAAAAGACTTTGGCGGCATTGCCATAATTCGTTGCAGTGATCAGGAAAGTGGTCAGCGCACAGCCGATGCAATCATTGCCGCAGGTATGACCAGTATTGAAATAACTTTGACAACTCCTGGTGCCTTAAAAATTATCGAAAATCTTGCGGCCAGACCAGGACTTCGCGTTGGCGTCGGAACAGTTTTGAGTACAAAAGATGTAGCAGATGCTGCAAGTGCTGGAGCGCAATTTATTATTTCACCACATACTGATATCGAAATTATAAAAGCAACAAAAAATAAAGGCTTGCTCTCTCTACCCGGAGTTATAACACCAAGTGAAGTGGCAACGGCCCTTAGCGCCGGCGCAGATGTTCTTAAATTTTTCCCAGCCTTTGCCGTTGGCCCTGCTTATCTAAAAGCCCTGACTGAGCCATTTCCTAATAATCTCTGGTGCCCAACTGGTGGGATGAGTGTTGCAACAATTCCAGATTGGTTTGCAGCCGGAGCCTCGATGGTGGGAATTGGCGGGCCATTAACCGCTGGTGGCTTTGAGGCAATCGCTAAAAATGTTTCTGATTTTATGGATGCTATAAATAAGGCAAAAGGCGTTAAGGTTTGAAATTGTGAAACTTGCAAATCAGCACATTCTTGTAACAGGTGGTGCCAAAGGAATCGGCGAGGCCATCGTTCGAGACGGCCTCGCACAAGGCGCAAAAGTTTCTTTTATAGATATTGACGTTGCAACGAGCCAATCACTTGTTAGGGAATTAACCAGCGCAGGTTTTGAGGTGGCATTTGCCGAGGGTAATGTTGGAAATTTTGCAAGCACAGAAAGCGCTTATAGAGAGCTAACCACTAAATTCGGTGGCGTTACAGGCCTTGTCAATAACGCAGGCATAAATTCACATGCCGATCCCGTTGAAATGACCGATGAACAATGGGATGCATTCTTTGCAGTTGATTTGAAATCAATTTGGCACACAGTCAAACTAGCCCTTCCTGCAATGCGCATAGCAAAGAAGGGATCAATCGTGAATATTGCATCGCTACATGGGCGCCTAACTAGCGTGGATTCCTTTCCATACGGTGCGGCAAAGGCGGCAGTAATTGGTATGACTAGAAATATTGGTGTTGACGAAGGCCATCACAATATTCGTTGCAATGCCGTATCCCCTGGTTATGTTCAAACTCCTTTGAATGAAGTTTGGTTTGCCGGGGCTCCTGGGCGAATCGAACATGCACTATCGATTATTCCGTTGGGTCGAATTGCAAAACCAAGTGAGATTGCAAAAACAGTTTCATTTTTACTCTCCGACGATGCCTCATTTGTTAATGCCTCAGATTGGGCAGTCGATGGCGCCCATGGCGCAAGGTTTGCGTGAAGCCATGAGACTAAAAAACGAGCACGTAATTGTTACGGGGGGATCCCAAGGAATTGGTGAAGCTTGTGTTATTGCCGCTGCAGAAGAAGGCGCACGCGTCTCCTTTATAGATATCGATGCAGAAAAAGGGCGCGCCTTAGTAGCACGAATGAGCGCACTTGGACACAAGGTTCAATTCCAGCACGGCGACGTTTCTGTCTTTGCCACATTTAAAGAGGCATACGATAAATTAACTGCGACCTACGGAGCTGTTACTGCGGCCGTTTCGAATGCGGGCCGTAATTCATATGCCGACCCTGTTGATTACACAGATGCAGAATGGGAATCTTTCTTTGCACTAGATCTTAAATCTAGTTGGTATTTAGCAAAACTGGCTCTACCAGAAATGCGAAAAGCAAAGCGTGGATCAATTGTAAATATTTCATCAATCCACGGCCGTATGACAACTTTTAATTTTTTCCCGTATTCATCGGCTAAAAGCGGGATTATTGGTTTATCTAGAAATCTTGCCCTCGATGAAGCAAAGTATGGAATTCGTTGCAATTCAGTCTCCCCTGGCTACACGCTAACTCCCTTACTTCGTTCTTACTTTATCGAATTTCCACAAGCCGAAAAAGATGCAATCGAAGTTCAACCAATGAAGCGCATTGGTCAACCAGATGAAATTGGAAAAGTCGTCTGCTTCGTTTTATCCGATGAGGCATCTTTTATGAGTGGCGCAGACCTAATGGTCGATGGTGGTTTACACGCTCGCTACGCTTCTTAAATAAATAGCGAGATTTGCCTAAACATGGCGTTGAGTGCTACCCCTATATTAAAAGCCTATTCTTACCAAGTTAAGAGTATGGTGAAAGCGTGACAACGCCTGTTCGTGAACTTAAAAAATGGAGCGCACGCGATGCTAAAAAATGCATTGTTATCCCAACTGATTTAGATCATAAATATTCGCGCGGAGTTCTCGGTGTAATTACCGGCTCTGCGCAATATCCAGGTGCTGCCGTTTTATCTACATCGGCTGCTATGGCAACTGGTGTTGGTATGGTTCGTTTTCATAGTTCATCAGGTTTGGCGCATTTAGTTCTGCATTCATCACCCGAGGTTGTTGTGCAACCTGGCAAAGTTTCAGCATGGTTGCTAGGAAGTGGAGTAGATAAAAATAAATATGGAAAAATCACAACGTATCTGCGCCACCGCTGGTTTAAATTAGCAAAATTGCAATCGGTTCCAACAGTTTTAGATGCTGGCGCGCTCTATCTGGCAGGAAAACTTGACCAACCAACCCTGATTACACCTCACTCTGGTGAACTTTCGGCTTTACTAAAATCGCGCGGGGTTCTTGCCTCTGCAGAAGCCATAGAGGGAGATCCCAAAAAATGGGTACAAATTGCGACCGACACTCTGGGCGTGACGGTCTTGTTAAAGGGCAGTATTACTTATGTGGCTAATGGCCAACTCTTAATTGCGCTACCAATTGCGACACCGTGGCTAGCAACTGCTGGCACGGGTGATGTTTTAGCCGGAATTATTGGCGCGCTAGTTGCAACAAACTCAATAGAAATTCTCAATGATATTAATCGCTTGGCGCAAGTAGCAGCAACAGGTGCGCTCATTCACGCACTCGCTGCACAGACGGCATCGTATGGTGGGCCGATCACAGCAGGAAAAATAAATGAATTTGTCGCCTCGACAATTTCGCTTTTGCTTAAATAATGTATTTCTAAGGAAAACTCATGACTCACAGAGTCCTAGTCATCAATGACGACGCATACGAACTTTCTACCCTTTGCGGTGCAATGCGATTGCATGGCATCGAAGTGGTTGGAGAGGCAAAAAATTTACAGGTTGCACAAAACTTAATTCGTTCTCTTAGACCAGATGCGATTCTGCTTGATATTCAATTTGAAAGCGAAGAAAGTCTTGCTTTTGTCAATTCGACACTAAAAATACTTCCTGATGTTGGATTTGTCCTAATGACAAACTGCCCAGATTTGCGCTTGCTTGGATTGGATTTGAAAGATTTTCCAAACGGAACAAAAGTTGTTCTAAAAAGATCAGTTGCAGATTTATCAGTTATTCGTGATGCTATCGATGACGCAATTCTCTCACAAGCAAGATGCGAAAAATCAGTATGGATGGACCAGCATCTATCGCTGCATGAAAATTCATTTAACTCAATTCTTACGAGTTTTACCAATACTCAAATCGAAACGCTGCGATTACTTTCTAAGGGGTTTAGTAATGCTGAAATTGGTAAAATTCGATATGTGAGCGAGAAGTCAGTGGAACAAATTGTCGCTCGAATTGCTATGCATTTGAAGATTCAATATGATCACAAAATGAATCAGCGGGTCCTTCTAACAGGTGAGTACTTCAAGTGGTTAGGCGCGCCCCGACACTAATACTCAAGAATTTCTTCACTAGCAGGTATCTTTTGATATTAATGAACCTTAATGAGCTGCGTTTGAGATGGAATGAAGTCTTGGATTATCTTGAAGGCAAAGACCGAATCGCTTGGATGGCCTTTTTCGATGCTCGGCTTGCATCTTTTGACTCAAAGATATTGACTCTAGATTTTTCAGATAGTCGCAAACTTAGCGGAGCACACGAGTATTTAGAAATCCGTAATAGCCATCGAGAAGTCCTAGCAAAAGCAATCGAAGAAGTTTTAGATTTAAAAGTAGAAATTAATGAAGTTTTATGAAAAAACTAACCCTATTTTTAATTTCACTTTCACTTTTAACTCTTAATCCCCCAACTTCAATTGCCATTTCTTATAAACTCACTCTCTCAGTGCGGCAAACACCCAGTCAAAGCGAATCTATAGTCACGCTCTATGGAACTCTAAAACCTGCTAAGTCGGGAACTGAGATAAGTATTCAAATCAATACAGATGGTTCATGGAAATCCACGCGCTTTAAGAGCAAATCGACTAAAGCAGGAACTTATAAAGTAGTAGCACTTGCCACTGCCCTTGACGCTCAAGTTAAGTACCGGGCAAGGGCAAAGGTTAATGGAGCGGTTATTTATTCACCCATACGAGCCATAATAATTAGTCAATTGCCAGAAATATCTGAGGTAAGTTCTGAAGCGTTAATAGATCAGATGGGACCAGGCGGGCGAATCCATGGCGCCGATATAAGCCGTTGGCAACATCCAAACGATAAAGCGATTGATTTTGTAAAAATGTATTCAGCCGGTATTCGCTTTGTGATGATAAAAGCATCTGATACTCGCGATGATGCCGATGCGTTGGCAATGAAATATTTAATAATGGACCATTTACCAGCACAAGCGGCCGGAATTTATACTGGGTTTTATCACTATGCGATCTTGCCTGATGTAACCGAGGCAGATGCAATTGTGCGAGATGCAACTGCGCAAGCCCAAAAAGTAATTTGGCGCCTTGCATCAATTGGTGGCTATGGCGATAGAGATTTACCATATGCCTTAGATCTAGAAAACAACTGCGTGCGCGTAAATTCCAATAAAACATGCGCCAAATATGCAGCTCGCAGCGCAGTTACTCTATGGGCGAAAACATTTTTGGGATTACTAAAGGAAAAAACGGGTCGCACACCATTTATTTATTCCTATCCAAATTTTCTGGAAGGCGCCATGGTGCGCACTCCTGATCTAGCACAGTATCCGCTATGGCTTGCGCAATATGGTATTAATCCGGCTGACCCATTAAATCAACCTGGACTTAAAAACGCAGGCTGTTATGTGCATTCATGGACCGGAGCAAATTGCGCTTCGTTGTGGACGATTTGGCAATACACATCATGCGGAATCGCCGATAAATATGGTGTACCTGGAACTAGATTAGACCTAAATGTTTTTAGGGGAACTGCAAATTCTTTTCTTGCATTATCGCGTGGTACTTGGGTTCCTGATGTAGTAGATGCAATGCCAACTCTTGAGCCAACTCAATTAACTGTAAATAAATCATTTGCAAGTACAACCGACAAATTAGTTACCTTCAATGTCAGTGTTACAAGGCCTAGCTTGTTACCCGTTGTTACTGGAAGCGTTAAATTTATTTTTGATCCATTAACAATTCCGGTAACAAAACCGACTCAAAGTGTTGTGCGCGGGACAAGTGGTGCTTGGACTTTGGCTCTTAAGGGTGTGCCTGCAGGTACCTATCAAGGCCAAGTTACTTATGTAGATGTTTCAAAGACTCATGCAACAAGTGGGGCAACCGTCGTATTTACTGTAACTCAGGGACCAACACCAGAGCCAACTAAACCGGCACCAACTCCAACAAAGAAACCAGCCGTTGATGGTTGCGCCAAGCAGATTAAGAATTAACTAGCAGCGCTTTCAAGAGCTGTTGATACTGCGATTAATTCGCGCTCTGCTAATTCTTCATAAGCAGCAACGGATGCCTTGCGCTCCTTCACCGTCCAGCCAAGTAAAGGTGCGATAATTTCTGCAATTTCATTGGCAAAATCAACTCCGTTGTTAGGAGCTTCAAATGCAATTCGGGTGCGCCTAGAAATTACGTCATCAACGCTACGAGCGCCTTCGTGACTAGCCGCATAATGAATTTCGGCCTTTAAATACGGCAGCGATTTACTTAATTTTTTGGCAAGGTTGGCATCATCTTTAATCAGCGCAAGTACTTCACTTATTAGGCTGCCATAGCGATTTAGAAGGTGAATAATTGTGGCTTCATTTAATCCACTCTCTTCGGCTATGCGCTGGCTCTGTTGAACAAGTGCGAAATAACCATCGGCACCGACGATCGGTAATTTTTCTGTAACGCAATCTGATGTAATTCTGCGTAATTCAATTACAGCTAAATCAATCACATCTTTAGCCATAATTCGATATGTTGTGTACTTACCACCTGCAACACTGACGAAACCTGGTACCGGTCTATCTACTATGTGTTCACGTGAAAGTTTTGTTGTAGTTGAATCCTCACTATTTGCAACCAGCGGGCGCAAACCAGCATAAACGCCAATTATATCTTTAGATTTTAACTTAGGGCTCAATACACGATTTGCTTGTGCCAAGATATATTCAACATCATCGCGCGATGCCATTGGTTCGGCTCTATCCCCCGAATAAGGGGTATCAGTTGTACCAACAATCCATTTATCTGCCCAAGGGATGAGAAAGAGAACAGATACAGGAGTTTTCAAAATAATTCCGGCATCCGATTTGATAGCACTGCCTGGCAAAACTATATGTACACCTTTACTCATGGTTACGCCATAGCCGGCTTTAAGCCCAAATTTTGTATGTAATTCACCACTCCAAATGCCGGCACACATAACTGTGGTTTTTGCTTTAATAGAAATCAATTTATTGCTCTCTAAATCGCGCGCCATAATACCAATTACGCGTTTACCTTCACGGATCAAAGATTCTGCACTAATTTGCGTTGCAATGATTGCGCCATGGCGTGCCGCCGTACGAGCGATAGACATGGTGTGACGCGCATCGTCTACCTGCGCATCAAAATATTTAATTGCCCCAGTAATAATGTCAGGGCGAAGTGATGGCGCTATTTCTGCAATTTTCTTCTGACTTATATGTTTATGCCGCGGCAGTGCGCGTTGAAAACCACGAAGCGCGTCATAAAGTGCCAAGCCAGCACCAATATATGTGCGTTCTTTAAATTTTTCGGTTAACGGAAAGAGAAAGCCAACAGGTTTGACTAAATGTGGCGCAAGGGTTGAAACCATTAGTTCACGCTCATGTAGGGCTTCGCGAACTAATTTAAAATCATATTGTTCCAAGTAACGCAATCCACCATGTATTAATTTGCTTGAGCGGCTCGATGTTCCAGCGGCTAAATCTTGCGATTCAATTAAAGCCACAGTTAAACCGCGTGATGCAGCATCAAGTGCGGCGCCGACTCCTGTTACTCCACCACCGATTATTAAAACATCAAATTCGCGCGATGTGAGCTGCGAAATAGCGCCATCGCGTTGCGCTTTGTTTAGAACTGAAGAAAACATCTGTGTTGCATCTCCGATACGGCTGAGTAGAGTAAGCCTAACTTAGAAAGAAAGGTTCTTCTACTTCGTGGCATACATCGGCAGTTTGGACCAAGGCACAAGCAGTACTCGCTTCATGATTTTCGATCATGACGGTAGCGTTGTTGGCCAACACCAAGCAGAGCATCGCCAAATTTTTCCAAAAGCTGGCTGGGTTGAACATGATGCCAATGAAATTTGGCAGCGCGCACAGGAAGTTATTGTCGCAGCGCTAAGTGCGGCTAATTTATTGGGTTCTGATTTAGTAGCCATAGGAATAACTAACCAGCGAGAAACCACTGTTGCTTGGGACATAACGACGGGGCAACCTTTAGCTAATGCAATTGTCTGGCAAGACACACGTACCGCCGGATTTCTAGAGAATTTAAGTGAGAGTGATAAAGCAAAAATACGCCATAAAAGTGGTTTAACGATTGCTCCGTATTTTGCGGGCAGCAAGATGCATTGGTTATTGGAAAATATTCCTGCAGCGAAAAGTAACAATACCCGCTTGGGAACTATAGATTCATGGCTGTTGTGGAATTTATCAGGCGGGGTTCGCGGTGGTTTGCATGCAACCGATGTAACAAATGCCAGCCGCACACTTTTAATGAATTTAGAGACACTTAATTGGGATCAAGAACTTTTAGATATTTTTGGAATTCCGCTAACTGCGCTACCGCAAATTAAATCTTCTTCAGAGATTTTTGCGACAACTGACCCGCATGGTCCATTTGGAAGTGCAATTCCGATCGCCGGTATCATCGGTGATCAGCAAGGCGCAATGGTGGGGCAAACCTGTTTTGATCGTGGTGAATCAAAGACCACATACGGAACCGGCAACTTTGCATTATTAAATACAGGTACCGAGATTGTGCGATCAAAAAATGGATTACTCACAACCGTCTGTTTTAAATTTGGTGACCAGCCCGCCCACTATGCTCTGGAAGGTTCGGTTGCTGTTACTGGATCTGCGATTCAATGGTTGCGCGATCAATTAGGAATTATTAGTAGCGCATCTGAAACTGAAAACCTTGCATCCTCGGTTGCCGACACGGCAGGAGTTTATTTTGTACCAGCATTTTCAGGGCTATTTGCACCATATTGGCGCAATGATGCGCGGGGCGTAATTGTTGGTTTAACGCGCGCTGCTACAAAAGCACACCTTGCGCGCGCCGCCCTTGAAGCAATTTGTTATCAGACGCGCGATGTAATGGATGCAATGGTTGCCGATAGCGGCGTTCCCATGACAGAAATGCGTGTTGATGGCGGCATCACAGCCAACTCTTTGTGTATGCAGATGCAGGCAGACATAATGGGGATTGATATAATTCGTCCATTAATTTCTGAAACCACTGCCCTCGGCGCCGCTTATGCGGCAGGTTTAGCCGTTGGCTTTTGGTCTTCAACGCAAGAATTAAAAAAGCAATGGAAGCAATCGCGACGATGGAGTTCAACAACGTCGCCACAAACTAGAGCAATTGGATATGGCCGATGGAAGAAAGCCATCGAGCGCACCCTGAACTGGGTGGATCCTTAACTCACAAAGGTAGAGTAGCGACACTATGACCGAGTTCAAGACCTTACCTGCAGGCATCATTCGCACAGATCGCGAAATGGCCGATGGTCGAATTATTCGTTATTACGACACAAAATCGCAAAAACGAAACGCAAAAGATCAGCGACCTGTTGAAGCGCAACCCGGAATCGGTGAATTACGTCTTGATCCACTAGTTAATGAATGGGTTGTTATGGCCGCCCATCGCCAAGGTCGAATCTTTTTGCCACCAAAAGAATTATGTCCACTCTGCCCAACAACTGGCGAATTATTTACCGAGGTCCCAGAAAATGATTATGAAGTAGTTGTCTTTGATAATCGCGCGCCATCGCTTCGACCACCCGATGGCGATTGGGCGCTACCAGATCAAGTAGGACCAGATACTGATACTGGAACTGCTGCTGGAAAGTGTGAAGTAATTTGTTTCACCGCAGACCACGGAAAATCTTTTAAGGATTTATCTCCGGAGCGCGTACGAACGCTACTTGAAGTTTGGCGCGAACGTACTGCCGAAATTTCACAGCTGAGTTTCATAGAACATATTGCGCCTTTTGAAAATCGTGGCGAAGAAATTGGAGTGACTTTAGCGCATCCACATGGACAAATTTATGCTTATTCTTATATTCCGCCACGGGTAGAAAAAATGTTAGCGGCGGCAAAAGCATATAAAGAAAGAAATGGGCGAGTTCTATTTGATGATGTGCTTGCTCGCGAAATTCGGGATGAAGAACGTATCGTTGCTCGCAACTCAAATTGGATCGCATTTGTTCCATTTGCGGCACGATATCCATTTGAAATTCACCTCGCTCCCCTTAGCCCGATTGCCGATTTAACGCAATTAAGTGTGCGTGATTGCGAAACTTTTGCCCCAATTGCCCTTGAAGTAATGAAGCGACTCGATGGCGTCTTTGGAATTGAAATGGCCTACATCGCAGCATGGCACCAAGCCCCCGTTAAAAAAGGTCGCGATCTGTTGCGTCTGCATTGGCAAATTACCAGCGTGCGACGTGCTCCTGGAAAATTAAAATATCTGGCAGGTTCTGAATCTGCGATGGGAGCATTCATAATGGATATGCGTCCGGAGCAAACAGCAGCCCAACTGCGCGATGTTAAGTTAAATTAGGGATGCATCTCTTAATAACGGGTGGCGCCGGCTACATAGGTTCGACTGCAGTTGAAATCATGCGCGAGCAGGGCTATGAAATAACGATTTTTGATGATTGCAGTACTGGCCATGCCGATACTGTCCCAATCGGTGTTCGATTTATCGAAGGCTCACTTCTGGATAGAGGCGCTCTGGTGCCTGCCTTAAACGGCATTGATGCTGTTATACATTTCGCTGGAAAATCACTCGTTGCTGAATCGGTTGAAAAACCCCAACTCTACAAATCCGTCAATGTTGGCGGAACGACCAACTTATTAGACGAGATGAGAAAACAAAATATTAACTCAATTGTTTTCTCATCATCGGCTGCAACATATGGCGAACCTGCAAGTATGCCAATTCTTGAAAGTGAGCAAACTAATCCAACCAATCCATATGGCGCTACAAAATTAATTGTTGATCAAATGATTTCAATGGAAGCCAAAGTCCATGGCCTTGCCGCAACATCGCTTCGCTATTTCAATGTTGCTGGAGCCCTTGAATCTAAAAATGGTTGGCTGCGCGAGCGGCATAACCCTGAAACACATTTAATACCAAATGTTTTGCGCGCCACGATTAATAATCCAGTTAAGATTTTTGGCACCGATTGGCCAACGCCAGATGGAACTTGTATTCGTGATTATCTCCATGTCGTAGATTTAATTGATGCACACATTAGCGCGCTTAAAACGCTAAAGGGCGGTGTCCACGAAATTTATAATTTGGGAAGCGGAGATGGTTATTCAGTTAGGGAAGTTATTGCCGCAGCAAGTGCGGCAGTAGGTAAAGAGATTCCAGCTATCGATGCACCGCGCCGCTGTGGTGATCCAGACGTTCTAATTGCCGATATTTCCAAAGCTAGGCGTGGACTTAATTGGTCACCAACGCGCGATATCAACGCAATGGTCGCTGACACTCTTGCATCTTTTGGTTGATTATGGCCACCATTACTGAAAAATTTGTTAAAGTTTTTAATCAAAGCCCTGACCTAATCGCAGCAGCTCCAGGTCGAGTTAATTTAATCGGTGAACATATTGATTACAGTGATGGTTTTGTGCTCCCCTTTGCGATTAAAGATCGCGCTTATGTAGGAATTCGAAAGCGAAATGATAAAAAAATTAGGATTTCATCGGCTCAACGCGGCAATGGCGTAATTGAAGTAAATCTTGATGATGTAAAGCCAGGGTTAGCAGGTAAGTGGGAACGTTATGCCTTAGGTGTTATTTGGTCATTGGGTGTTAAGGATGGGATCGACCTATTCATTGATGGACAAGTCCCAGTTGGTGCTGGTCTTTCATCATCGGCAGCGTTGGAATGTTCCATTGCAACGGGGCTCAATCAACTTTTTAATTTAGGTTTTGATTTACCAACACTTGCTCGCTTAGCCCAAAAAGCTGAAAACGAATACGTTGGAATGCCTTGCGGAATTATGGATCAATCTATTTCCTTAATGGCAATAGCTGGATCAGTGATGCTACTAGATTGTCGCGACTTAACGACTAGACATATTCCATTCGATGTCGCAGCCCATGGGCTAGAACTATTAATTATTGATACGCAGGCCCACCACGCACTAGTTGATGGTGGGTATGCCGAACGGCGCGCATCTTGTAAAAGTGTTGCAAAGAAACTTGGAGTTTCTTCAATGCGCGATTTAAATATGCAAGAGTTAGAAGAGCAAAGACAGAAATTAACCGAAGTTGAGTTCATTCGAGCACGCCACGCAATATCCGAGATGGCGCGCGTACTTGATGCAGTTGATGCCCTTAGCGCGCAGAATTTTAATCTCCTTGGGAAATTACTAAATGGTTCACATGCATCACTTCGTGATGATTACACCGTTTCTTGCCCCGAATTAAACTTGGCTGTTGAAACTTCGATTAACGCAGGAGCACTTGGTGCGCGCATGGTCGGTGGCGGCTTTGGTGGAAGTGCGATTGCTTTGATTGATAAAAATAAAGTCGAAGTAACTCGAGGAATGATTCAAGAAGCTTTTAGCGCAAGGAAATTTAGAAAACCGCGTTTTTTTACTTCATTGCCGAGCCAAGGTGCAAAGATTATTTAATAAATTAAGAGAGTGGCGTTATAGAAATAACTTCAACGCCGCCAATGGCCGATAAAACATTTACTAAATCAGTTGGATCATTTCCTGGAATTGCAACGGTAATATCATCAAAGCCGCGACCATCTTCACTCTTCTTTACAACAAGCCCGCGAATATCTCCACCGGCTGCGCCAATTGCAGATGCGATTGTCCCGAGTGAACCGGGACGATCAGGAAGTGCAACATGTAAACGAAATAGGGCCATGGCTTAATCTTAGCGTGGCGATATTTCATTCATGTTAATTCGACGGTGCGCTGCCCAATATAACTCTAAAAGTTTTCTGGCCCCCTGTTGGTAAATCAACCTGCACATTAACCGTTGAGCCAGGTGCATAGGAGCGAATACGAACAACCGCACCAACCGAATCAGCGATTTTAACTCCATCAATAGCGCGAATAACTGATCCTGCTGGGATTCCTACTTTTTCTGCTGCATCGCCCGGGCTTAAACGCAAAATTTTAGCACCTATACCTGTAAAGGTTGTGTCAAAAAATACTCCAAGAACTGGTCGCGTTGATTTGCCAGTTGCAATAAGTTCTTCGATTATACGTTTGGCTTCGTTGATTGGAATCGAAAAACCTAGCCCAATACTTCCACTAGCTCCACCACTAGATAGCGTAGCAATTGCCGAGTTCACGCCAATGATTCGCCCTTGCGAATCTAATAACGCACCACCTGAATTACCAGGATTAATGGCGGCATCAGTTTGAATTGCATTTACATAGGATTCGGAACCAGATGTTCCAGCTATTACTGGGCGATTAAGAGCTGAGATTATTCCGCTAGTTACTGTACTTGCCAATCCAAGCGGTGAACCGATTGCAACAACTGGATCGCCAACGCTAATTTTTGCCGAGTCACCAAGTGCTATTACTGGCAAATTTCCTCTTTTAACTTGTATTACTGCAATGTCATAGGTGGCATCTCGACCAACAATGGTCGCATCGACTACATCTCCATTGAAAAATTCAACCGTGATATTGCCAGAAATTGCTGCGTCTTCGACTACGTGGTTATTTGTGATGATGTAACTTGAAGTTGCTGAAGTTCTATAAATTGAACCTGAACCTGTACCGCCTCCTGTGGGTGTACTTACTTTAATTGATACAACCGATGGCGTAACGTTTTGAGCAATCAACTTTACATCAATAGAAGTCCCGCCCAGATTTACAAAAGTCCGAGTTTTGTTGCACGATCCATCCTTAGATAAATAGAGTGCTTGCGTGCGATTATCAACACAAGCTCTTACGCCCAAAGGAGCTGTAATTGCTGCGGTTGCAAGTGAGCCAACCAGCGTTGCGCCTAATAGAAAACCTAGAGCGACCTTGGCAGAAGTCGAGCGTGCAAAATATTGATGGATGGAGCTTATTTTCATAAATTATTCGCACCCTTTCAATTGGCTTAATACATCGCAAATCTTACCCCGCATAAATCCATGTAACACCTAGCCAAAGGCGAATTAATCGGGTAGCAGGGGCTTGCGATCGCCAAGATTCCAAAACGCTTCTGTTCTGAGTTCTATATCGAGCCACAGTCTTCTTCCTAGTTTCTAAACTTGTTAAAGCTCCCTGACTTGGATTCGAACCAAGAACCTGCCGGTTAACAGCCGGCTGCTCTGCCGTTGAGCTATCAGGGACTATTTATCTCGCGCAAAGCGAGATGTGCGAACTCTATCGCACGCGTTGCCAAGGCTGCCAAATCGCGCAGGATTTTAGAGGCCGCCAATGGCTAAATCATGAAGAACGCGTTTTTCGCTTTCCAGCCCGACAAGATGGACAAATGCTGCGTTGTATTCGATCTCATTTTCAATTGGGTTAAGGCGCTGCAGACTCGATTTCAATTCGGCAATGGAACGCGAAATTGCAACTTCGCGCAATCTTGCAACGATGCTTGCAACATAGACCGGCGTTGGTTTTCCATCGGCTTTGATTGGTTCGACAGATAATTCGGTGAAGAGGGCCTTCATTCGTTCATCAGCAATATTTTCAATATTTGGAAGGCCATCGTTTTCATCTAAAACTTTACGGAGTTGTTTATAA
>JBCKHB010000003.1:0-76681 GCA_038906075.1 Candidatus Planktophila sp.
GACGGTAGAAGGTGACAGGGTCAGGGCTGGCTGGGTTGCACCAGTGACAAATCCACATCGAAGTCCAAACTTATCCATAATAAGTCCAACATGTACGTCGATTCCGATTGCAACAGTATTAGAGGCACACTGTAAATCTTGGTATGAACCATTTGCATCACCAATTGCTGCAGCATTAAGAGCAGACGAAGCTCCGTTAGGGAGACTTCCGCACAGAAGCTTTAACGCTCGCGCGTAGCCACCTACAGTTTTGTAAACCCGCACACCAACAATTACCTTAGTCGCAGCGCAAGAATCTGAGGTAGCACTTCCTGTTCCCGATCCCCACGTACCAATAGTTGATGATGTCTCCTGATAATCAGAACCAGCGGAATTTAATAAGCGACAGGTGCCATATATCTGGGCAAGTGAGTAAGAACTATCCCATGCGACGCTCTGAGCATTAACTTGCATCAATATGTAACCTGTGGGGCAAGTTCCAGTTGCAGGTGAACCACCACCACCAGTTGATTTTACAGTATTTGTAACTGCCCCAGTGGATGCGTCAGCGCTAGCACTCGGAATTTGAATCCAGCTCAGAAATCCAGCTAATAAAGAGGCAAGAATCAGTGACCTCAGCCCCAAATTTCTCCTAAAGAGTGATGCAATCACGGCGCCGCCGTTAAGATCTTGCGTCGTCGTAGATTTGGAATTTTCCAATCGCTGCGGGCGAACCGAGTCGTCGTATGCTTATGCATAGCCACGCCTCCCCGTAAAATCCAATTCTAATATTAGATTGAGATTCTAATGTATCGGATTCGAGTTGGAAGTATAAGAAAGTTACGATTTGCAGGAAAGTGGGCCTATAAAACTGACGGAGATGCTGGCCCAGTTAGCGCTACTTTTTCTTCCCTGGACTTGTCCTATTTTTTCCTGGGACCACTGTCCTTGGAACCTCAATAGGTTGAACCACGACCGATCCATCAAATAGAAAATCAAGATAAGCAAGTAAGTTCACAGAATCCGAACCAACAGATCCAATAACACCTTCAGTCGCACCCGCCTTCAAGGAAGATGCAACTTGAGAAGGAGAAAGTGATGGGTTGGCAGCAATAAAACGAGCAATAATTCCTGCCACATGTGGAGCTGCCATAGAAGTTCCGTTAATGGTGTTCGTCGCACTTGCAGAACCTGTCCATGCTGATGTAATTGCACTGCCTGGGGCAAAAAGATCAAGGCAAGTTCCGAAGTTAGAGTAACTCGCACGTGAATCTGTAATGGTAGTTCCGCCAACAGTAATTGCTTCTGCAACTCTGGCAGGAGATGCTGTGCAGGCATCTGTATTTGAATTTCCGGCAGCAACAACAACTGAGATGCCGCGACTTATTAAGTTCTTTACCGCTGCATCGAGAGTGCTACTTGCTGGGCCTCCAAGGCTCATATTCACTACTGCTGGAACCCCTGATGGAGCGCTAGCTGCTATCCAATCAAGTCCTGCAATAACAGATGAGTAAGTGCCGGAGCCCGCACAATCAAGCACCCGCACGGGGACGATGGTTGCGCTCTTTGCAATCCCGTATGTGCGCCCGGCAACCGTTGCGGCAACATGGGTTCCATGGCCATTGCAATCCTCTATGCCACCTGCAACTGAACTGTATCCAGCGGTGAGGCGACCTTCAAATTCACTATGCAATGTGTTTATCCCGGTATCGACTACATAAACGTTCACGCCACTTGCCGAATTATCTCCATCGCTAAACGATGATGTAAGTGGGAGCAAACGTTGATCTACTCGATCAAGCCCCCAAGGAGCAGAAAGCTGCACTGCAGCTGCATGCACCGCTGCATCTGCCTCGAGATATTTAACATTTGGATTTTTTGCAAGAGCAGCAAAAGAGGCGCCCACTGCATAGAACTTCTTCCGAATCACGGGAAAAATTATATCAGCAGGTGTAAAGGGGCGAAGTCCATGATTGCTGGAAATTTAGCTTTCCCCCACTACTTCTCGTAGTGGAATCTCATAGAAAGAATTATCAACACATTCGCATCGATGCGATAAACAAGGCGATGTGTCTTATCGATTCGCCTTGAATATGTATCCTCGCCTTTGAATTTGAGCAGCTCAGGCTTGCCTATTCCATCTGATGGAGAAAGCGCGCAGGACTCTATGAGTTTATTGATGCGATCAATTTTTGCCTGATTCCCGCTTGATTTCCAATACCGCAAATCCAGTTCAGCTCTGCGGGTGAGTACTATTGAGCTGAATTTTTGGGCTTTTGCCACTATCGAGAGCTCTTGGCCTTCTTCGCTACAGGTGCAACTTTCTTTTTTCTCACCTTATCAAGGGTAATTGGAAAATCCATCTTCACAGTTTGACCACGATCTGCTTCCGTAATTGATTTCAGAATCCATTCGCGATTGCCCGGAGTTGATAACAAATATTGTGTTTCAAGCATGGACTCATATTCACTTTCAGAGATGAGAACCGCATTACCGCTCCTTGAGGTGATGAATATAGGTTTCATATCTTCATTTACTTGCTCGATGAGTGGAAAAAGTTGTGCTCTAGCGACAGATGCAGTGATAGCCATAAACTCCCCCTTTCAAGTGGTACAAGATATTGTACCAGTATAGAGGATTGGACACCTGTCGCATGCGATAAAGAGAAGCCTCGCCCTATAAGGGCGGATCCTGTACTTCTTAGAAATACCTTAAGAGAATGTACGGAGCAACCATCGCCGTTGAAACTATAGTCACTGGGATTCCGTACTTTGCAAAGGTCCAAAAGGAAATCTTGTAACCAGCAGCAGCTGCCAGGCCAATTGCTACAACGTTAGCGCTTGCCCCGACAATTGTGGCATTCCCACCGAAGTCGGCACCAAATGCAAGGACCCACCACAACGTCTTATCTCCAGCAGCAAAAAGAGTTGTAGATAGGTCAGCAACAACTGGCGACATGGCCGCAACATAAGGAATGTTATCGACGATACCAGAGAGCACTGCAGAAATACCCAAGAGAGAATACGTTGCAAACTCGGGGCGGCCGGCAAATTGCTCTGCAAGGAAATTGGCGAATTCAGCCAGAACACCGACCTTAACCAGAGTCCCGACCATAATAAACAAACCTGCGAAGAAGAGAAGGGTTCCCCACTCGACGTCGAGGGCGTAGTCGCGTGGCTTTAAGCGAGTGATTGCAACAAGTATTCCGGCGCCAAGGAGTGCAATCACCGATGGTTCGAGATGAGTTATAGAGTGAGTGATGAAGGCAATAATGGTTGCTACGAGAACTAATCCACTTTTCTTAAGGAGAGGAATATCTTTTAAGAAATCGCGAGGATTGATATCTGCAAGAGCCGCACGATCGGCTGGTGAGTTAACAAGTTGCTTTCTAAACATAAAAACCATCATTGGGATGATGACAATCAGAACAACAACGACCATCGGTGCCATGTTAACCAAGAAGTCATTGAATGAAAGATCAGCTTTACTGGCAATGATGATATTTGGTGGATCACCAATCAAAGTTGCGGCTCCCCCAATATTGCTGGAATAGATCCCAGCAAGTAGCAGTGGAGTTGGCGAAATATTTAGCTTCTTTGCCACAATAATTATCATTGGAACAGCGAGCATGATGGTTGTGACG
Organism: Candidatus Planktophila sp.; assembly: GCA_038906075.1. Taxonomy (GTDB): domain Bacteria; phylum Actinomycetota; class Actinomycetes; order Nanopelagicales; family Nanopelagicaceae; genus Planktophila. The sequence continues at coordinate 3,623 of JBCKHB010000003.1, forward strand.
TTATCCAAGATTGCACTAGCCAATGCAATAAAGATTGAAAGCGATACCAAGATATAGACAGGTCGGCCCTTTGCAAGGCGTACTAAATGGAGGGCAACAAATTCGAAGAATCCAGTTTTGTGGATGACGCTGACGATAATCATCATTCCTAAGAGCAGTAAAATTACGTTCCAGTCGACTCCGGTTTCGTGACTAAAAAAGGCATGTTCGGCATCGGTGAGCTTAAGTGCCAACATCAATCCCGCACCAGTAACAGCAATTGCGATACGGTTAAATTTTTCTGTCGCAATAAAAAAATAGGCAACTAGAAAGATTCCCAGAGCAAGTATTGAATTCATAGGTAGATACTAACTTATAGGGTATCCACTTCTTACGCTTTCATATTAATCCAAGAAGAAATCAAGCAAGAAATCCGTTGTGCCGGGAACCACCGAATACTTATCCAAATCAGTCACGCCGACCGATGCTAAGACTTCGTCATCGAGAAAGAAGTTTCCGGTACATTCCTTGGCATTACGATTGAGGATTACATAGGCGGCATCGGCATAAATTTGCGGTGTTCTACAAGCGGATGAATCAACTCCTGGAATCATTTGCAGAGCCGCGGTGTCGATGGCAGTACGTGGCCAAAGCGCATTTACGGCAATGCCATCTTTTTTGAACTCTTCAGACATTCCAAGAACGCACATGCTCATTCCATATTTAGCCATTGTGTAAGCCACATGGTTCTTAAACCATTTCGCTTTCATCGAAAGTGGCGGCGAAAGGGTCAAAATATGTGGATTGCGTCCGGCTTGAGCTGATGTGCGCAAATGTGGGATCGCAGCTTGTGAGGTGAGAAAAGTTCCGCGAACGTTTACATCAAACATCAGATCAAAGCGCTTGGCGGGAGTTGCTTCAGTCTTGGTCAAATTAATTGCGCTGGCGTTGTTAATAAGGATATCTATCCCACCAAATTCACTTGCCGCTTTTGCAACGGCCGATTCGATTTGAGTTTCATCGCGCAAATCGCATTGAATTGGCAAGGCTACCCCGCCAGCGGCTTCAATCTCTTTTGCTGCGCTATAAATAGTTCCTGGCAATTTTGGATTAACTTCGACAGTCTTGGCAGCAATTGCAATTGATGCACCATCAGCTGCTGCGCGCAGGGCAATCGCTAAACCAATACCGCGCGATCCCCCAGTAATAAATATCCGCTTACCACTTAGATCGCCAGTGATGCTCATTTCTTGCCCTTCTTTGCCATAAATTTCATGAAGGCATCCATTGCTTCATCTGATTGCAGGGCCATTGCAAATAATTCGAATTCAACCTTCATAACTGCTGCCACCGAATCATGGTGTCGTGCCTTCAAAAGTGCTTTCGTATTAATAATTGCTTGCGGTGGTTGTTCGGCGATATGCCCCGCAAGTTTTAGCGCTTCGGATAATGGATCTGCTGCAATCGTTGTTACCAGCCCCATCTCTTTCGCATCTTCGGCACTAAAAGTTTCGCCCGTCATAAAAATTCTGGCAGCTCTTTGATAGCCAACTAATTGCGGAAATAAATAACTAGAGCCAGCCTCTGGTACCAAGCCGAGGGATGCAAAAGGCATTGAGAAAGCAACGCTAGGGGAAGCCACAACAAGATCGCAATGCAACAACATTGTCGCTCCAACGCCAACGGCATTTCCCTTAACCGCTGCGATTAAAGGTTTTGGAAAATTCAGTAGCGCAGCTAGGAATGTTGCAACTTCACTTGAGTCCGATGTTGGTGGGTGATCCATAAATTCTTTGATGTCATTCCCCGCTGTGAAGTGCTCACCTTCGCCAGTCAAAATAACGACGCGAATTCCAAAATCGCCCGCCGCATCATTTAAGCCTTTAGCAAGTCCGCCATACATTGCCCTAGTTATTGCATTCATTTTTTCAGGGCGATTAAAGGATAAGGTCAAAATCTGACCAGATCGTGTGACCAAGAATTCACTCATTGGCTCATCTTAGGGGTGGGTTTTCACATCCGTTTGTAGCACAATATAACCACCACGGAGAGGTGGCCAAAATGGCAAGAGATATCACGATATCGAGTCGAGAATTATCGCCCTTTGAACAACTTGTTCTTGAATTAGTCTGTGAAGGAAAATCGAATTCTGCCATTGCCTTAGAAACTGCACATACCGAAAAAGTAATTGAAAATACCGTTAGCAGAAGTGCGCAAGTATTTAACATTAAGTCTGACGGCGATACTAATTTGCGAGTTTTGTTAGCACTTGCCTACCGAACTCATTATGGCGATAACGCTTTCGATAAATTAAATGTTGCCTGTTCTCACTCGGAAATTGGTCCCGACGGTCGATCCATTTGCAATCGTCATATCGAATAAAGCACGTTTAATGTAAGTCTTTTACATCAAATCAGCTGAGTACTGACCATCTCGATTTCATTTTAGTTTTAATTTGAGTGCTACCACTTCATAATTTGCTTTTCACGCCTGCAAATAGTTAGACAATTGCTGGGTTAATTCATATTCGTCGCACTTCACAAGAGGCGACGACCTAACCCTCAACTCTCCGTGATGGGTTAGAAAAAGCCCCCTTGATTTTTCAAGGGGGCTTTTTCATGCCTAAATTAAATATAAGAAATGTATTAGCGATCTAGCTTTCCAGAGATGAAATCTTCAGTCTTATCGTGGGCTTGCTCATCGCTGTATTGGATTGGCGGTGTCTTCATAAAGTAACTAGAAGGTGATAAAAGTGCGCCACCAATCTTGCGATCTAAGCCAAGCTTTGCGCAGCGAAGTGCATCGATGATGACTCCAGCGGAGTTTGGTGAATCCCATACTTCTAATTTGTATTCGAGGTTAAGTGGAACATCGCCAAATGCACGGCCCTCTAGGCGAACGTAGGCCCACTTGCGATCATCTAACCAAGGAATGTAGTCAGATGGACCAATGTGAACATTTTTTTCGCCAATTTCATAATCAAGTTGAGATGTTACCGAGTTAGTTTTTGAAATCTTTTTAGATTCAAGCCGATCACGCTCGAGCATGTTCTTGAAATCCATATTTCCACCAACATTTAATTGATAGGTGCGATCTAAGTGAACGCCACGATCTTGAAATAATTTAGCCATGATGCGGTGAGTAATTGTTGCTCCCACTTGGCTCTTAATATCATCGCCGATAATTGGCAATCCTGCATCTTCGAATTTCTTGGCCCAGATTGGGTCAGAAGCGATAAAGACTGGTAAAGCATTTACAAAAGCTACGCCCGCATCAAGAGCGCACTGTGCATAGTATTTCGCAGCCACTTCCGAACCCACAGGAAGGTAGCAAATTAGAACATCAACTTCTTCATCTTTTAATACTTTCACAACATCTACTGCCGGTGTATCAGACTCGGTAATAGTTTCGCGGTAATAGCGACCGAGGCCATCATTTGTAGGACCACGCAAAACTGGGATACCCGTTTTTGCAACATCACTAAATTTGATTGTGTTGTTCTCGCTAGCCCAAATTGCATCGGCTAAATCAAGGCCAACTTTCTTAGCATCTACATCAAAGGCAGCAACGAACTTGATATTAGAGATGTGGTATTCCCCAACAACTGCGTGCATGAGCCCTGGAATCTCTTGGTCGCGCGCGGCATCTTTGTAGTACTCAACTCCTTGGACTAACGAGTTAGCGCAGTTTCCAACGCCAACGATTGCAACACGGATGTCGCCCTTACCGGTAATGATATTCAACTTATTTCCTCTCGGTTTTAATCATGTCTTCTAGCCAAGCGATTTCGCGATCAGCTGATTCCAAGGAATGACGTCGCCACTCCTCCAAATATTTATCGATTCCAACTGGTGATTTCTCGAGCTCACCGCGCAGAATTTCTGCTTTCTCCTTAAGGCGCCAGTGACGGCCCTCAAGAATTCTGACTCTATTTTTTGTAGATGTTGGGCTAAAGAACGCAAAGCGAATTTCAAAACCTTCATCTTCCCAAGTATCTTGAGTTACGGTTTCGGTTAAATTGGCGAAACGAGCGACGCCCTTTTCGGTTAACTCATAAACAATTCGCGAGCGCCGACTCAGAGATTCAACCTTCGATTCTTGGATTGACCCTGCATCCATCATGCGACGCAATTGCGGATACAGAACCGAAAATGACAGGGCGCGAAATGGACCATAAATTGCAGCCATTCGCTTTCGCAATTCATAACCATGCAGCGGGCTTTGCGATAAAAAACCAAGAAGGGCAAATTCAAGGGATTCGCTACGTGAGCGCACAGCCAGCCTCCTATCGCTTTATGTATCGATTCGATATATCGAATAGCTAGTTAACTCCAATTTTGCCCAGCGTGCAACTCAAAGGGCAAGCTCAAATGGCCAGTGAAAGGGAGCAAGTAAGATCGCGCCTATGGTGATTCCATCGCGGCTGGCTGAATATATCGTGGCCGCGATGGTAATTATCTTGGCACCGGGCCCGAGTGTTTTATTCGTAATCGCTCGGGCCATTGCTTGGGGTCGTAAAACTGCAATCTTTACTGTTGCTGGAAATGTCACGGGTGCTTTTTCACTAGCCACTCTTGTAGCAATTGGGTTAGGCCCAATTTTGCAGAAATCTGATTTGGCATATGCCGTGGTTCAATGGGGTGGCGGCGGATATCTAATTTATCTGGGCATCGATGCAATCCGACATCGCAGAATCCACGCCGCCGATATGAAAAATCAGGGCGATATTGCACCAGGTGTTTTGCGATCAATGCGAGATGGTTTTTGGGTGGGCGCGCTTAATCCCAAAGGTTTAGTTTTCTTCGCTGCCGTCTTGCCACAATTTGTCGATCGCGATCGCGGTCATATGACGAGTCAATTGATTTTATTAGGTGGCATATTCTCTATTTTGGCGCTTATTTCCGATGGTTCATGGGCTTTGCTTGCTGGAACTGCGCGCCAATGGCTGGCAACTGATGAGAAACGCTTGGAAAGGTTACGCACCACTGGTGGCGCTGTCATGATTACTTTAGGAACTTTAGTAATAATTTCAGCAATAACTCATGCGTTAAAGTGAGCTCCTTATGGCTAATTGTCAGTGGTAGATAGCAGGATGCTCCTATGAGAAAACCCGAAAAACCAGCCCGTGAAAATATCTCTCCCTCTGACTTAACTTTTGGTCTATCGACATGCAAGCGTTGTTTATGGATTAAATATTGGTACAAAGTAACCATGCCTGGGGCTTTCCCGCTTGTTGGAACTTTCGCAAGTATGCAAGAAGAACACTTTAGAGGCGCATCCATGAGCGAAATCCATTCATCCCTTCGCTCAGGCAAAGTTACTAAATGGAGCGAATGGGTAAAGAGCAAACCGTTAGAGGTAAATGGGCAGATAACGCGTTGGAGAATTTTGGGTAAATACGACTTGGTCGCACAAAATGATGACGGCACCGTCGGGTTAATCGATTGCAAAGTCAGCGATTCCGATCGCGATAACGGCGAATTTTATTCACCGCAATTAGAAGCCTATGCCTATTCCATGGAAAATCCGGCGGCAGGCAAAGGCGTAACCGTTGCATCTATGGGTTTACTCGTCTGGAATCCAACACATGCAATCGGTGAAGATGCAAGTTCATACGGTTTTGGGATGGCGCAAAAATATTTGCCGGTTGCGCGCGACCAAGGCAATTTCTTAAAAGTAATCGGTGAATTTATTACGGTTTTAGAAGGTGATTTACCTGATGCTGGCCCTACCTGCGGAACATGTAATTATTTGACGCAGCGTTTATCGCTTGAAAATTAATCTTCATCCTCTTGCGGTGATTTCTTTTTCGGTGCATACACATCGAGATATTCCTGGCCAGATAATTCTTGAATTGCTTTCATAATCTGATCAGTTACCTCGCGCAGATATAACAGGTCGGTTGAATCACCTTCAAAGTACATAGGCTCTCCGAAAGTCATACCAACGCGCATAACTTTTGGAATAAGCGTGCCAGTCGGCTGAATTTTTTCGGTATTAAACATGGCAACCGGAATAACTGGAGCCCCAGATTCAATTGCGATGCGAGCAATTCCAGTGCGTCCTTTGTATAAGCGTCCATCAGGAGAACGAGTCCCTTCTGGATAAATTCCAAGACAAGCACCCTCTGCCAAAACTTTTAACCCTGTTAAAAGGGCTGCCTCACTTCGACGACCACCTGAGCGATCAACTGGAACTTGACCGAGTGCGGTAAGAGTTATTTTTTTTAGTAAACCTTTTGGCCCAGGCGAAGTGAAATATTCACTCTTGGCAAGAAAAGTTACTTTGCGCGCAACAACTAGCGGCATAAAAATTGAATCGCTAAAAGATAAATGATTTGAGGCAATAATTACTGGCCCTTTACTTGGGACATTGCGTAAGCCTTTTACTTTTGGCCGGTAGGCAAAGATCAGAATCGGAGTCAGGAAAGTGCGCAATAGACCGTATGGCAAATTATTCATACGCCTACCTTCCTCACTTGAGCGTGGCTACTTCGCCTAATTTAGCGTGTTGCGGGCTCTATGACACTATTTGAGCGTGGCAAGAATACCTGGAGCCGATGATGAAGAAAACTTCGACGAGGAAGAACTAATTCGTGACGAATTCAACTCGATAGTTTCGGGTTTATCTCTCGATGAATCCACGCCGACAACTTATTTAGATGAATTAGAAAGCTTTGAAGATCTGGAAAGATTTAAACAACCAAATCCAGCCAAAGAATCTATCGGCGCAGTTTATTTTTCCATGAAGCGCGCAATTCGCCGCTGGTTAAAACGTGGTTATCACGATGACGATGGTGTTGCACTCTAAATTTTAAGAACGCGCCAAATCTGCAACTCCGACTAAACCTGCTTGATTGCCAAGTTGGGCAGCGATAATTTCTGGGTACGGATGTTTCCCAGCAAATGGCATATAGCGAACCAGGGCACGCCGAAGGGGGGCGAGCAAAATTTCACCAGCATCTATTACTCCCCCGCCAATTACAACACAATCGGGGTCAAGCAGAACAGATAGCGATGCGATACCAGCGCCTAACCATTCGGCAGTTGTATTAAAAGCGGCAAGGGCTACTGGGTCACCCTCCTTTGCTGCCTGCGTAATATCGGCACCAGTTAAACCTTCAATACTTCCGTTAGCTCGAGAAAGTAAATTGCGCGCCATATCAGGGCTAGCACTAATTGCTTCGCGCGCATGGCGAAGCAAAGCGCTTCCTGATGCGTATTGTTCAAAACATCCGCGTGCACCACATCCACATAAATGCCCATCAGGCACTACTCGCATATGGCCAAACTCAGCAGCAGTTCCGAATGCACCACGCACAAGCGCACCATTAAAAACAATTCCACCACCGAGCCCTGTTCCGATAGTTAATAGAATCATATGATTTTTATTGCGCCCTGCACCAAATTTTGCTTCACCCCAAGCTGCAGCATTAGCATCATTTTCAATTACAACTGGCTTGTTAATTAATTTTGTGAGTTCGGAATCTAAATCAACGCCATTCCAATCTGCAATATTTGGCGTTGCCAACATTGTTTGACGATCAGATGAAACGAAACCTGCGGCACTAACTCCAACTGCCAGCACATCATGTGATTGCATCAATTCTTTAGCAATATCAGCAATTGTTTGAGTAAGAGCTCTTCCACCTTGACGCGGAGTATCCTTGCGCGCAGTAGCAATAACTTTGCCATCTTTGTCAACTAGGCCACCTAAAACTTTAGTGCCGCCAACATCAACGCCAATAGTTAACAATACTTAACCTTCTAAGTGTGCTTTTAATTGCGATAGCGCTTGGTCAATTGTTGTTTTTTCAGCCTTTTTGCGCATCATCGCAGGAATTGGCATTGATATAGCAACCTCTAATTCATAGGTCACATCGGTTGTATCGTCATCAATTGCTTTTATTAAGTAAGAACCATCCATTGCAGTTAAAAGATCAGCATCATTAAAAGTAAATGAGAGTTTATTTGGAGCACCACTCCAGTCATAATCTAAGGTGACACGATCTTTCATCATGCCCGCATCGATAGTTAATTTAGCTTGCGTGATTCGCCCTTCGGCATCACTCGCGATGGTTTCTACCGATTTTATAGATGTGGACCATTCTGGGTATTTATCGATGGCAAAAAGCACGCTCGCAACAGCAGCTGCCGATGCCTCAATGGTTACCGTTGACTTACTAAAATCGCTCATGGGTGCAAGGTTACCCCTCTTCCGAAAAGACGGCTCTTGCCATAGCCTTCCCACTATGAATGAAATCACCGTCACGGCCCTCGTCCCTGCTGCAACAACTGGTAATCTAACAAATTTAATTGCCGAGCGCGCTTGGTTTGAACCTGAGCGCATCATTATGTCCAAAGCAGAAGGTGACGGTTGGAAAGCTCAGAGCGCTAGCCAAGTAGAAGTACAAATTCGCGCAACGGCTAAAGGTCTGGTCGCATCAGGTATCGCTATTGGAGATCGCGTTGCCATCATGTCGCGTACTCGATACGAATGGACAATTTTAGATTTTGCAATTTGGTATGCCGGCGCAGTCGTTGTTCCAATTTATGACACATCATCGAGCGAACAAATTGATTGGATTCTCAATGATTCAGGTTCGGTTGGAATTATCGTTGAGACTCCAGCGCTTCGCGATGCAGTAAATTCGGTTAAACCTGCACACACCAAATATATCTGGAGTATGTCCGATGATGTTCTTGAGGTTCTAAAAACTGCTGGCGTTGCAATCACTGATGATGAAATTGATCGCAGACGAAACTCACTTGTTCCGGAAACGTTAGCAACGTTAATTTACACATCAGGTACAACTGGAAAACCCAAGGGCGTAGAGCTAACTCACGGTAATTTTTTATCTGAGTGCGGCAATGTTGTTGAAGGCGCAAGTGATCTTTTCTTAAAGCCTGGTGGATCAACTCTGCTATTTCTGCCTGTGGCACATGTTTTTGGTCGCATGGTTCAAATTGGGGCAATCAAGGCTGGCTTACATTTGGCGCATTGCAGCGATCCTGTTGCTGCGTTACCAAAAGATTTAGCATCTTTTAAGCCAACTTTCGTGTTAGCAGTTCCACGTATCTTTGAAAAAATTTACAATGGCTCCGAAGCACGCGCAGAGGCTGCAGGTAAAGGAAATATTTTTAGAAAAGCTGCTGATGTAGCAATTGCATATTCAATAAGCCTAGATAAAAAACACACCTCGCCAATTTTGGCGCTAAAACATAAAGTTTTCGATAAATTGGTTTTTTCCAAAATTCGTGCAGGTATGGGCGGTGCGGTGGAAGCGGCAGTTTCGGGCGGTGCCCCACTCGGAGAACGGTTAGGACATTTTTATCGGGGTGCCGGAATAACAGTTTTAGAAGGCTACGGTTTAACTGAAACAACTGCTGGTGCCACTCTTAATTTATCAAGCGCCCAGCGCGTAGGTTCGGTTGGTCGCCCTGTCCCTGGAACTTCAATTGCAATTGCCGAAGATGGCGAGGTCCTCATCCGTGGTCCAATCGTTATGCGTGGTTATTGGCAAAATGAAGCTGCAAATGCCGAGGCATTTAATTCTGATGGTTGGTTTAAAACTGGTGACCTTGGAAAATTAGATGAGGATGGCTTCCTATACATTGTTGGACGCAAAAAGGAATTAATTGTTACATCAGGTGGTAAAAATGTTGCCCCTACCTTATTGGAAGACCGCTTGCGCGCTAATCCTTTAGTAAGCCAGTGCATGGTCGTTGGTGATAATCAACCTTTCATTGCAGCCCTAATCACAATTGATCAAGAACCACTTAAATTATGGGTCAAGACAAATAAAAAAGATGGCGCTTCAATGGCTGATTTAGCTAATGACCCAGATTTAATTGCAGTTATTCAAAGCGCCGTTGATGAAACAAATAAGGCGGTAAGTCGAGCAGAATCAATTCGCAAATTTGTAATTTTACCAACTGATTTTACAATTGCGGGCGGACATTTAACGCCTAAACTTTCGCTAAAACGCCATGTCATAGCAAAAGAATTTGCTGGCGAAATTGCACAACTCTTTACCAAGACCGAGTAAAACGGTGAATCCGTGTCAACTTCTGAGCGAGTCCGACTAGCACAGGAGTTACACGATGGTATTGCCCAAGATTTAGTTGCCATGGGTTACTCGCTCGATACTCTGCTTGGCCAACCACAAACTCCGCTTATAACGCGCGCTGGTCTGCGCGGCCTTCGTTTTCAAACAACCGAGATAATTGAACGAATCCGCAGAGAAATCTTTGATTTGCGTCGTGTCAATACCATGGAAATAAAATCAGATTTAATAAATGTGGCGCCAAATGTTATGAACGAAATCATCCGCATAAGTACAGAGATTCTCAAAAATGTAAGCGCGCATTCCAAAGCTAATCAATTAGATATTTCTGCAAAAATAAGAGATGGCGCAATCTCATTGCGCATTACAGATAATGGACAAGGTGGAGCGGCTAACCAAAGCCAACGCTTTGGAATAATCGGAGTCCGCGAACGCATTCAAAGATTAGGTGGCACTTTCGAAATCGAGTCTAATCAAAATGGAACTGCGATTAATATTGAAATACCGGCGGTTGGCAAATGACTTCTGTATTGCTAATTGATGATCATGCAATTGTGCGAGAAGGTTTGAAACGTGCGCTAAGTAATACCGGTTTCACAATTGCAGGTGAAGCCGCTTCACAAGCCGAAGCTCGTGCCCAAATTGCGCATAAAAACCCCGATGTGATTGTTGTTGATTTAAATCTGCCAGATGGTACTGGTTTTGATGTAATTATCTGGGCGCGAAATCTTTCTAAAACTATTGGAATCGTCGTATTAACGCTAAATGATGATGATGCGCATTTACTTTCGGCAATGCAGGCAGGGGCAAGTGCATACATACTAAAGAGTGCACCGATCACAGAATTAGTTGCAGCTATAACGCATAGCGTTACTGCCCCTTTGAGTTTTGTGGGACGCGGTGTTGCCCAAGCTTTAAGTCGAAAATCTGATGGATTTGGCTTAACTGCGCGTGAATTGGATGTCCTTGCACTTTTGCCAAGTGGTTCTTCAAATAGCACTTTATCAAAGCAACTTTTCTTAAGTGAAGCGACAATTAAAACTCACTTAGCCGCAATCTACAGAAAGCTAAGGGTCGAAAATCGAACGCAAGCGGTCTCCATCGCCAGAAAAGCTGGCTTAGTTTCAAATCTGTAAAAAAGTCGGACAAAGGTCGGGCAAAATAAATATTGGCCATTCCAATTGTTTGCAAGAGACCCTGATTTTCAAGCTTTAAGCGTAGTTTTTAAGGAAATAAATCTGACTCGCTATTTTAAAGTCCTTATTAGCAGTGAGGCGTCTGAAATATTCATTACCCCGTCTTACGCTTGTTTAGCCAGTTTACCCTGCTTTTATCGGGCCATAAATAGAGTTATCTGAAGTAATTCCTGGGCAAAACATGGGCAAAAAACCCAGAAAGGTTCCACACGAACCAGGTTCCGAAAATTCTTACCATTCCCACCACGGCTTGGATTAACCAACTGATCGAAAAGAGCGAGTCAGAAGCAGCCGCTTAACTCCCACTGGCCGCAAACACCTTGAAAAATACCGAAACAATGTTACAGTCTGCTGTCAGGTTGGTCACAGTCTGCTGTCAGGTTGGTCACAGTCTGCTGTCAGGTTGGTCTAATTTCGTACGAAGGGGATTCCGTGAATCGTTTCAAGTCTGTTGGTATCGGTGTGTTGGCTGCTGTTGTGGTGCTTGGCGGCCTTCAGGTGGCCAGTGCAAATACTCCTTCGTCGAAGACGGCTGCGTCTACTAAGGCTCCGACTGCGGTTGCGCCACCGACCGCGACCACGAACGAGCAGTGCAGGGCCAACAACAAGAACGGGAACAAGTCCAAGGACAACAACAAGGACGGGCAGAAGAACTGCGGAAGTGCATATGCAATTGGGGACACCGGCCCTGCTGGAGGAAAGATATTTATTCTTCCCTTATCACAAGATGGTTTAGGTGGTGCTTATTATTACGAAGCAGCGCCTAACAATTGGTTTAACGGTAGCGAAGATCCAACAATGGCGTGGGCAACGACTCATGCTGGCTGTGGAAATTCATCAGAAGCAGATTGCCAAACATACAGTATTTATACTGATGCTGCCGCGAGTGACAGTAGAACTGCAAGTACAGCAATAGGAATGGGGCAGACAAATACCACCACTATTGTTGCCAAACATGCTGGAGTAACCTTTTCGACATATGCTGCTGGGTTAGCCGATAGCTACACCGTTACCACTAGCGGCGTTGCTTACTCAGATTGGTTCTTGCCCTCTAAAGAGGAACTCAATCAACTCTGCTGGTATGCAAATGGGCAGACGCAAAGTACCGAGGTTTGCAACAGCAGCAGCTCATTTGACTACAGTTTTGCTGCGAGCAGCGGCTACTGGAGCTCCTCTGAGAGCAGCGCGGACAGCGCGAGTATCCAGTACTTCTTTTACCTGTTCCAGTCCCCCTTCGTGAAGAACCAAGCGAATCTCTTCGTTCGTCCTGTTCGGCGCTTTTAGTTAATTCATCTATTCATCTATTTAACAATTTTGCTTTTAACTTTTTAAAACTTACCAATCCTGGGTCTGCGCTACATAAAGGAATAAAAGTTATTGGGTAGTCAATAGACGCAAATGCGCAGTCTGACCATTTTAGAAATGATTTAGTCTTGAACAGGCCCGCCGCGATTCAAAGATTCATTTGCGACATAGTGAGGTTCCCCAAGAAAAGTAGACACTGATTTATGCAGCCTGGTTGGAACTGCCATGGGTATCGGTACGGGCGATAACAACACTATTAGGATTATTGCCCAGAGTCCTACTGCTGGTAGAGCGGCGACAGCATCACGGGCCTATGCGGGCGGTGGTCTCATGTGGCATACCCAAGGTTCAGGCAAGGTTTTGTATTCGGACTTGAAATCTTTCTTTTAGGATTGACTGCCTGGCTAGTCACATCCTAACTTGGGATGTTTAGAACAGAATCAACATAACGGATTCCAATGTAAAGTCATGGGCAAAACATGGGCAATAAAAAACCACTTTCTTAGACAGAGCTAGGAAAGTGGTCTTTCTGAGCGGAGACGAAAAGATTTTAACTCGCGAAGGTATTTCTACCTTACATCGTTAGCAGTGAGGCGACAATTAAAACTCACTTAGCCGCAATCTATAGAAAGCTAAGCGCCGAAAATCGAACGCAAGCGGTCTCTATCGCCAGAAAAGCTGGCTTACTTTCAAATCTGTAAAACTTTTCGAAATTCGCTAGCCCAAATTTCCCAGCGCCACTTTTCTGTAATCCATTTTCTACCCGCTAGCCCCATATCTGCGCAGCGTGCTGGGTCTCCAAGTAATTCTAAAATTGCCACCACAATTTCTGCCCGCTCTGTTCCATCAACAACTAGGCCCGTTACGCTTTCAATAACGGCATCCGGTGCCCCACCCGATGAGCCTGCTATTACTGGTAAACCACAAGCACTTGCTTCAAGATAAACAATTCCGAGACCTTCAACTTCTAAACCGTTGAAGCGAGACCGCGCGGGCATAGCAAAAATATCGCCAACACATAAATATCTAGGTAGTTCTCCATATTGAATTCGACCAACAAATGTAACGTTTTCTTCTAGGCGATATTTTCTAACCAAGGACTCTAAATGATTACGGTATGGGCCTTGTCCAACTAATAAGAGATGCGCAGCAGGCTCGTGCTCTAAAATTTGCGCCATAGCTTCAATTAAAGCGTCTTGCCCCTTTCGGTGCACTAAGCGAGCAACGCAGATAATAACTTTCTTGAATTCCAAAGCTAAACTTTTACGCAAATCTGTGGCATCAACAGGTTTGAAGCGTTCAATATCTATTCCGGGGGCAATCTTGACCATTGATTGCCTAGCCCTTGTACTTAAACTTTTAGAAATTGCAGAGCGCGTAAATTCACCAAGATATGTAAGAACATCAACGCTATTGCCAATCTGGCGCATGGCAATATTAAAAGGAAATATTTTTGCCCACCAAACTTCGTGACCATGCGTCATTGCAACTATTCGCATTACTCCAGCGCGACGAAGGGCTGGTGCCAATAAAGCCAGCGGGGCTGCAGCGCCAAAAGCTACGCTTTGAATTCCTTGGTTCCGGGCAATCTTGCAAACCGCCCGCGCAACGCGTGGCGTTGGCAGCAATATTTTCGAGCGATCTCTAATTACTTCAACACCAAATTCGCTCATCCACTTTGCATCGTAGGCAGAAGTATCTTTTTGGGCCGATGTATAAACAATTACTTGATTTTTTGGCAAGCGTTCGATTAAGCCAATAATAAAAGTTTCGATACCTCCGGCTCTTGGGCCAAAATCATTGGTAACGAATAAAAGTTTGCTTGTACTAGAAACGCGATGCGCATTCACAAGGGAAGGCTAACCGAGGCTCCCGCTAGCATTCAAATCATTTTGAGCGTGCGTCCTGTGAGATAATCGAAAAATTATGGATACCGCTGCTAAAAAAGGCTCTAATCTTCACACATGTCAGTTATGGCAACTCTTGTCGTTGGTAGTGATGGATCTGCGACGATGCATGGAAAATCAAAAGGGGTATCAAGTGGCGCAGATAGAGAAATATTTCTCAAAAGACGGCGCGAAATGGACTGCATAATTATTGGTGGAAATACTGCGCGAAATGAACCTTACTTGCGAACACCTGTACCCCTTGTCATCTTATCTAGTAGGCAAATTAATCCATTATCAGAGAATCCGTTAGCCCGTCTTTGGAATTGCCAACCAACAGAGGCGGTCGCTCGTGCGCGAGAAGAGTTTGGCGAAAATATTTTAATTGAAGGCGGGCCGGCGCTGATAAATGAATTTATGGCTCTTGGCCTGATAGATGAACTTGAATTAAGTATTACTCAAATAAGCGGCGGCGAAAACAAAATTGATGTAGAAAAATTATTAGGCACTTTTTCAAAGCAGGAAAGGCTAGAAATTGATGGAACAATTTTTTGGTCTTGTAAACGCTAGAAAGCCGAAATCAGGGCTACGCCAGTAATAGCTAGTACCACTCCTAAGTATTGAACTTTATGTAAACGCTCATGTAAAAATTTAAAGGCCAGCATTGCAGTTGCAATTGGATATAGCGAACCTAGGACCATTACAATTGAAACTAAACCAAGGGTAGTTGCCATTCCTAAGAATAAATTGGCAATAAAATCAGCAACCCCAATGAAGATGAGACTAGGCAATTCTGCCTTTGAAAATCCGCCCGTACTTTTAAAACGAATTACAATTACGATAGTTACAAATAAAGTAGAAAGGCGCATCGCCACCATTGTCATTAGCGCACTCGTTTGCGAACCAACTGCCATAAAGGTCATGGCTGTTCCGAAACAGAGCGCAGCACACACTGCAAGTAAAATTGGTTTTAGCGGCAAGCCTTGTGAAATTTCAGGACCGCTTGCACAAAAAGCACCTGCTAGGGCTAGGACTACACCGATGGATGTAATTAGAGAAAGCGAATCTCCTTTTATCAACGCATACGAGAGCGGGATTACTGCACCCAGAGCGCTAATAGGTGCAACAACTCCCATGCGCCCGATTGAAAGTCCGGTATATAAACAGATCAGTCCAACATAACCAAAGAGACCCGCAAACATTCCAGGAATAAAATAGCCACCGTTACCGAACGCTTTGAAATGCCATGAAGAAGTTGTAATAACAATTGCTAAACCAAAAATCAAACTAATTACCTGTGAAGCACCTAAAACCGCAATAGGTGCGTGCTTTTTGCTCAGCCGTCCGCCTTCAAAATCGGCGCTCCCCCAGAGCGCACTAGATATGAGTGCTAGCAAAATGGCCATTTAGCAAGGTTACCGCCCTGCCTCCCACAATCGCGACGATTAATTCTTTACATTAAGGTAGTGGATTCCCAAGGTTTTGATCGCATGATTGAAGTGCTTCGCACCTTTACTCCTCGATCGGAAATTATTTTAGAAGAAGTACCTTCACCTCAAAAACTAGCGAAATATTCCTTTGCATTCTCAGCCGATGTTAGTAATGGCTTACTTGCAGATGATGAAGCTGAGGTTGCATCAGGCCGTTTTGTCTTACTACACGAACCCGGCGGACAAGAAACATGGGAGGGTGAATTTCGTTGTGTAACTTTTGTACGGGCAGACCTTGATACGGTTATGGAAGAAGATCCGATGTTGCCCGAAGTCGGTTGGAATTGGTTTTTAGAATCCTTAGGAAGCACAGGTTGCATAATCAACGCACCATCTGGAACAGTAACGCGAGTAACTAGCGCATCTTTTGGAAAGTTATCGCCAAGAAATAATAAAGCGGAAATTGAAATTCGCGCTTCTTGGACTCCAGTTATTAATAAACCAGAAGAAATGATGCAACACATAGGGGGTTGGTGCAATCTCATTGGTGAAATTGCAGGTTTGCCAGCAATTCCTGATGGCGTATCGGCAATAACTGCAACACGTCGTCGTTGAAATAAAATGTCCGAGACCATAGAAGAAGAAGTAACCGCGCCCATACCTTTACGCCACCCTGCGCAGGGAACTCCCCCGATTATTGATACCGAGAGCGCTTTTAGCGATGCGATTAAAGAATTATCACAAGGAAGCGGTCCGTTTGCAGTAGATGCTGAAAGAGCATCAGGGTTTCGCTATAGTGCGCGGGCATATTTAATCCAGATCAAGCGAATCGGCGGCGGATTACATCTAATTGACCCAATTGCATTTGGAACGAGCCATAAAATCTTTAAAGAACTAAATGATTTGCTGGCGCGGGGTGAGGTAATTTTGCATGCAAGCACTCAGGATTTACCTTGCCTACGCGAAATTGGGATTAATCCCAGCAAACTCTTTGACACTGAATTAGGTGCTCGCATCGCAGGCCTACCCCGCGTAGGTTTAAGCCCGCTACTTGAATCGCTAATGGGTTTCTCACTTGCCAAAGAACATAGCGCCGCCGATTGGTCTACCCGACCCCTTGCCCGAGATTGGTTAACTTATGCCGCATTAGATGTAGAACTACTGATTGAATTACGAAATATTATTTCAGAACTTTTAAGTAGCGCTAATAAATTGGCTTGGGCAGAAGAGGAATTCGCAGCCATTCTAAAAGCCCCACCACCTGCCCCAAGAATTGATCCTTGGCGGCGAACTTCAGGAATGCATAAAATTAAGCGGCGCGACCAGCTAGCAATTATTAAAGATTTATGGATAGCACGAGATAGCCTTGCTGCAAAAGCAGATATTGCATCTGGAAAATTACTTAGTGACTTAGCAATCGTGCAACTTGCAATTACGCCGCCTACTGATCGCAAGGGTATGGAGAAAGCGCTGCGCCCACTTGGCTCGCGAGCGCGCTGGTTTGAAAATACCGCGCTCTGGTTAGAAACAATTGCCGATGCGATCCAAATCCCAGAAGAGTTGTGGCCGCCGATGCGATCTAGCGCCGATACTTTGCCGCCAATAAAAATTTGGCGTGAACGTTTTCCAGAAAAATTCGCACCCCTATCCCATGCGCGATATGGCCTGGAAATTCGTGCGCAAGAATTAGCGATTCCACTGGAAAATCTAATTACCCCAGAACTAATCCGCCGAATTTGTTGGGATCCACCTGCTGGGTCAACCCAAAGTAGCGATGAGAGCGCCGTACGTAGCGCGCTAGCCAAATTGGGGGCCAGACAATGGCAGATAGATATTGCAGCTCCTATCGTGACGCTAGCCCTTTTAGAGCGTATTCCTAGGCCAGAGCCTATAGTTGCGCCTGAAAACGTGGCAGAGATAACCTGATTTACGCAACATCTGAATTGTGGAAATGCTCAGAGAACCCTAGATTTATCCCGTGCTCACTAACTTCATCATCGCACTTCGAGAGGGCCTAGAAGCCGCGCTCATCATAGGAATTCTTGTCGCTTACATTGTTCGTACGAATCGACGCGAACTTCTTAAACCCCTCTGGACCGGCGTCATCCTTGCAGTTCTGCTTAGCCTTGCTCTTGGCGCATTTCTCACATACTCATCCACGCAACTCTCGCCACGTGGTGAAAAATTCTTTGCGGGCACAGCATCCTTCATCGCCGTAGCTCTTGTGACATGGATGGTCTTCTGGATGAAACGCACAGCGCGCTATTTGAAAGATGATTTACATGGCAAAGTTGATAAGGCGCTTCTTACGGGTCCAACTGCCATTGCGACCGTTGCATTTGTTGCAGTTGTTCGCGAAGGCCTTGAGACCGCTCTCTTTGTCTACGCTAACTTTAAGGTTGTAGGCGCAGGATCTAGCGCAAGCCTTGGGCTTCTTCTCGGTTTTGGAGCAGCGATTACTCTTGGATATTTGATCTACAACCGTTCGGTAAGACTTGATCTTGGTAAATTTTTTACCTATACCGGAATTGCCCTGATCATTGTTGCAGCCGGTGTTCTTTCATATGGAGTGCATGAGTATCAAGAACTCGGATGGTTGCCCGGCGTCGATGCTTTCTTATGGGATGTCACTCCGTGGATTGCCAAAGATTCTATTCTTGGAGCCACACTCAGTGGCACTATTGGTTTTGATACAACGACCTCCTATTCTCAGATAGTTCTCTGGGGGCTGTATCTGGTAGCGGTCCTCGTGCCATATCTGGCAAAGCCAAAGAAGATCTCCACCAATGGAGTAGGTACTTCGGTATAATTTGCTGCTTCCCTTTTCACTTACTCATGGGTAACATAGTTTCACACCCGAGAAAGAGATAAAAGATATTTATGTCACGATCTGTCGTCCTGGTAGATGCTGTGCGCACACCTTTTGGAAAAGCAGGTGGAATGTATGCCGGAACTCGCGCCGATGATTTGATTGTGCGCGCGATTCGAGGCCTACTTGAACGCAATCCCAAGGTCGCCCTTGCCGATATTGATGATGTGGCAATTGCTGCGGCATCACAAACTGGTGATCAAGGAATGAACATTGGTCGAAGCGCATCACTTTTAGCAGGACTTCCGGTAACTGTTCCGGGATATTCAATCGACCGCTGGTGCGCAGGGGCGCTGACTGCAGTAACAACTATTAGTGGCGCAATTGCAATGGGTGCATACGAGATCGCGATCGCTGGCGGTGTTGAGCATATGGGCAATCACCCAATGGGCGAATTAATGGATCCAAATCCACGTTATTTAGCCGAACGCATTGTCGAAGAAGATGCACTTTCTATGGGAAATACCGCCGAGCGGTTACATGATCGCTTCCCGCATTTAACAAAAGAACGCGCCGATAAATTCGCCCTTGCTTCTCAACTAAAGACTGCGAAGGCATATGCCGATGGAAAAATTCAACGTGACTTAATACCAACTGCAATGCGCAGCACCGAACTTGGTTTCGGAATTGCTACTGCTGATGAACCACCGCGTCCTGGAACAACCCTTGAAGCCCTTGCTGCGCTGAAAACTCCATTTCGTCCGGCAGGTCGTGTTACTGCGGGAAATGCTGCGGGATTAAATGACGGCGCAACTGCAGCGATTTTAGCTAGCGAAGAAAAAGCAATCGAATTAGGTCTTAGCATTAAAGCGCGCCTGGTAACTTTTGCTTTTGCTGGCGTCGAGCCCGAAATAATGGGTTATGGCCCAGTACCTGCAACTATTAAAGCGTTGAAAAAAGCAGGGTTAAAGATTGAAGATATTGGATTATTTGAAGTCAATGAAGCATTTGCAATTCAAGTACTTGCATTTTTAGATCACTTCGCAATTGCCGATGACGACCCGCGCGTTAATCCTTTCGGTGGCGCGATCGCTGTTGGTCATCCCCTTGCTTCATCAGGAATTCGTTTGATTTTAAATCTGGCGCGCTCCTTTGAAGAACACCCAGAAGTGCGTTATGGAATAACAACTATGTGTATCGGTCTTGGCATGGGTGGCACGATTATTTGGGAAAATCCAAACTTTAAAGGCGCTAACTAAATGAGCGCCTCGGATTTCGTACTTCCAGAAGGCGCGCCCGATGAAGTAATTACTAACGCACTAGTGCGCGAGGTCGACCTCAGTGCATTTGGCGGAAAAGGAAGCCTTGCCTTAATCACTTTAGATAATGGCCAAGATTATACTCGTCCAAATACTTTTGGTGCCAAATCTCTTGCCGCACTCGATGCCGCAATTACCGATGCAATAGCACGCCAGCCAGTTGCGATTGCTATTACTGGTAAGCCATTTATTTTTGCCGCAGGAGCAGACCTATCTGCACTCTCATTTTTAACTAAACGCGAACAATCCCTTGCAATTGGCAAATTTGGTCACGATGTATTTCGCAGACTAGGTGAAAGTGAAATTCCTACTTTTGCTTTTATAAATGGCCTGGCTCTCGGTGGTGGACTTGAAGTTGGCTTGCACTGCAAATATCGCACTCTTGCAACTACCGCCTTTACAGCCCTACCTGAAGTTTTCTTAGGTTTAGTCCCAGGTTGGGGCGGTGCGACTTTATTGCCAAAACTAATTGGGCCAGAACGCGCAGTCCAAGTAATTATGTTAAATGCCCTCAATAACAACACCATGATGAAAGCAAAAGATGCACTGACACTTGGCGTGGTAGATGCAGTCTTTGAACCATCAGATTTTCTAGAGCGCTCTGTTGCTTTTGCAGTATCGGTGCTAACTGGTTCTACCAAAATTACCCGCACCGATTATTCGGGCGATGCCAATTGGGATAAAGCACTAGCAACTGGGCGCGCGGCGGCTCTTAAAAAATACGGTGGCGCCGAAATCGCAGCACCAATGAAAGCTCTCGAACTAATTGGCGCATCTCGCACTGCCACAAATGGCCAAGGCTTTGATGCCGAAGACCAAGTTCTATCGGAATTGGTAATGAGTGATCCACTTCGCGCATCTCTTTATGCCTTTAATTTAATTCAAAAAAAGCGCAAAAAAGTAGAAGGTGCACCTAAACCCGCCCTTGCTCGCAAGGTGGCTAAAGTTGGCGTAGTCGGTGCTGGCTTAATGGCTTCACAGTTAGCTCTAATTTTGTTGCGCAATTTAAAGACTCCAGTCGTTATGACCGATATAGACCAAGAACGCGCCGATAAAGGTGTGGCTTGGGTGAAAAATGAATTAGCAAAATTAGTCGAGAAGAAAAGAATGAGCGCTGAAGCCGCTGGGCGTTTGGCACTTCTCATTTCAGGTTCATCAGATCAAAGCGTCTTTGTAGGTTGCGATTTCATAATCGAAGCAATCTTTGAGGAGCTGGGTCTAAAGCAAGAACTATTTAAGAAATTAGAAACCATTATCTCCCCCGAATGCGTCTTGGCATCTAATACTTCTTCGCTATCGGTAGAAAAAATGAGTCAAGGCCTTAAGAACCCAGAACGTGTTATTGGTTTTCACTTCTTCAATCCAGTCGCAATCATGCCTCTATTGGAAGTAGCACGGACTAGTGCTACCGATGATGCGACAACTGCAACGGCAATTGCAGTGGGTAAATCACTAAAGAAAACTATGGTGATTACTAAAGACACTCCCGGTTTTGTAGTAAATCGTCTGTTAACTCGATTTATGGGCGAAATCACCGATGCCATGGATGAGGGAAGCGCCCCTGATGTTGCCGATAATGCGATGCGCGAAATTGGTTTCCCTATGTCGCCCTTTGAATTATTGGGACTAGTCGGTCCGGGGGTTGCGCTACATGTATCGGAGATTCTCAATAAAAACCTAGGTCCGCGTTATCGCATTTCACCATCGATGCAACGCATGGTTAAAGAAGGTGTTCGAACTTTCTATATCAAAAATGGAGACGGAACTTTATCGCCAAACCCAGCCGCCCTTGCTCTGGTTGCAAAAGGTGATAAAGCTTCCACTGGCGAAGAAATTAGATTGCGTGCCTTAACTGCCATTGCGCAAGAAGCGCGCATGATGCTAGATGAAGGCGTGGTTGCTACCGCTACCGAAATTGATTTGTGTATGTTGATGGGGGCTGGTTGGCCGATGCATTTAGGCGGGATCTTGCCTTACTTAGATCGGATAGGAATTAGCGATTCTGTTTGCGGTCAACGTTTTCATGCTCCAGGAATTGCATCTCTTCTTTAAGCGAACTGCTCCATTCAACAATAGAACGCAAAATATGTTGCGTCGTAATTCCAAGATCACTTAATATTTCTGCGCGCTTTGAATGTTCGATGAATTCAAGTGGCACCCCGATTGAATGAATTGGTACTTCAAGGGATGCATCCCTAAACATTTCTGAAATGGTGCTGGCAATTCCGCCGTGGCGAATTCCATCTTCAATAACGACCACACTCTTATAACGGCGCGCCATTGTGATTAAGGATTCGGGCAAAGGCTTAACCCAGCGTGGATCAATTACCGTTACGCCAACACCTTCACGATATGCCTGTGATGCCGCCTCCACTGCAAGATTTGCCAGCGCTCCGATGCTTACAAGTAATACATCAGCACTTTCCCCGCGATATAAAATATCTATGCCATCTCGGCGCTCGAAAGCCGGAATGTCTGCAACGACGGCGCCTTTGGGAAAGCGAATTAAAGTTGGTGCATCGCTGATTTCAACGGCTTCGCGCAGTAATTCTTTCAATCGTGTGCCATCGCGCGGAGCGCCAACGTGCAAGGTCGGAACAATTCCAGTTAACGCTAAATCCCACATTCCATTATGCGATGGTCCATCATCACCAGTTATTCCTGAGCGGTCTAAAACAAAAGTTACGCCAGCTTTGTGCAGCGCCACATCTAAAAGCAATTGGTCGAAAGCGCGATTAAGAAAAGTTGAATAAACGGCCATAACTGGATGCAGACCTGCAAATGCCATGCCCGCCGCACTTGTTGCACCATGGGCTTCGGCGATACCTACATCGATAGTGCGCTCGGGAAATTCTGCCTGGAATAAATCTAACCCTGTTGGACCAAGCATTGCTGCAGTTATCGCTACCACATCCTTGCGCACCCGCCCAATTTCAACTAGCTCTTCGGCGAAAACTTTGGTCCAAGTTGTAACACCTTTACTTAAAGATTCACCCGTTTCGGGATCGACTATTCCTACAGTATGAAATTTTTCAGCTTCATCGGCAATTGCCGGTTTATATCCACGCCCTTTTTGCGTAATGGTATGAACTAATATTGGTGCGCCATATTGTTTTGCTTGCTCCAACGCTCTTTCCATTGCGGCAATGTCGTGACCATCTATTGGGCCCATATATTTCAAACCTAAATCCTCAAACATGCCTTGCGGAGCGATAATGTCTTTAATTCCTTTTTTCATTCCGTGCAAAGTTCCATAAATCGGTCCACCGACAACAGGAGTTTTAGAAAGTACTTCTTTACCCCAATCTAGGAATTTTTCATATCCGCTGGTAACACGAAGCGTTGAGAGATAAGTTGCCAAACCACCAATAGTTGGTGAATATGAACGCTCGTTATCGTTAATGACAATAATTAAATTACGTTTTTCTTCTGCTGCGATATTATTTAGGGCCTCCCAACTCATACCACCAGTTAGCGCACCATCGCCAACGACTACGACTACATGGCGATCACTTTCTCCCTTAATTGCAAATCCACGAGATATGCCATCGCCCCATGAAAGCGCGGTGGAGGCGTGCGAATTTTCAATTACATCATGTTCACTTTCGGCGCGATTTGGATAACCAGCCAAACCACCGCGTTGGCGCAACAAATCAAAACCACTGGCGCGACCAGTTAAAATTTTGTGAACATAGCTTTGATGTCCGGTATCAAAAAGGATTACATCACGAGGTGAATCGAAAACTCTATGTATCGCAATTGTTAATTCAACTACCCCAAGATTTGGACCTAAGTGCCCGCCAGTCTTGGTAACTTTTTCAATTAAAAATTCGCGAATTTCGGCAGATAAAATATCCAGCGCGCTGTAATCCAATCCAGCTAAATCAGCTGGCGAATGAATCTTTTCGATCATGGCTTCATTCTAGTCAAGCAATGAGCGAAGTACATACTGCATAATTCCGCCATGTCTGTAATAATCGGCCTCACCTGGCGTATCAATGCGTACTTTCGCCATGAAAGTTTTACCATCTGCCACTACAGTTAAATCTTTTGGAATTCGGCCATTATTTAGTTCTGTAATTCCTGCAATAGAAAATACTTCACTGCCAGTTAATCCCAAACTCTGTGCGCTTTGCCCATCCATAAATTGCAAAGGCAGAACACCCATTCCAATTAAATTAGAACGATGGATGCGTTCAAAACTTTGCGCAATGACTGCGCGAACCCCAAGTAGGGCAGTTCCTTTAGCTGCCCAGTCACGTGATGAGCCAGATCCGTATTCCTTGCCTGCAAGAATTACTAAAGGCACACCGGCGCCTTGATACGCCATCGCTGCATCATAAATTGTGCTTTGCTGCCCACCTGATAGAAAGTTGCGAGTAAAGCCACCTTCAATGCCATCTAGTAATAAATTCTTTAAACGAATATTTGCAAATGTTCCACGAATCATTACTTCGTGATTTCCACGACGAGATCCATAAGAATTAAAATCTCTGCTATCAATTCCGTGTTCAACTAAATACTTTCCAGCAGGTGAGTCAACTTTGATGTTTCCAGCAGGTGAAATGTGGTCAGTTGTAACCGAATCACCCAGAATTGCCAGAACCCGTGCACCAGAAATATCTGTTACTGGTGTTGGCTCCTTCGGCATTCCATCAAAATATGGCGGCTTCCGAACATATGTTGATTTATCATCCCACTCAAAAGTTTTTCCAGTCGGGGTTGCCAATGATTTCCACCGGTGGTCGCCATCAAAAACGCTGGCATAATCTTTAGTAAACATTGACGATGAAAGAGATTGATCAATCACGTCTTGAATTTCTTGAGGAGTTGGCCATAAGTCTCTAAGAAATACTGGCTTGCCTTCTGTGTCGTTGCCTAGCGAATCTTTTTCGAAATCATGATCCATAGTTCCAGCAATTGCATAAGCGACAACTAATGGTGGCGATGCTAAATAACTCATCTTTACATCAGGGTTAATTCGGCCCTCAAAGTTTCTATTTCCAGAAAGCACCGCGCTAACCGCTAAGTCATGTTCATTAACAGCCTTGCTAATTTCAACTGGCAACGGGCCCGAGTTGCCAATACAAGTCGTGCAACCATAACCAACGAGGTGAAAGCCAAGTTTTTCCATGTATTGCGTTAAATCTGCCCGATCATAATAATCAGTAACGACTTTAGAGCCTGGCGCTAAAGTTGTCTTTACCCATGGCTTGGATTTCAAGCCCTTTTCTACCGCTTTTTTAGCGAGCAGAGCTGCGCCAATCATTACCGATGGGTTTGAAGTATTTGTACAAGAAGTAATAGATGCGATAACCACATCGCCATTTTTTATCGTTGTTGCCTTGGCATTTACATTAATATCTATGGGGTTCTTATTTGTTTTTTCTGAAAAATAGGTTGGCAATATCTTTGCGAATGAATCTTTCGAATCACTCAACGAAATACGATCTTGCGGACGCTTTGGCCCAGCAATGCAAGGCACCACTGTAGATAAATCCAATTCGAGGGTTTGCGAAAAGCGCGGCGAAATAAGTGGGTCGTGCCATAAGCCTTGAACTTTTGCATACTTTTCAACGAGTTCCACTTGGTCTTCACTTCGACCAGTTAAACGCAGGTATCGAAGTGTTTCTTCATCGATTGGAAAAATTGCACAAGTAGATCCATATTCGGGTGACATATTTCCAATAGTTGCCCGATTAGCCATCGGAACCGATAGAACACCGGGGCCAAAGAACTCAACAAATTTTCCAACAACGCCGTGTTTGCGCAAAATTTCAGTAATTGTTAGCGTTAAATCTGTGGCCGTTGTGCCAGTAGGTAATTGGCCAATGAGTTTAAAACCAACAACGCGCGGAATCAGCATTGAAACTGGTTGTCCAAGCAGCGCGGCTTCGGCTTCTATCCCGCCAACGCCCCAACCCAAAACACCTAAGCCATTAACCATCGTTGTGTGCGAATCGGTACCAACGACCGTATCAGGATATGCGCGAATGGTTCCATTTACTGAGCGCGTCATAACGACGCGGGCTAAAAATTCAATATTTACTTGATGAACAATTCCTGTTCCCGGTGGTACAACTTTGAAATCATCAAAAGCGCTCTGCCCCCAACGCAAGAAACGATAGCGTTCTTGATTGCGTTCATATTCAATATCGGTATTTTTTTCAAATGAATCTCTTGTGCCAAATACATCGGCAACTACTGAATGATCGATGACAAGTTCAGCCGGAACCAATGGGTTTACTTTGGCTGGGTCTCCCCCAAGTTCAGCAATTGCCTCACGCATCGTGGCAAAATCTACGATGCACGGCACACCAGTGAAATCTTGCATAATCACACGCGCTGGAGTGAATTGGATTTCGGTATCAGGTTCAACACTTGGATCCCAATTCGCTAAAGCTCTTATGTGATCGGCCGTTATATTTGCGCCGTCTTCAGTGCGCAATAAATTCTCAAGTAATATTTTTAGGCTAAAGGGTAAATTAGCTGAGCCTTCGATGCCACTAATATTAAAGATTTCAAAGTTTTTTTCGCCAACCTGAAAATTCGATTTGGCGCTGAAAGAATTCTTACTCATCGCGTGCCTTCCACAATTTCAAAAGTATCTTGACGTCAAGATACCTTACTTTTGACAAAAAGTGCAACACATTCGATGTGGTGGGTCATGGGGAATAGGTCAAAGGCCCGTAATTTCTCCAATTCGTACCCGGCCTTTCTTAAATAGGCGCTATCTCGAGCAAGGGCGGCTGGGTCACATGCCACATAAACAATTGAGCGTGCTCCGATTATGCGCATTTGATCTACTACGCCTTTTCCAGCACCTTCACGCGGTGGATCAAGAATAATAACATCGGCGCGGTTAACTCTTGGCAATAATTTTTCAACGTTTCCAGTTATGACTTTAACATTTGGCAGCTCTTTAAAATTTTTAACCGCATCAGCCGTAGCGCTCTTGCTGCTCTCAATCAAAACAATTTCACCACCATCTCCAACGCCATCAATTGCGCTGGCTGTAAAAAGACCGACGCCACCATACAAATCGAGCACATGATCACCCATTTTAATATCAGCAAACTCCATAACAACTTGCGAAAGTAATTGCGGAGCACGCAAATGACTCTGCCAAAAAGATTGCTGATTTACTTGCAAAGTTTTTCCATTTACTTCTTCAAATAGTATCGGTTCTCCTTCCTGCATACGGGCGTTTGTGACTGGGCTAATTTGCGCTGTTGCAATATTTCGTGAGCCATCAGAAGAGGTTGCAACCTCAATACGCAAATCAGCTTTCCATTTGCGGGCTGCTAGTTCAGGGAATTTAAGACTGGAAACGCAAATTAAACAATCATCGATTGGAATAACTTTATGGCTTCGTGCGCCATAGAAACCTAACTCACCTTTTGCATTTGTCGTAGCGGTAAAACGAGTTCGCCAATGCAGTGGTTCGCCAACTTCTTCGACTTGGAGATCGATATCCATTTTCGCGATTCGCAAAAATGCTTCTCTAACTACATCGCGCTTTAATTCGCGTTGTCTGGAAATAGAAATATGTTGGAAATCGCAACCTCCGCAGCCATTTCGATGCGAAAATTTACAAGGCGGAATAACTCGGTCTTTCGATGGAGTTATGACTTCAATAACATCGCCGCGGTTAAATGAACTTCCGACGCTAGTTATTTCTACGACACATTCTTCACCGGGTATCGCGTGTCTAATAAATATGACAGCCCCATCGAATCGGGCTATAAAGTGGCCGCCGTGGGCAACTTTTTCTATGGTCACCTTAATTTTCTGGCCACCCTGCACGCGAGAATCTTTCGTTGGTGCCATGTATATAAGCCTATGGGTGTAAGTTAATACATGTGCACGTAGTCATTATGGGTTGCGGTCGAGTTGGTTCATCACTTGCCATCGACCTCGAAGCCGCTGGTCATACCGTGGCAATCATTGATCAAAACCGAGAATCTTTCCGCCGACTTGGACCTAATTTCATTGGTAGCGCAATTACTGGGATGGGATTCGATAGAGACACGCTCCTTGAAGCCGGTATTGAAGGCGCATCAGCTTTCGCTGCGGTTAGCAATGGTGATAATTCAAATATTTTAGCTGCTCGTGTTGCGCGTGAGACTTATGGCGTGCCAAATGTTGTTGCGCGAATTTATGACCCAGGTCGAGCCGAAATTTATCAGCGCCTTGGAATTCCAACTGTCGCAACTGTGACTTGGACAAGTGATCAGATTATGCGGCGATTAATTCCAGAAGGTTCGCGTTCTGAATGGCGAGACGCAAATGGCTCTGTTCAATTGTGCGAAATGCATCCACACAGAGACTGGTTTGGTGTGCCGATTTCAAAAATTGACCAATACACATCAGCGCGCGTTGCTTTCATTACTCGCCTTGGCCAAGGATTAATCCCCAATGAACACACCGTTTTACAAGAAGGCGATTTAATTCATTTAATGGTGGCTAACTCAGAAGTTGCCAATACAGAAGCAATGCTTGCCGAATCACCTAAGAGTGCACTATGAGAATTGCAATCGCAGGTGCTGGCAATGTTGGGCGAGCCATAGCGCGCGAACTTCTGGCAAACGGTCATCAAGTTTTGCTAATTGATAAAGATCCAAAGGCACTTAAAATGGAGAGCGTCCCAGAAGCCGACTGGCTAATGGCCGATGCCTGCGAAATAGCAGCTCTAGATAATGCCAATCTACAAACTTGCCAAGTTTTAGTTGCAGCAACCGGTGATGACAAAGTTAACTTAGTAACTTCCCTGCTTGGCAAAACCGAATACGGAGTCCCACGCGTTGTTGCCAGAATTAATCACCCGAAGAATGAATGGCTCTTTGATTCTGCTTGGGGCGTCGATGTGGCTGTATCAACGCCACGAATTATTTCAGCACTCGTAGAAGAAGCAGTCAGCGTTGGCGATGTAGTTCGTTTATTCTCATTTAAAAAGGGACAAGCAAACTTAGTCGAAATTACTCTGCCCGATACATCTACCTGCATTGGTAAAACAGTTGAGGAAATAGTTCTTCCAGAAGACGCAACCTTGGCTGTGATAGTCCGCGATGGTCGCGTGATTACAGCAAAAGCACATGATATTTTCGTTGCAGGTGATGAACTTCTCTTTGTTGCATCAACGGCGGCAGAGGCGCAAATTAAAGCCTGTTTTGTAACTAATTAGTTTGAGCAGGTTTAGTTGTTGGAACCGAACTAATCAACGCCCATGTAGCCCAAAGTGTAAGAAAATAAAGCGGCAGGCCTAGAAAAATATTTGCAATTCCAAGAGCATTTAAATAACCAAGATGAAACAAAGGAAATTGGACTGCCAGCCTAATTACAAAGAGCGCAACCCAAACCCAGCCTGCGCGAGTATATACGCGCAAGCGTTCCGGATCTTTTCGCCATTCAAGGTTCTCGCCTAAGATTGGTCCTAGAATCACGCCGATGATTGGCCACTTCATTAAATTTCCTGCTATATAGAAAAGTGCAAAACCGGTATTTTTCCAAAGACTAGGGGCGAAATAATTTTTAGCACTTCCAGTCTTCCAAGCAAAAAATGCGCAGAAAATAACTCCGACTAATCCAATTAATACATGTTTGAGAGTATCTTTTCTAATTAAGCGAATTATTGCTAAAACCAGTGCCGCAACTATTGCTGAAATGGATGCCGCGCTTAGCGAATGTGAAATATTAAAATATAAGAGAAATATAACGGAGGGCAGGGCGACATCAATTATGCCGTTCTTGCCACCAAGGGCGGCAATAACTTTATCTTTCTCATGCTCTTGCATTACGCACGCCCCGTTGAACCAAAGCCGCCATCGCCTCTATTGGAACCAGGTAGTTCGCTTACCTCAATAAATTCTGCACGTTCGACTTTTTGGACAACAAGTTGAGCAATTCGATCACCGCGCTTAAATGTAATGGAATCTTTAAGGTCGTGATTAATTAAAATGACTTGAAGTTCGCCGCGAAAGCCTGCATCAACAGTGCCAGGGGCGTTAACCATGGTTACTCCATGCTTAATCGCAAGACCTGAACGTGGATGAACAAATGCGGCATAACCATTAGGTAGTGCAATGGCAATTCCAGTTGGTGCAAGTGCGCGCTCACCTGGGGCTAGCGTTAAATCTATTCGAGTAACAATATCGGCGCCGGCATCTCCCCCTTTTGCATAGCGCGGAAGTGGAACGCTCGGGTCAAGGCGTGTAATTAAAACTTCCACTGGGCTCATGGATTAATTTCAAATTCAGGATCGACAAAAGCTAAAATTTCGGGCGTTTTCTTAATTGTTTCTAAATATTCTTTAGGGGCATTCTCTAAGAAATGTGACATCGGAACAATCACGAAGAGCGCTGAAGCGCGAACAGCGATTGGGCCATCAGGTGAATTAAGCCTGCCTTCTGCAGCTGTATAAACTTTTCGATTGACTTGCCCGGTAATTTGCGCACTAATGTACAAAGTAGTACCAATAGGTACGGGCTTAAGAAAATCTGTTTCCAACCGCGCAGTTACCGCGGGCGAGCGAATAAGCCACATTAATTTTCCTAGGGCTTCATCAAAGGCTAATGAAAGTAAACCACCGTGAGCTAAACCTGGTGCGCCTTGATGATTTTCTGTAACAGTAAATTGCGCGGTTAGATTTGCGCCATCGCCTGCAGCTGCCACTAAATGCAGACCAGTTGGATGTAATTGCCCACAACCAAAACAATGCCCAAAATGTGATGGGATTTTTGTACCAATGGGCGGAGCTTTAATATGGCGCTCTGGAATTAGTGCGCCTTCAGGCGGCCTAGTGCTGGGGATGCGACTCACTTGGCAAGGATACTTGATGAGTATCCGATAGCGTAACTCCCGTGCCATACCGCGAAGTGATAAGCGCACCACTCTGGTTATTGGCCTTCGTCTACTTCCTTTTTCTTTCTTTGGTGATTGCAATTTGGGCAGGGCTTGGAAATTTCCCCGCCCTTATTTCATTTATTTTTTTAAGCCTGTCTCTAATTATTATTCGCCAAAAAACAAGAATGATTATTGAAATTAATGCAGGCCAATTACGAATAGGTCGGGCTCACATTGAATTGAAGTACTTAAGTGATGCCCAAATTCTTACTACCAAGGAGATGAGTTTAGCGCGTGGCCGCAATGGAAATCCAGCAGCTTTTCTTGCAATTCGTTTTTGGACGCCAACTGGAGTGAAAGTTATGCTGCATGATTCCAGAGATAGTACGCCTTATTGGTTAATTACCAGCAAAAATTGCGCAAAGTTAGCGAAGGCTCTAAAAGAAAATTAAGCACATTCTTTGCAAACAGCTTTAGCGCCTTCACCTTTTGCTAATTGAGTAATGTGATGGACTAAGAAGCAACGCGAACAAGCAAATTCATCAACTTGTTTTGGAACAACTCGCACAGCTAATTCTTCACCAGATAAATCTGCACCTGGAAGTTCTAACGTTTCAGCAGCTTCTGCTTCATCAACATCGATCTGACCGGATTGAGCATCAACGCGCTTGGCTTTTAATTCTTGTAACGACTCTTCATGTAGTTCCTCATCGGTTTTTCTGGGGGTGTCGTAATCCGTTGCCATTGCTCTCGCCTACTTCCGTCTGTTCAAATAAATGCCACTTTTGCCAACGGGCGCATAGTGGCGCATTTGAAGGTTTGGTAGTTAATCCAACGCTCGGCGTGTCGGAATTATTCCGTCACAGTGCGTAATTGCGAGATTTGTTTGGCCAAAGCTCCATCTACCCGAGCGTGAATTGCAGTGCCCTCGGGTAGATATTGCTCACTAATAATTTCACCACGTTCGTGAATTGAACTCACAATATCTCCGCGCTCATAAGGCACGATCGTTTTAATTTCAATTTTTGGTCGAGGTAACGAATTTTCAATTGCATGAAGCAGGCCAGCAACGCCAAAACCTGTGCGTACCGAAAAGGCATAACTATTTGGCTCGTCCCGAAGAATTGCCATAACGACTTCTGGGTCTGCGATATCAACTTTGTTGATTGCAATTATTTCAGGAATTTCAATGCCACCAATTTCTTCAATCACTTGGCGCACTGCACGAATTTGTTCGAACGGATCCGCATGCGAACCATCTACAACATGAACGATCAAATCAGCACCCGATACTTCTTCAAGGGTTGATTTGAAAGCATCGATGAGTTGATGGGGTAAGTGGCGAACGAAACCAACCGTGTCAGTTAGCGTATAAATACGCCCATCACTTGTAATTGACTTGCGCACAGTTGGATCCAAGGTTACAAAGAGGGCATTATCAACAAGAACACCAGCATTAGTCAGTTTATTTAATAGCGAAGATTTTCCTGCATTGGTATAACCAGCAATTGCAACTGATGGAATGTTATTGCGTTTGCGCTCTTGTCGTTTAGTATCACGAGAAATTTTCATATCGGCGATTTCGCGGCGCAATTTTGTCATCTTGTCACGAATGCGGCGGCGATCAGTTTCAATTTTGGTCTCACCTGGACCGCGACCACCAATACCCGCACCTCCTGCGGCCCGACCACCAACTTGGCGCGAAAGTGATTCACCCCAACCACGAAGACGTGGCAAGAGATATGAAATCTGTGCAAGTTCAACTTGGGCTTTACCTTCTTTACTCTTTGCATGTTGTGCGAAGATATCCAAAATCAAAGCAGTGCGATCGACAACTTTTACTTTAACTTTCTCTTCTAATTGTCGAAGTTGTGAAGGCGAAAGTTCACCATCACAAATAACTGTGTCAGCGCCGGTGGATGCAACAATTTGACGCAACTCAATAACTTTTCCAGAACCAATATATGTTGCAGGATCTGGTTTATCACGACGTTGAATTAAACCTTCTAGAACTTCTGACCCAGCCGTTTCGGCAAGCGCTCTTAATTCGGCTAAAGAATTCTCAGCCATCTCTGCACTTCCATCGGTCCAAACTCCAACTAATATAACTCGTTCAAGTTGTAATTGGCGATACTCGGCAGATGAAATATCTTGTAGTTCTGTAGAAAATCCTTTTACGCGTCGCAGCGCATGGCGATCGGCTAAATCAGGTTGGGATGAAACTTCATAATCAGATTCTTCGGAATCAAAATCTGCTGCAACTCTTGCACTTTCGCGCAGCAGGGCTTCAAATACCTCTTCATTGCGACCAAAAGTTTCATCAACCAACGAGATACTCCGAAATATCATGCTCGCTTATTAAAACTGCTGGACCGCTAAGAATTGCATTCGAATGTCCGTCAATCTCAACTTCTAAGCGCCCACCCGGAGTCTGGACAACCCATTTAGCAGGTAACTTTTCTTTAGAATAAAGCGTAGCCGCAAGTCCAACTGCACAGACTCCGGTTCCGCATGATTTAGTTTCGCCACTGCCCCGTTCAAAGACTCGCATTTTTAACTCGTGATTTGGTAATACTTGAACAAATTCAACATTGACACCTTCAGGATAACTATCGCGTGGTCGAACAACTGGGGCATCTTTCATTTCTCCCACTTGGGCTAAATCATCAACAAAGACAACTGCGTGCGGGTTGCCAACACTGATGTTATAACCATTCCAAATATGTCCATTCGTTGCCGCCGTTATCTCTTCCTCTTCATCAACGACCGTGCCCATATTTACGGTTATATCCCCCGTCATAGGAACGCGCATATGTTTTACTCCATCGCGAGTATCGATCCCAAAAATGCCCTCTTTTTGGTGACCACGCTCAACTAAGTAACGCGCCATCACGCGAATTCCATTGCCACACATTTGCGCAAGGGAACCATCAGAATTCCTGTAATCCATAAACCATTTTTCATTGCGTTTTGTAATTCTGATTAGTCCATCAGAGCCGATGCCAGATTCGCGATTACAGATAGCAGCAGTTTGTGCCGTGGTTATTGAGTATTCATTATTTGGATCGAAAACAATTAAAAAATCGTTCTGCGTTCCATGGCCATAGGTCGCGATCATTGTTTAAGTTTATATCCCTTATTGCAGATCTAGTGTGTTCATAATTACTTCAAGACGAGAGGCGACTGGCGAAATCCATTTGATGCGATCATCACGCGAAAACCAAACCTCTTGTCGACGCGCATATTGCCTAGTTGCACGCTTAGTATCTTCGCGGGCTTCTGCTTCACTGATTTGATCAGCTAAAAATGAAATCACTTGTGAGTAGCCCAACGCTCGTTGGGCAGTTCTACCTTTAGTGATACCTGCTTCAAGTAAATTCTTAACCTCATCCACTAATCCCAAATCCCACATTCGATCTACTCGCTGTGAAATGCGTTCATCTAAAGTTTCGCGCTCCATTACTAGGCCAAACTGCTTAGCATCTGGAAACTTTGTACTGGCTTCTCTCGGCAAATTTGCGGTAAAAGGTTTACCTGTTATCTCAATTACTTCAAGTGCTCTAATGACGCGCCGCGCATTTGCACTATCGATAGCAAGGGCTGCTGCTGGATCTAATTTTTCTAAACGTTGGAAGAGCGCGTCCAAACCAATTTTTTCAGCCTCAGCAGTTAATGCAGCGCGAATATCCGGGTCGGTCTCAGGAAAGTTTAAATCATCCAAAATCGCCTTGATATATAAACCTGTTCCACCAACGATAACGACGCTCTTGTTATGGTTTTGGATTTCTGCAATTTTAGTGCGTGCACTTTCTTGATACCAAGCAACACTTGCATCTTCGGTTACATCTAAAACATCAAGCAGGTGGTGAATAATTCCGCCTCTATCAAGCTCTGGTAATTTTGCAGTGCCTATATCCATGCCGCGATATAACTGCATAGAATCAGCATTGATAATTTCGGCCGATATTTCTTTGGCTAATTCAATTGCTAAATCACTTTTGCCAGTAGCTGTTGCCCCACAAATAACTATTACGCTCATCTAGATATTGCAGGCATTCCAAGTAATATTGGCTGTGGCGCCTGTTCTTGCGTACGAAGTTGATGTGCATCTCCGCCACGGGTCTTTCGAACGGAGATTGAATCTCCAATTAGATAATGCGCAGATGCATCTGTTATTTCTACCTCAACAATATCTCCCGCTCGCGCCAACGTTTGGTTTCCAAAATGAACTAACCGGAAATCTTCACTGCGACCCGTTATTCGAGATTGCGCTTCATCTCG
The DNA here is from genome assembly GCA_038906075.1 of Candidatus Planktophila sp. Lineage (GTDB taxonomy): Bacteria > Actinomycetota > Actinomycetes > Nanopelagicales > Nanopelagicaceae > Planktophila. The sequence goes on from JBCKHB010000003.1 coordinate 38,736, forward strand.
ACGACCTTCGAAATCTCCCACCAAAACTTGCATGGTGCGACCTATGGCTTCTCTGTTAACAGAGAGGGAAATACTCTGTTGGTGTTCATGTAAACGCGTATAACGCTGCCCTACAACTTCAGGTGAAATTTGATTTGGCATTTCTGCTGCAGGTGTACCAGGGCGCTTTGAATATTGATATGTATAAGCCGCAGCAAAGCGAGCTTGCGTACAAATATCTAGCGTTGCTTGAAAATCTTCTTCGGTCTCCCCCGGAAAACCAACAATTATGTCGGTAGTAATGCAGGCGTTAGGCATCGCACTTCGAGCACGTTCGAGAATTCCTAAATAACGATCGCTGCGATAGGAACGACGCATCTCTTGCAAGATACGATTAGAACCCGATTGCAGTGGCATATGCAAATGTGGCATCACATTTGAAGTTTCCGCCATTGCATCTATCACATCGTCGGTGAAATCACGTGGATGTGGCGACATGAACCGCACTCGTTCTAAACCTTCGATTTTGCCACACTCGCGCAGTAAATTTGCAAAAGCACCTCGGTCGCCAAAATCAACACCATAAGCATTCACATTTTGTCCAAGCAAAGTTATCTCAATTACGCCTTGCGCAACTAAGGTTTGAATTTCCTTAAGAATATCTCGCGATGAACGATCTTTCTCAATTCCTCTAAGTGTTGGAACGATGCAGAAAGTGCAACTGTTATTACAACCAACTGATACTGAAACCCAAGAAGAGAAAGCCGATAACCGGCGGGCAGGAAGAGTAGAGGGAAAATGCTCAAGTGACTCTAAAATTTCTATCTGCGATTGCTCTTCAATTCGCGCTCGTTCAAGCAATACTGGCAAAGAACCAATATTATGCGTGCCGAAAACGACATCGACATAAGGCGCTTTTTTTAAAATCAGGGCTTGATCTTTCTGTGCCAAACAGCCACCTACGGCAATTTGCATCGTTGGGTTTGCTTTCTTAATAGGGGCTAGAAAACTTAAATTTCCATAAAGTTTATTGTCAGCGTTCTCACGAACTGCGCAAGTATTAAAAACTACTATGTCAGCTTGGGTTCCGACTTCAGCAGGGATGAATCCTGCCTCATCTAGCAACCCCGAAATTCTTTCGGAGTCATGCACATTCATTTGACAGCCATAAGTTATAACTGTGTATGTGCGTCTCATGCGCTAATCGTAATGCTTCTTTTAAAGTGGAATAACCGAAACTTCTAGGCTGGCACGATCAACAAGTAAAATTTGATGATTAGGAAGTGGTTTCCAGCCATTTTGTTCCCAGCCAGTAGATGCAACTAATACTGCATTTTGGTCTTTTTTATATTTCAATTCATAGTAATCAGCAGGTGCCCAATCTGGATGGCGTTCTGGATGATGTTCACAAATTACAACAAAGAAATCTTCGTTCATAATCATGGCATTTATGCTTGAGTAATCCATACTTTCACGAATTCTATTTACTGCAATTTTCACACCGTCTACCAAGCCATGTTCACTGATTGCAGACAATAGATAATAAAAATATCTTTCACTATCTGTATCCCCAATAATAAAGCGCTTATAAATTGGTGCTATAAATGAATCCATTGCCGCTGGAGGGAAAATTGCACCATTATGGATAAAAGAGAAATCCTCATATACAAATGGATGGGTGTTGTCTTGGCTTACTGGCAAACCCTTAGTCGCCCAACGCAGGTGTAATAGCGAACCATCGGCAGAACTCTTAGCTAGCGCTTTCTTAAAGTTCTCACTAGTAACTGCCGTTTCAGGGGCGCGATCTAGGGTTGCAACGCGCTCTGCGTGATTAATTGAAGCGATACCCCAGCCATCACAATGCACGAATGAAAGCGAGACGAATTCTTTAAAATTTGATCCAACTATATTTTCGAAAGTTGTTTTTTCATCGCTCACATAACCCATTAATCTACACATGTGGGCAATCTTATTGCTTTAGTAATAAGTAAAGCCGAGGCCGCGACCAGAGGATCGCGGCCCCAACTACAATACGACTTAGGCTATATCTTTCCCGACGTGCTCCTGCGCGAACTTCTCCTCTGGCGACAGGACCAGTCGATGCCGACCGAACAACACGAAGTAGATGATGCCGACGGCGAACCAGATGGCCACCCACAACACGCCCTGGGTATAGGCCGGGTCGCCGGTGAGTTGGACGTACAGCGTTACGGCAGCGATAATCATGGTCAGCACCGCTCCGCCGGTACCCAGCGGGCTGCGGTACGGCCGCTCGAGATGCGGCATCTTCTTGCGCAACAGGATGAACGAGAGCGCTTGGAGGAAGTAGGAGAACATCGCGCCGAAGACCGCCATATTCAGCAGGATGCCGCCGATGACGGTGCCGCCGCGTGACTCGCCCAGACCGAACCAGAGCAGAAACATCACTGTCAGCGCTAGAACGCTGCCCATCACCATCGCCACGTACGGGGTTTTGCGCTTACCGTGGGTGACCGACAGGAACTGCGGGAAATAGCCGGCTCGGCTAAGCGAATAGATTTGCCGACCCTTGGCGAAGATAATCGTGTGGAAACTAGCGACCAAGCCCAGCACTGCGACCAGCGCCAGACCGCGGGCGAAGTTCTCGCCGTAGATAGCCTTGAAGCCGTCCAGCAGCGGTTCGCCCGACTGCCCGAGCGCATGCGAACCAACGCCAATCACGGCCGGATTGAGCCAGACAATCATCAGCGCCGAGATGATCAGTGTGAACATGCCCCAGATAATGCCCCTGGGCATGTCGCGCTTTACATCAATCGACTCCTCAGCGGTCAGCGGCAGTTGCTCGATGGCCAGGAACAACCAGACCGCGAACGGCATCGCCGACAGTATGCCAGCCAAGCCCAGCGGTAGAAACGGGCCGCCGCCCTCCGCAAGTTTGACGCCGCCCGCACCGACATCCATCGCCCAGCGGCTGAAGTCGATGTTGGGCAGGGCGCTCACCCAGAAGACCACCAGAGTGGCCAGCGCCAGTACGGTTGTTACCACCGCAATCTTGAGCGACTGCTCCACGCCTAGGATGTTCAGACCCACAAATATCAGGTAAAAAGCGATCCACCAGAGCGGCTGAAGATTGGTGGGGGTGTCGAAGATGCTGCCCATGTAACTGCCGATGAAGAATACGATCACCGCTGGAGTCAGCACATACATGACATTTTCGGCCAGTCCAGTGATATAGCCGCCCCAAGGACCCATGGTGCTACGCGCAAATGAGTAGGCACCACCGGTATGCGGCAGCGCCGGCGACATTTCGGCGAGCGAAAAGGTCAGGCCCAGGTACATCACCGCGATGAGGATCGCGGCGATCAGCATGCTGCCCCAGCCGTTGGCCAGACCCAGGTTCCAGCCCGAGAAATGGCCGGAAATAACCGCGCCCACTCCCAGCGCCCATAGCGACCCCACCCCGGCATAGCGGCGCAGTCCACGTTTATCGAAGTAGGCCTGATCGACCTTGGTGTAGCTAACTCCGGATTGTTTACTCATAAGTCCCCCCAAGTATTGGCTCCGAATTGTTTCGAGCCTTGCCGCATATAGTGACCCTAATTTCGACATAATGGAAGGACATTTGCCCTTATTTTTTCACCAATTTAAATGAATTCTTGCCTATTTATGCAGAAGGCTTCCTGGCTGCTTGCGCCAGCATCTCCTCAAATTCCTTGCTATTAAAAGCTCGTTCGGCCTCGCCATATTTATGCGTGCCCCAGTCCCAGAAATCAAAATCTATGGTTGATGCCGAACTTTGAATCGATGCCCAGAGCGTCCAGCCATATTTTGCGAGCAAGGCAAATAACCAAGCCCGTGCAAATTTTTCAGGTCTCGATGCCCCGTAATAAGCAGTGACCAGTTCTTCTAACTTTTCCAAATCTAGAAAAGCTTCGGCCCAAATATTGCCTAATTCAAAACAGGCATCATTATTGCCCGAGTATTCATAATCGATTAACCAAATTTTTTTACCATCGTCGATAAAATTACCCGGTAGTAAATCATTGTTGCAGGGCACGGTCCCTTCAGCTAGAACCGCAAGTGCTTTTGCAATTTTGCCGATATGTATTTCATAATCGCGATAGCGATCTGGCAATCTAAAGCCGCGCTCTTGAACTACTTTTAAATAGCGCGCTTGTACCTTAAACATGTCAAAATCATTAACAAATCGCTGCGATGCGTGAAGCGTCCTGCAACTCTGCGCGATTCGGTCTAGATTTTGCGATACATCTTCAGCGCTACAAGTTCGACCCGGCAGATAGCCAATGACAAGTAAGCCTTGCCCGGCAAGATAATCAAAGACAGGCGCTCCAATATTATTTTCGGCTGCTCGTTTCGAGTTCTCATATTCTGCATCTCGATCAATTGATAGCAGCGATGAATCATTACTAGAGATGCGTGCCACATATTTACCACTATCGGTGGTAATTAATAGATTTCTATTTGTTAAGCCACCTGAAAGTTCGGTTATCGTCGTCCGACTTTTAAGGAGTGGAACTTGATTTAATAAAACCCCATAAAGTTCTTCAAACTCACTCTGGCTACTTGGCACCTGCATAGGATACATTTCAACTATGTCCGAAGGTAATGTCCCTGACCGCGCGCGAATAGTAATAATCGGTGGCGGAGTTGGTGGAACATCAGTTGCCTATCACTTGACCCAACTTGGGCAAAAAGATGTTGTTCTGCTCGATAGGAGCGAACTCACAAGTGGTTCAACATTTCATTCAGCAGGTTTAGTCGGCCAATTACGCGCGGATCCCACACTTACCAAGATGAATATGCATTCGGTTGATCTCTATCGGCAGTTAGAAAAAACTGATACCCCACCGAGTTGGCGCGAATGCGGAAGTATTAAATTAGCTTCATCGCCAGAACGAATGGAAGAAATTCGTCGCCAAATTGGGTGGGCTAAAACTTTTGGTTTAGACCTTACAGAAATTTCACCTAGCCAGGCCCAGGAACTTTTCCCGCTCATCGACTTAAAAGGCGTAGTTGGTGCTTGTTATATGGCAACTGATGGACAAGTTGATCCATCGCAATTAGCCATGGCGCTGGCAAATGGCGCACGCAAAGCTGGTGCAAAAATTCTAACTCACACTCGCGTTTTGGGTATTGAAACCAAAGATGGACGCGTCTCTAAAGTAATAACAAATAAAGGCGATATCGAGTGCGAAATTGTTGTTAATTGCGGTGGCATATTTGCACCAGAAATTGGAAGGCTCTTAGATCTTCGCATTCCAATTGTTCCTATGAGCCATCAATACATGATTACTGATAATTTCTTAACCCCTGGTGCTCCACTTCTTCCATCACTTAGAGATCCAGATAATTTGATTTACTTTCGCCAAGAAGTAGATGGATTGCTAATGGGTGGCTATGAAAGAAATTCCAAAGCGTGGACCGCTGATTTCGAAAATTTTGATGACATTCCTAGTGATTTTAATGGGCGCCTGTTACCCGAAGATTGGGATCGCTTTGAAGATATTGCAGATGCCTCACAAAAACGCGTTCCACAAATGGGAAAGATTGGCATTAAGAATTTCATCAATGGACCTGAAGGTTTTACTCCAGATAACGAATTTTGTTTAGGCGAGACACAAATTGGTGGCTTTTATGTTGCGGCAGGTTTTTGCGCCCACGGAATTGCAGGGGCAGGTGGTATTGGAAAAGTAATGGCCGAATGGATCGTTGCCGGTGAACCAACCATGGATTTGTGGCATATGGATATCAATCGCTTTGGCCAATCTTATAAATCACCCGACTACACGCTAAAACGTGTTAAAGAAAATTATGAGGAGTATTACGATATCCATTACCCCGGTGAAGAGCGCCAATCAGGGCGCCCGTTAAAGACATCTCCAGTTTATGCGTGGCATAAGAATAACGGCGCAATCTTTGGCGAAAAATCCGGCTGGGAGCGCGTAAATTTCTACGAAACTCATATAGGTGATGACAAATTGCGCCCCTATGGTTGGGCAGGAAATCATTGGTCATCTGCTGTAATGGTTGAACATCATGCAACGCGCAACGCTGCTGGGCTATTTGACGAATCAAGTTTTGCTAAATTTATTATAAGTGGTTCGAGAGCGCCAGAATTTCTCAATTTCGTCTGCGCAAATAACGTAGCGCGAGGCGTAGGTCGCACCAGCTATACCCAAGCCCTAAATTCACGCGGCGGAATTGAATCCGATTACACCGTAACGCAAACAGGTGACTCTGAATTTTTCATTGTTACTGGAACTGCTTTTGCCACTCATGACTTAAATTGGTTGCGCAAAATGGCGCGCGAAAATAACTATAGTGACGTTGAAATGCGCGATGTAACTTCAGAGTTAGCTTGCTTTGGAATTTGGGGACCTAAATCTCGCCAAATTTTAGAAACTCTAACCGAGGCAGAGTTAGGACATAAAGAATTTCCTTTTATGCGCTCGCGCGAAATCGAATTAGCCCAAAGTAATGTGCGTCTTACTCGCATTACTTATGTGGGTGAGCTTGGATATGAAATATATCTGCCCATTTCCGATGGTCTAAAAGTATGGGAAGCCCTTATTTCTGCGGGTAGTCCAATGGGTCTAGTGCCGTGTGGTTATAAGGCAATCGAATCACTTCGATTGGAAAAAGGATATCGGGCATGGGCGGGTGAAATTAATAGTGAAACTTGCCCATTTGAAGCAGGTTTGGATTTTGCAGTTGATATGACAAAAAATAATTTTATGGGCAAAGATGCATTAACCAAATTTACTCCGAAACGAAAATTAGTTGCCATTGTTTTTGATGACATTAGGCAAGTACCCCTTGGAAATGAACCAATTCGCAAAGATGGCCAGATTATCGGGCGAGTCAAAAGTGGCGGACAGGGTTATACAATTGGGAAAGCAATTGGGTATGCATATTTGCCAATAGAGCGCGCAAATTTTGGAACCGAAGTCGAGATTGAATTTTTTGGCAACTGGCAAAGGGGAGTAATCACTAGCGAACCGCTGCATGATCCAAATAACTTGGCGATAAAAGCGTAATAAGGGCTAGCCCTCGTCTAATCAGTTATGCAAACAAGAGTTTCTTTGGCAGGATAGCCCTTAAGAATTTACCTAAGAAGGGTTCCCCATGGAGACCGCAATGCCAGCGCTGAGCGTTGATGCCCTTAAAGAGGGCGTTAAGAATGGCTCTATCGACACCGTAGTAGTTGCACTAACCGATATGCAGGGTCGGCTTACCGGCAAGCGAATCCATGGGCAGCATTTTGTTGATGAAGTTTTAAAACATGGTACCGAAGGTTGTAATTATTTGCTCGCTGTAGATGTTGATATGAATACTGTGCAAGGTTATGAAATGTCCTCGTGGGAACGTGGCTATAGCGATTTCGCACTTATTCCCGATTTAAATACGCTGCGATTAATTCCTTGGCAAGAGGGCGCGGCAATGGTGCTCGCTGATGTTAAGTGGCTAGATCACACCGATGTTGTTGCATCACCGCGACAAATTTTGCGAAAACAGATTGCAGCGCTAAAAGATGCTGGCATGAAAGCTATGTGCGGTACCGAACTAGAATTTGTATTATTTACTGATACATACGAGGAAGCATGGAACAAAGCATATCGCGACCTAACGCCGGCCAACCAATACAACGTTGATTATTCCATCATGGGTGGCTCCCGCGTTGAACCACTCTTGCGCCGGATCCGTTTAGGAATGCAGGGTGCTGGGCTAATTGTTGAATCCGTTAAGGGTGAATGTAACTTTGGTCAACATGAGATTGCTTTCAAATACTCCGATGCCTTGTCTAACTGCGATAGCCATGTAATTTATAAAAATGGCGCAAAGGAAATTGCCGCTCAGGAAGGTTACGCCCTTACATTTATGGCCAAGCCAAATGAAAAAGAAGGCAACTCTTCACACATTCACTTATCATTTCGCGGTCTGGGTGATGAATTAGTTATGGTTGATGAATCCGATAAAGAACACGGAATGAGCGAATTGGGTCGCCAATTTATTGCTGGCCAACTGGCGCATATGCGCGAACTTTCCATACTCTTTGCACCAAATATCAACTCATATAAACGCTATGTGCCTGGATCATTCGCGCCAACTGCAATTCGTTGGGGACGCGATAACCGTACTTGTGCCTATCGTTTAGTTGGCCACGGACAAGGTTTGCGTTTAGAAAATCGCATTCCAGGTGGGGATGTAAATCCTTATTTGGCAGTTGCAGGAATAATCGCTGCAGGCCTTGATGGCATTAATAAGAAATTAAAGGTAGAGCCAGCGTTTACTGGAAATGCTTACGCATCCGATTCAAAGCGAGTTCCTTCTTCTATGCAAGAGGCGCTAGAGCTTTGGGAAAAGAGTTCTTGGGTAAAAGAAACTTTTGGCGCAGAAGTGCAAGCCCACTATGCAAATATGGCACGCGTTGAATTGGCCGCCTACGGCAAAGCAGTAACTGACTGGGAGCTCTTCCGTAACTTCGAAAGGTTTTAAGCCGTGTCTACCTCCTATGATGTTATTAACCCTGCCACCGAAACGTTAGTTAGAAATGTAGCTCATTTAGATTTAGCCGCAACCGATGCCGTTATTGAAAAAGCTGCAAAAGCCTTTCAAAGTTGGCGCGTGATTGCCCCAGGTGATCGCGGAAAACTTCTGCGTAGATTTGCCGAAGTAATTGCGGAGCACAAAGAAGAACTGGCAACCCTTGAAATTACTAACTCAGGCCACACACGTGGAAATGCTTTGTGGGAAGTCGATAACGTTGTAAATACTCTCACCTATTACTCGGCAGCACCTGAGCGTTTATTCGGTAAGCAAATTCCAGTAGCGGGCGGAATTGATATAACTTTTAAAGAACCACTCGGAGTCGTTGCTGTTATTGTGCCTTGGAATTTTCCAATGCCAATTGCTGGGTGGGGTTTTGCTCCAGCCCTTGCTGCCGGAAATACGGTTGTATTAAAACCTGCCGAATACACACCACTAACTGCAATGCGCATTGGTGAACTTGCCCTTGTGGCTGGAATTCCTGATGGTGTCTTTAATGTTTTGCCTGGCAAGGGAAGTGTGGTCGGAAATCGTTTCGTAACGCATCCATTAGTTCGCAAGGTTGTATTTACTGGTTCAACTAGTGTTGGAAAACAAATCATGGCAGGTTGTGCCGACCAAGTTAAGCGAGTAACGCTTGAACTAGGTGGCAAAAGTGCCAACATAATCTTCGCAGATGCAGATGTTGCAAAAGCAGCAGCTGGTGCGCCGGGGGCGGTATTTGATAATGCCGGACAAGATTGTTGTGCGCGTTCACGAATCTTGGTGCAGCGTTCGGTCTTTGATGCATTTATGGAAGATTTCGAAGTAGCAGTTAAAAAATTTAGAGTCGAAGATCCATCCCTTACAACATCAGATATGGGCCCACTGATTTCAAAGAAACAATTTGATTCAGTACAAACTTATTTAGATGAACCAATTGCATTCACGGGTTCTGCGCCAACTGGTGCTGGCTATTGGATGGCACCAACGGTTTTGATGCCTAAAAATACCGAGGCTCGTTCTTGGCGTGAAGAGGTTTTTGGTCCAGTCGTTTCAGTTCTTGCCTTTGAAACTGAAGCCGATGCAATCGAGATGGCAAATGATTCAGAATATGGCTTGTCGGGTTCGATTTGGACCCGAGATGTGGGCCGTGCAATTCGTGTTTCGCGCGCTCTTGAGAGCGGCAATCTTTCAGTAAACTCAAATTCATCAGTTCGATTTTGGACGCCTTTTGGAGGTTACAAACAATCAGGTCTTGGTCGCGAATTAGGCCCTGATGCACTTGATTCATTTACTGAGGTAAAGAACGTCTTTATCTCCGAAGATTAGAAGAGGTTAACTACATGTCAAAACGTCTTGAAGGTCGTGTCGCAGTAATTACTGGTGCAGGCAGTGGAATTGGTTATGCAACCGCGCTCCGCTTGGCAAGTGAAGGCGCGAAAATTGTCGCAATCGATACGAATCCGGCAACTGGCGAAAAGGTTGCTCAGGAAACTGGCGGTATTTTCGTCAAGGCAGATGTAACAGTTACTGCCGAAGTTGAAAATATGTACAAGGTCGCCTTCGATACTTACGGTCGTATCGATATTGCATTTAACAACGCAGGAATTTCACCACCAGATGATGATTCAATTTTAACAACTGGTTTAGATGCTTGGGAACGTGTAAATCGTGTCAACCTAACTAGCGTCTTTCTCTGCTGCAAGTATGTAATTCCTTACATGCAAAAGGGCGGAAAAGGTTCAATCATCAACACGGCATCATTTGTTGCAACTATGGGTGCTGCAACATCCCAGATTGCATACACCGCATCTAAAGGTGGCGTGCTTTCAATGAGTCGCGAACTTGGTGTGCAGTTTGCTCGCGAAGGCATTCGAGTAAATGCGCTCTCCCCTGGGCCAGTAAATACTCCGATGCTGCGCGAACTCTTTGCTAAAGATAAAGAACGTGCTGCGCGTCGCCTAGTTCATATTCCGATGGGACGCTTTGCCGAAGCTAGCGAAATTGCAGCAGCAGTTGCTTTCTTGGCTAGCGATGATTCTTCTTTCATTACCGCATCAAATTTCTTAGTTGATGGTGGAATTTCTGGAGCCTACGTAACTCCTTTAGATAATTAAATTTTAAATGCGCTGAATTGGCGCGGTGGCAATGCGGTCAAGAAATTGATTGACTAAATCGTAACCGCGCTGATTTGCCTTTGGCTCTTCAAATTTAGTTTGCGCACGCAAAATTTCCACGTTTACACCCTCTGATTCAACTTCAACACAGCCACCATCCATGGCTAGCCATTGATCTAATACATTTAAATCTATTTCTGGATGAAATTGCACACCAAGGGTGCGACCAAAAGTAAATGCTTGGGACGAAAGCGGAGTTCGCGCAATTTCTTTAGCTCCTGGCGGTAATTGCCAGCGATCCCAGTGATATTGAAACCATGGTCCGCGTGGAATTAGGGATTCGTCATCGCTTAAAATTACATACCACCCAAGTTCGGCTTTAGGGGCTCGCGCAACCGATCCGCCGAGGATGCGCGCCATTAATTGCCCGCCAAAACAAATTCCAAGTATTGGAATTCCTGCGTTGTGAACTTGGCGCAGTTGTTCTATCTCAGGGTTTAACCAATTTCCAATTCGCTCATCTTCCCAAGCCCCCCATGGCGCGCCCATCGGAACAACAGCGTCGAATTCAAGCAGATTTGGCCACTGCACTTTCACATTTGGGGTATTAAAATTTGCCTCGTCAACAATTTTAAAACGCGTAATTTCATAACCGCGATTCTCAAATTGTTTCCAGATTGGTCCACCTACACTGACATGGTCGTGCTCAATGAATATAACGCGCTTGGACATGGGTGAAATATTACTTGATTAAGCGAATTGGTTCTTGTCCGCGTGCAATTTGGCGCTCAAAGTATTTCTCACGTTTTTCATTAAAGGTTTTGGCTTCACCATCTGCTTTTTCTAGGAATGCGCCAAGTTCATCGCGTGCGGCTTGCCCATCACCCGTGAAATCGGTGCGCTCAAAAATATTCCACGCACGCAAAACTGGAGCAATAACTTCTGCAAGGTGGGATTCAAGATCATAAATTCCAGCCAGCGCGATACCGACTGATTTTCGACCAAACCCTGGCATGCCTACCCCCGGCATTGCAAAATTAACAACGACATCACTAATAGCGCGCATTGCAGCATTTGGTTGTAGTTCAAGCGCCTTACCTAAAAGATTGCGATAGAAAATCATGTGCAAGTTTTCATCTAATGAAACTCGCTGCAGCATATTTTCACAAATTGGGTCACTAGAAATCTTGCCGGTATTACGATGCGAAATTCGCGTTGCTAACTCTTGGAAAGTCACATAGGAAACAGTGTGCAACATATCTTGTTCATATGGGAATTGATAACCTAAGGACATATGTGCCATTCGTAGATCTTCTAATTCTTTAGGATCTACCCCGCGGGTTGCCATTAAATAATCACGCATAACAATTGCGTGGCGGTTTTCTTCAGCAGTCCAGCGTTCTAACCAATTACCCCATGCACCATCGCGGCCCACGGCCATTGCAATTTCAGTGTGATATCCAGGTAAGTTATCTTCAGTTAAGAGATTTAAAACTAACGAATCTTGCGCAACTGCTGTGAGATGAGAATCTTTGGCTTCCCAAGCATCGCCATTTAGCGGACCTGCAAAGTCGCGGCCCATTGACCATGGCACATATTCATGTGGGTACCAATCCCTCTGAATTTCTAAGTGGCGATTTAGCTCCACTGCAACCACAGGTTCAAGGTCTCTAATTAATTGTGATTGAATCTCTGGGTCAATTCTTGCCATGTTGAAACCCTACGCCACGGAGTGTGTTACTCGCTAGTTATGAATTATTTTTCGCTCGTAATTCTGCTTGTGTTGCGCGCCACTTGGCAATTTCGCCATGATTGCCACTTAATAAAATCTCGGGTACTGATATATCTCGCCACGATGGTGGCTTTGTAAAATTGGGATACTCGAGAAAACCTTGCGTATTATGTGATTCTTCACTCAACGAATCTGGATTTCCGATGACGCCAGAAATAAGGCGAGTAATCGCTTCAATCATAACAATGGCTGCGACTTCGCCCCCGCCGAGTACATAATCTCCAATTGAGATTTCATGGACTCGAATATTCATATTCAAATAATTTTGTCCGCAATAATGTTGGCGTACTCGATCATCGATACCTTCATAGCGACCACAAGCAAAGAGTAAATGGCTCGCTTTTGAAAAACTTTCAGCCATTTTTTGGTCAAAGCGTTTCCCGGCAGGAGTCAGAATAATTAGATCAGTATCTTCAACCATTAAGGGATCCAATGCAAGGCCCCAAATTTCGGGCATCATCACCATGCCTGCACCACCACCATATGGAGTGTCATCAACGCTGTTGTGATTATTTGTTGCAAAAGTGCGCAGATCATGAATTACAATATCGATAATGCCTTGCTCTTGCGCCTTACCCAAAAGTGAAAGTTTAAGTGGGGCAAAGTAATCAGGGAAAATTGTTACTGCATCTATCTTCACTTTAATTCCCCTTCTATCACTGGTGGGATTACAATAATTCGTTTAGCTTTTATATCGACGCTGGGAACCAATTGATGCACAAACGGAATAAGGGACTCTCCATTTGGGCTCGTAATCGATAGTAAATCTTGGCTAGGTAGATTAATCACGTCGCTGACTACGCCATATTTATCACCATTTTCTAAATAAGCCGTACACCCGATTAGTTGTAAAACGTGATATTCATCTTCGTTATCACTTTCTTCGTTGATATCAACTTCGGCATAAAGCAACGTATCTTTGAGTTTTTCAATTCCATTTCTGTCAGTGATCCCAACAAAGCCCAACAATAAAATCCCGTTATGTACGCGGCCAGAGGAAATAGTTAATTTTCCATGCGCATCAGTATCCACCTGTGTGCCAATTGCAAAGCGGCGATCAGGATCAGCAGTTCGAACTTCGATTGTCGCTTCGCCCGAGATTGCGTGAGCACGACCTATTCGCCCAACGAGTAAGCGCATTATGCTAACTTTTTTGTTAGCGAGCCTCGTCGGTCTCTATGAGATCGACGCGGATTGTACGGCCTGCTAGCGCGCTTATAACGGTGCGAAGTGCTTTAGCAGTACGGCCGTTGCGGCCGATAACTTTGCCAATATCTTCTGGATTAACACGAACTTCCAGAGTTGTACCTCGGCGGTGCGTTACTTCCTTGACTACAACATCTTGCGGGTTATCTACGATTCCCTTAACTAAATGCTCTAGCGCTTCATCCATCATGGTTATTGCGGTGCCACTTCTTCAACCGCTGTTGCTTCCACAACTGGAGTTTCAACAACTTCTTCCACAACTGGAGTTTCAACAACTGGAGTTTCAATAACTGCTTCCACAACTGGCGCACTCTCAACAACTTCTACCGGAGTTGATTTAGCTGCCAACTTCTCTTGTGCTTTCTTCTTAAGAGTTGTTGCGCCTTCTTTTGGTTCATCCATTGCTTGCTTAACTGCGGCTTCATAAGCAACGTGCTTACCAACGCGAGCAGGTGCAACCCTTAGTGTGCCTTCTGTTCCAGGCAGACCTTTATGTTTTTGCCAATCTCCAGTTATCTTTAGGAGCACCTCTACTGCCTCACTTGGAAGTGCACCGGTACCGAGCCAATAAAGGGCACGCTCTGAATTAATTTCAATTAACGATGGCTCTTGCCCTGGGGCGTAGCGACCAATTTCTTCAATTGATAATCCATTACGTGCTTTACGAGAATCGGTAACAACGATGCGAAAATATGGTGTGCGAATTTTACCCATGCGCATTAAGCGAATTTTTGTAGCCAAGAAAGTTGTACTCCTTGAAAAGTGTGTCGTATCAGTTACTCGCAGCGGGGTGCGCGATCAAAAGATTCGACTGTGGATTCGGATGTTGCTGGGGGTAGAGGGCCCCATCAACAGGTGTCCAATCTTGCCATGAGCCTAGCCAGATGTGAAATCGGCTGCTAGCGCCCTTCTTCGGCCGCTCTCTTTGCTGGATTTCCTGACCTAGATTTCTTCTTTTGTGGCGCGCTCTTACTCGCAATCGGTGGCATAGCAGGCATATTCATCGCCAACATCGGCGCTGGCACTGCCCCACTTCGAACTTGCTTCATCATCTTTTGTGCCGCACTAAAACGTTCGACTAATGAATTTACATCTGAGACGCTACGCCCACTACCTTGAGCAATTCGTGCACGTCGCGAGCCGTTTAGCACCTTGGGATCTCGGCGCTCAGTTAGTGTCATTGATTGCACAATTGATTTTGTACGAATGATTTCGTGCTCATCAAAATTTTCTATCTGTTTTTTCATCGCACTGGAACCGGGAAGCATTCCAAGTAACTTACTCATAGAACCCATCTTTGACATTGCTTGTAACTGTTCTAAAAAATCTTCTAACGTGAAATCTTCGCCACTGGCAAACTTTGCTTCTAGTTTTTCCGAGGTATCGCTATCAAAAGCTTTCTTAGCCGTCTCGGCAAGGGTTGCGACATCGCCCATTCCCAAAATACGTGAAGCCATGCGATTGGGATAGAAAATATCAAAATCACTTAACTTCTCCCCCGTTGATACAAACATAATCGGACGCTTGGTCATCGATGCAATCGATAGCGCGGCGCCGCCTCGAGCATCGCCATCTAATTTGGTAAGAACTACGCCATCAAAACCAACACCATCTAAGAATGCTTGTGAAGTGCGAACCGCATCTTGTCCAATCATGGAATCTACAACAAATAGAATCTCATCAGGATTAATAGCATCGCGGATAGAGATAGCTTCTCTCATTAAATCTTCATCTACACCGAGTCGACCCGCAGTATCGACAATAACTATGTTGTATAACTTGCTCTTTGCAAACGCGAGACCATCACTTGCAACTTGGACTGGATTGCCAACACCATTGCCCGCCTCTGGCGCAAAGACTGGAACGCCAGCGCTCTGACCAATTACCTGTAATTGCGTTACTGCATTTGGACGCTGCAAATCAGCGGCCACTAAGAGCGGCGTATCCCCGCTTTGGGCAAAATACTTGGCAAGTTTTCCAGCAAGAGTTGTTTTACCAGCACCCTGTAGACCCGCCAACATAATTACAGTCGGTGGATTCTTTGCAAGGCGAACTCTACGAGCTTGGCCCCCAAGAATTTCGATCAAAGTCGAATTAATAATTTCAAAAATAACTTGTGCCTGATTAGTTCCAGACTGCAAAGTCGGCAATATTGCCAGAGATTTTTCCCTTATATTTTTAACAAAATCTTCAACCACACTAATGGCAACATCTGATTCAAGAAGTGCTTCACGAATTTGCTGACAAGTTGTCTCAATATCTGCCGTTGATATTTTTCCGCGTGAGCGCAGCGAAGAAATGGCTGAGCCAAATCGGTTTGTTAATGACTCAAACATAAGAGGGCAAGCCTACTTCAGTGCTAGCGCCAAGAGATACTGGATGTCCATTGCGAATTTTTTCTACAAGAAGCCAACCAAGACCGGATAACAGAAAAGCACCATTTCTTATGTTACGAAAATGTAAAAAGTTAGGCGATTAACCCTTGAATGTAACTTTGGGGGTCAAAGGGTGCGAAATCGCCCTCCGATTCTCCCGTGCCTACCCACTTTATTGGAATCTGCAATTGGTTTTCAATGGCAAGTGCTACCCCACCACGGGCGCTGCCATCTAGTTTTGTAAGAATTATTCCGCTCACAGCAACACTTTCAGTAAAGATTTTTGCTTGGGCCAGCCCATTTTGTCCAGTAGTTGCATCAATAACCAGTAAAACCTCATCGATTAGTAAAACTTTTTCAACTACTCGTTTAATTTTCGCTAGCTCTGCCATTAGATCATTTTTATTATGAAGTCGCCCTGCCGTATCAATAATCAAAAAATCAACGTTTTTACCTTTAGCGGCCGTGACCGCATCAAATGCAACGGATGCCGGATCGGAATTATCTTTGCCGCAAATAACTTCAATGCCGATTCGCTTACCCCAAGTTTGTAATTGCTGGACTGCGCCAGCACGAAAAGTATCACCGGCGCCCAGTAAAACAGTTTTACCACTCTCTTTTAATAGATGAGCTAATTTTGCAACCGAAGTTGTCTTGCCAGTTCCATTAACACCTACGATTAGAATTGTCGTTGTACCAGTTAATGATTTCTTCATTTTCCGATCGGAAGTAGATAATTTGGATAATAAAATTTGCTTAAGTGCTAATTCAGCGCTCTCGCTCTTTACCTTTTTGGCTTCCTCTATTAACTCTCTTGAAAGCGATGGGCCCAAATCAGATAAAAGAAGTTCTCTTTCAAGTTCCGCCCAGTCTGCTACCGAAAAATCATCTGTGCCTTTTATTTTTGCAATAAACTTACTAAATAGACTCATTAACTTGCATCAGATTCGCGAAGTCGTTGTGAAATAACTTCTGACACACCGTCCCCACGCATGGTGACGCCATATAGGGAATCTGCAATTTCCATTGTGCGTTTTTGGTGGGTGATAATAATTAGTTGCGAACTTGCACGAAGTTCTTCCATAACACCGAGCAAGCGACCCAAGTTCACATCATCGAGGGCGGCTTCAACTTCATCTAGAACATAGAAAGGGCTTGGTCGGGCTTTAAAGATAGCAATCAACATCGCCACCGCAGTTAGAGATTTTTCTCCACCAGAGAGAAGTGATAAACGTTTAATGCGCTTTCCAGGTGGGCGAGCTTCTACATCTACGCCACTATTGATTGGATCATCAGGATTAGTCAAAATTAATCGGCCATCGCCACCAGGAAATAGACGCGCAAATATATCTTCAAAATGTTGAGCAGTATCTGCAAATGCATCCATAAAAATTTTCTGAACGCGTTCGTCAACTTCTTTAATAATAGCAAGAAGGTCTTTCTTTGTATTCTTCAAATCTTCAAGTTGTTCTGCAAGAAACTTTAAACGCTCTTCAAGGGCGGTAAATTCTTCCAGGGCTAGCGGGTTAATTTTTCCAAGAAGAGTCAAAGAGCGCTCAGTTGCTGCAAGGCGTTTTTCTTGTTGATCTCTACGATAAGGAATTAATTCCGTTGCAACGATTTCACCTGTTTCGGTCTCAAAAAACGTTGGCACATCTTTATCTGGGCCATATTCACCAATTAAAGTCGCCGTATCAATACCGAATTCCTCAACTGTTTTAAGTTCTAGATTCTCAATTCGTAAACGCTGTTCGGCGCGTGCGATTTCATCACGATGAACGCTAGAAGTTAATTGGTCGAGTTCAGTAGTTAGTTCACGCCCCCGTGCGCGAATAGTTAGAGTCTCGCCTTCACGCGCCACGCGAGATTCTTCAAGTCGCGAACGTTCGGTAGCTGCTTTTGCAATGGATCTCTCAATATGGATAAGGGCTTCATATGCCGC
This sequence comes from Candidatus Planktophila sp., assembly GCA_038906075.1. Lineage (GTDB taxonomy): Bacteria > Actinomycetota > Actinomycetes > Nanopelagicales > Nanopelagicaceae > Planktophila. The sequence continues at coordinate 56,676 of JBCKHB010000003.1, forward strand.
TTCGGCAATTGCTTGAGAAATTATCGCTCCGCGTGCTCGCGCACCACGGCGCGATACCGCCCGCGCAGATGCTTCGCGCTCGGCCAGAGCAGTTGCTTCGAGACTTTGCGCGCGCGCAGCAACTGAATCTACGCGTTCTTCAATTGTACGTACTGCAAGTCGGGCTTCAATTTCAGTAGTGCGCGCATTAGAAACTTCATTTCTCAAAATTTCAGTATATGAATGATCCGGTTGAGTAATTTTCCCGCGCTGTTGCAATTGATTCTGAGCAATTACTAACTCGTCATCATCACGAGATTTCGCACCGCTGGCTTCAGCAATTAGTTGATTAAGACGACTTACTTCATCCGATGCAGATTTCATATTTTGTCCAGCAACAGCTAGTTGTTCGGTTAGCGCTGCAATTCGGGAATCAGATTCGGTCAATCTTGAAAGGGCTAAATCGAATTCGCTCTGGCGCGATTCAACGTGCTGATTTGCAGTCGAAATTTCAAATCGCAAGCGATCACAGGTGTGCGAAAGTTCAACTAATTTCTTTTCTAGGGTGTCAACGAGGGCTTCGATTTCAATGAGGGATGAAGAAGATTGCGAACCACCGCTTGCACGAGATTGATTAATTACATCCCCGTCACGAGTTACTACAGTTAAATGTGGATGTGAGGCGATAATAGATTCTGCAGATCGTGGGGAGTCAGCAACAACAATTGAGTCAAGCAGAGTTGCTAAAAGTTCACTTATTTTGGATGAGCGAATATGCGAACTCAATGGGTTTAACCCTGCAGGAACTGTTCGCAGATTTTTTCCAGCACCACCTTGATAAATAAGAACATCGGCTTGTCCAAGATTTTCGCTGCGAAGTGTGGTCAGCGCAGTAATTGCCGAATTCAAATCGGCAACAACAATGGCATTGGCATATCTGCCAAGAGCAGCTGCTGCGGCCGCCTCCCAACCAGAATCAATCTCTAAAAGTGATGCAAGACTTCCAAGAATTGAAAGACCGCGTGAATCATTAAGTAGGGCGGCGACACCATCGCGACTTGCTGAAGTTAATTTAATTGCTTCCAATTTAGATTCGACACCGTTGCGTTCGCGATCAGCAACGCGTTCAGCCTCAATTAGTTCTCCCAATGCGCTTTTTGCAGAGTTAAGCGCGCCTCTTGTGCTTTCAAATTGCGAATCTAAACCAAGTTCGCCCGAATCAGCGCTAGCAATTTCTAATTCATAGACCGAATAGTCACGCTTAGCACTTTCTACGCGAGCATTGGCTTCGTCTCTAGCTTTAGTTAAACGGGCAATTTCACTAGCAATTGCTTCAAGGCGAGCCACAAGTGATTTGATGTGACCTTCTTGGCGCGCAGTACCTTCGCGAGCATCGGCAATTGCGCGCATTGCTGCAGCAATTTTATCTTCATCAATACGAAGCGAATTTTCGGCATCTAATAATTGCGCAGTTGCTAATTCAAGTCCATGCTGGGCCGAAGTTACATTGTTGCGAAGTGTTAATTCTTCTGCGCGCAAAGTTTGGGCTTCGCGTTCAAGGCTTTCCGGATCGCGCCCAAGTGTGCGCGCTTCTTCGGCTTCTTCTGCCAGAAAACGCGAACGCTCTTGTGCCAAAGATTGAGTTCCACGAAATTTTTCACGCAACGAACTTAATTGGTAATAGCTCTCTTGTGCTTGAACTAAAAGTGGACTTTCAAATGCGGCTTGCGCATCGAGTACTTCTTCGCGATTACGAGTTCGATCTAAATCAGCTTCGACAATGCGGCGACGTTCACGTAGGGCATTCTCGTCGGCAACTTCAGCGGTAAGTGTTTTCGAAAGCGAGATGTAATCATCGGCAAGTAAGCGCAACTTTGCATCACGCAGATCGGCTTGAATTGTTGCCGCTTTCTTTGCAACTTCTGCTTGTCTTCCTAGTGGGCGCAATTGGCGGCGTAATTCAAGCGTTAAATCTTGAACGCGCGCTAGGTTAGCCTGCATCGAATCGAGTTTGCGAAGCGCTTTTTCTTTACGTTTACGATGTTTTAATACGCCCGCCGCCTCTTCAATAAAACCACGCCGATCTTCTGGCGTAGCCATCAAAATCGCATCAAGTTGGCCTTGACCAACGATTACGTGCATTTCACGCCCAATTCCAGAATCGCTGAGCAATTCTTGAATATCTAATAAGCGCGTTGCTTCTCCGTTAATTTGATATTCGCTCTGTCCATTGCGAAAAAGAATGCGTGAAATTGTTACTTCGCTAAATTCAATCGGTAGTGCGCCATCTGTGTTATCAATTGTTAAGGAAACTTCTGCGCGACCAAGTGGCGCACGAGCGCTTGTTCCAGCGAAAATTACATCTTCCATCTTTCCGCCGCGTAATGATTTAGGACCTTGCTCACCCATAACCCATGTGAGTGCGTCAACAACGTTACTTTTGCCAGAACCGTTTGGACCAACAACGCAGGTGATTCCGGGTTCAAGGTGCAGCGTGGTGGCAGAGGCAAAGGACTTAAAGCCCTTAAGGGTGATGCTCTTCAAATACACGCGGCAAACCTATCGCTTCGGGCGGTGATTTTTAGAGTGCGACTAGCCTAAAAAGAAGTGAGTTACGCCTGCGGTGGTATTTCACTCTTAAGAATTTCATAGGCAATACGCGCTGCAACTTGTTCGGCCTCGCGTTTGCTCTTTCCGGCACCCTCGCTAAGGGCGATGCCCGCAAGCATTGCCACTGCAGTGAAATTCTTATCGTGGTCTGGTCCTTCTTCGGTTACAAGATATTCGGGGGTTCCTTTATTTAGGGATGCAGCTAATTCTTGAAGCGCGGTCTTGCCATCTAAACCAGCACCACGCGCAACAGCGTCGGCCATTGTGGATTGAATTAAATCTCGCACAATTAGTGTGCACTTTTCAAACCCAAATTGTAAATAAATCGCCCCGATTAGCGCTTCGAGGGCATCGGCTAAAAGTGAATTTTTATCTCGCCCGCCTGTTACTTCTTCGCCTTTGCCAAGACGAATAAATTTTCCAAGATCTAATTCGCGCGCAATATCGGCTAACGCGCGCATATTTACAATGCCAGAGCGCAGCGGTGATAGGCGACTTTCATCTAAATCTGGATAACGAATATATAGTTCTTCGGTAACTATTAATCCAAGAACTGAATCGCCTAGAAATTCAAGTCGTTCGTTTGTTTCTTTACTTCCCGATTCATATGCAAATGAACGATGAGTAAAAGCCAACTCAAGCAAGGCGGGTTCAATATCTAGACCCAACCGCTTAGCTAGCAACGAGCGCAGATCAGACCTCTATTACCTGACGACGGTTATAAGTACCGCAAGTTGGGCAGGCGGTGTGTTGCAATTTTGGTTGCTGGCACTGTGGACATGCCGCAAGTGCTGCTGCAGTTGTCTTCCACTGGCTTCGGCGTGAGCGCGTCTTAGAACGCGACATTTTTCGCTTTGGTACTGGCATCTCTGCTACTTCCTAACGTGGCTTCAAATCTATGCGTGCAAGTTGATTTGCAAGGGGATTAGTATCGCGCAAAATGCTCAATTCTTGAAATCGGGGTCAATCTCAGGCTGGGCGGCAAGGCCAGATAATTTCCCCCATCTGGCATCAATGAGCTCATGAGCATGATCAGGTGGCAGGCTGGCCCATTTCTCCCCGCACTCTTGGCACAATCCAGCACACTCTGGGCTGCATAGCGGATTAATCGGAAGCGCCAGCACGATTGCATCCCGAATTGGAATTCCTAAATCCATAACATCGCCATCCATATGCAATTCATCATCGTTATCTAAATCATCCTCATTTTTTTCAATAACTTTTTTTCGACGCGCGCCACGTTCGGGTTTGCTCTCATAAAAATACAACTCTTGAATTGGGCGATCAATTTCCACTTTGACTGGGTCAAGACATCGAATACATTCACCAAATGCTGTTGCATAAATTTGCGCAGTCAGAAGTACGCCCTGCGCTACCGCTTCTAAGCGCGCATCAACTTCGATGATTTCACCAGCAGGAATTGCTATTAGTTCAACGCCAACTTTTTCAATAACCTTCAAATCAAGCTGGTATTGCCTCATCTCACCGGCTCGCCTAGGCAGTTCGTGAGTATTTAATTTAAAGATTTCACTTGCAACAGCCATCGAGCTTACTTTTCGTCAGAGAGTTGGGAAAGAATATCCTTATCATCGGCTCCGGCTAAGCGCTCACGACCGCGCGTTACTGCATCCATAGTTTTATTTAGGATAACTTCTAGAGTTGCCAGACGGCCATCGATATAGACTTCGACTTCTTCTCGCTCTTCTTCGGCAGTAATTTTTACATCACTGAGAATTTTCTTGGCTTCGGCACGCGCGGCTTGCACGATTCCCGCCTGCTCGATCATACGCGCAACATCTTCACGAGCCATGGTAATCATGTTTTCACAACTTACTCTGCCTTCTTCAATGATTGCATCACGAGTGGCTAAAACTTTTTGGGCAGCTGCTAGGTCGGTCGGAAGAGCTGCACGAGCATCATCTAGAAGTTCTAACATTTCCCCGCGGTGTACAACACACGAAGCCGATAGCGGAACTCCGCGGGCTTCTTCAACCATAGTGATGGCACTGTTTAATTTCTCAACTGATTCCATGGATTATTTCCCCGCCATTCTCTTTTTTAAAGCTTCATTGATCGCTGGTGGAACCATGCTAGAAACATCACCGTTAAAATGCGCTAACTCTTTGACAAGCGATGATGATAAAAATGAATGCGTTGGTGAAGTAGCCATAAACATCGTTTCTACTCCAGAACCTTGTAAATTTACTTGTGCCATTTGAAGTTCATAATCAAAATCAGTAATAGCGCGCAGACCTTTTACAATCGCCGTAATTGAGTTGCGCTTGCAATAATCAACTAACAATCCGCTCCATGAATCCACAACAATATTTGGAAATTTAGCAGTAGTCTCGCGAATCATTTCCATTCGTTCGGCCACAGTAAATAGACTGGCTTTTGTGCGATTCTCAAGAACTGCAACAACAACTTGATCAAAATGAGCGCTAGCACGCTTGATAATGTCTATGTGTCCATATGTAATTGGATCAAAAGAGCCTGGGCAAACAGCACGATTCATGGTGTTAACGCTAGCAATAGATGGCTTACTTATCCATTACGCGCTTAAATCAAGGCCTGTAATTTGCATAATAAATCGTTGCTTGCCCATAATTGCGTTCACGCACTGATTCAAAGTGTGGCGGCCAATTAAAGTATGAACTCTTTGAAGTTCGCTCGATTGCAATAAATGCATCACTACTTAGAAATTGGCCACTATGTAAATCAGTCAGCAACGCTTCTAGATCGGTATCTGGAAAATCATAAGGTGGATCTATATAAACCAAGTGATAGAGCCATTTAGGTGGATCACTTATAAAACGCTGCGCCGACATGCAATAAAGATGAAATTTACCAACGGGTTTTGATTTCAAAACTAATTCTTCATTAGTGCTAATAGTTTTTTGAGCGCTGCTATCTTTTTCTACCGCGTGAACAAGCGTTGCACCACGTGAGAGCGCTTCTAGCCCAATTGCACCCGAGCCTGCAAAGAGATCTAAAACATGTAAACCTAAAAAATCACCGAATTCAGAAGTCAGTGATGAGAAAAGCCCTTCACGTGCACGATCTGATGTTGGTCTGGTTGCGCCAGCAACGCTACTCAAAGTCCGACCTTTTGCAACTCCAGCAATGATTCTCATATTCCTTAACCTTTATCCAAGTAATCTACTGCGCTATCTCGGCGCAATATTGATAACTCTCTTTCGAGTGCAGGATAACTTCGTAAATCATTAGTTTCACCGATTAATTCTTCGGCATCTTTGCGAGCCAAATCAATTAAATCTTCATCGCGCAAAACTCGAAGCAATCGCAGGTGAGAACGGGTTCCAGATTGATCGGCTCCCAAAACATCGCCTTCGCGTCTCTGTTCTAAATCAATTCTTGAAAGTTCAAACCCATCAAGGGTTGCCGCAACAGCATCTAGACGCGCCCTTGCAGATGAATCGGCTGGTGCACTCGTTACTAATAAACAAAGCCCCGGAGAAGTCCCGCGACCTACGCGACCCCGTAATTGGTGCAATTGTGAAACACCAAAGCGATCTGCATCCATAATTACCATAACTGTTGCGTTGGCAACATCTACGCCAACTTCGATAACTGTTGTAGAAACGAGCACATCGATATCGCCTTGGGCAAAAGCGGTCATTGTCGCTTCTTTGAGTTCGCTGGCTTGACGACCGTGCAAAGGGGCTAATTTCAAAGCAGACAGTGCGCCCTTTGCTAATCGCGGTTCTAATTCTTCTACCGATGTTATGTCATTAGAACTTTTTCCAAACAAAAATTCCAAATCACAATCAGTCGATATGCCTTCGCTGATGCGTGGCGCCACGATGTAGGCCTGATGCTTAAGGGCCACTTCCTCGCTAATACGCGCCCAAGCACGTTCCAAATAATTTGGTTTCTCTAGCACGGCAATAATATGTGTAGTAATTGGCTGGCGTCCTAGTGGTAATTCGCGAAGTGTGGAAATATCCAAATCCCCAAAGACCGTCATTGCAACGGTGCGAGGGATTGGTGTTGCCGTCATAACAAGTAAATGCGGTGGTTGCTCTGCTTTTTCTTTAAGCGCATCGCGTTGCTCTACCCCGAAACGATGTTGTTCATCTACAACGATTAATCCCAAATCTTTGAACTCAATTTTTTCACCCAGTAGCGCGTGCGTTCCAATAATAATTCCTGCTTCACCAGTTGCTGCAAGTGCCAACGCTTCTTTGCGTGCAGCAGAGGATTGCGAACCAGTTATCAGTGTTACTTGCGTGGATTTTTCATCACTTCCTAACATCCCACTAAGCGCCCGTGCGCCTAAAAATTTTCTAATTGTTCGCAGATGTTGGGCTGCCAAAACTTCAGTGGGTGCAAGAAAAGCTGCCTGTCCCCCGCTATCTATAACGGCCAACATGGCGCGCAACGCAACGATGGTTTTACCCGAACCAACTTCGCCTTGTAATAAGCGATGCATTGGGTGATCTTGGGCTAAATCTTGTTCGATTTCAGCACAGACCGCTTTCTGTCCAGACGTTAAATCAAATGGAAGTGACTTATCAAATTCTTCAAGTAGGCCGCCGCTTCTAACTTTTCGCGATTTTGTATTTAATTTTTTCAATTCATTTCGTCGCATTACTAATAAAGTTTGCAGCAAAAACGCCTCATCAAAAGTTAGGCGAGCACGGGCTAGTTCCGCACTTTCCAGATCAAGCGGCTGGTGCAACGAAACCAAGGCTTGATGCAGCGTCGGATAAGCGTGTTTTTTTCGAATCTCATCTGGTAAAAAGTCTGCAATTTCATCGAGTGAATTAATTGCCAGTTCTATGCACTTGGCGATCTTCCATGACGGTAATTTTGCGCTCGCTGAATAAACGGGCAGATATTTCCCAGCAAAATTTGCAACAGCGCTATCGACATCGCTGCCATCTGGAATCATTTCATAATCGGGATGGGCTAATTGGCGCTTGCCTTTAAAGAGCCCAACCTTTCCAGCAAATAAACCCTGCCGTCCAATTCGTAAATCTTTCTCTCTCCAACCTTGATTAAAAAAAGTGAGCGATAATTTTGCGCTGCCATCGGTAACTATTACTTCTAGAATTCCGCCACTTCGACCGCGAATTACACGATTATTAGAACTATGAACTTGGGCCAAAATTGTTACTTCATCGCCTTCTTGTAACTGTGAAATATCGGTTAATTGCCCGCGCACTTCATAGCGTCGTGGGTAGTGGCGCATTAAATCACCTACACTTCTCATAGCAAATGCCTTCTCTAAAACCGCTGCAGTGCGATCGCCAATCACGCTGGATAATTTGCTCTCAAGATTGGCCACAAGAGCATTCTGCACTTAAAGGCTTAATTTTTCAGGCGTGACATAAGCCAATCGTTGACCGATTAGCGCCGAAGGCCCTCTCCTTGCTAACCTTGCGCCTTACTCACTGAATCTGTTTTGAAAGGAAGTCCCGCTGTGGCAGCAATATGCGACATCTGTGGCAAAGGCCCCAGCTTTGGCAATAACGTTTCACACTCTCAGGTAAAGACTCGTCGCCGTTGGAATCCAAATATCCAGCGCGTTCGCACTCTGATTGCTGGAACTCCTAAGCGTCAAAATGTCTGTACTTCATGCCTTAAGGCTGGAAAAGTCACGCGTTAATTAAAATCTTTAATTGAAATGGCGCCAGATATCTGGCGCTTTTTTCATTTCTAGGCCAAGTAATCCCGAACCTTTTTCAACTACACCCACTTCGAAACCAGCTAAATTAGTACCAGTTGCAAGAAATACATGGTCTTCTCCCCCAGCAAAAATCCATTGCCAGATATCGATGCCAAAAGTTTTTGCCAATTCTTCTAACTGTGCAAATTCAGCATGGGCTTTGAATTTTTCGGCCATGAAGTGCAACGTGACTCCTGATGCATCTGCTACCTGCTTGCCCTGAATTAAAAGTCCATCACTAATATCGCAGATCGAGCTGGCGCCACCGGCTGCAAAACTAATAGCCGATGAGTAATCAACGGTGGGAGCTGAAAATTCCGACAGCGCATATTGTTCTAAATCCCCTGTGAAATCTTTTTCAAGGTTTGCTAAATACAAGCCAGCCGCTGACCAACCGGGCAGTGACGAAAGATAAATTGACTCACCCACCTGCGCACCGCTTCGAAGCACCGCCTTTTCAACGTTGCCAACAGCCGTCATTGAAATAACTTTTATTGGCCCGCGCGTTAAATCTCCGCCCACAACCCTTGCGCCACAACTTTTAGCTTCGTGCGTGATTCCTTGGGCTAACTCTTCAATCCATTCCATCGTCTCATCGCCAATTAAAGAAAGGGCAACAAGTAAGTATTGCGGTGTTGCCCCCATTGCATAAATATCAGCCAAGTTAGCAGCAGTAATTTTGCGCCCGATATCAAAGGCAGAAGACCAGCGTGGATTAAAGTGCGTACCTTCAACTGCCATATCTGTCGTAATTACACTCTTGGCGGTAGTGCTTACAACAGCGCCATCATCGCCAATTCCAACTTCTACGCCCTCATGCGCGCTGCCAAAAATTGCAGCCAGAGCCGCAATTACTTGGCTCTCGTCAAAGTTCATGCAGGCCAGCCTATTAGAAAATTTAGACCACTAGAGAGTTCAACCACTTCTGCGGTAGCCTCTAGCTATAAACGAAAGGAAATACCATGTCAATGCAGGCCTACATTTTAATTCAGACCGAGGTCGGGAAAGCATCGAGCGTTGCAAAAGCGGTCACCGCAATTGCAGGTGTAACTCTTGCCGAAGGCGTCACCGGACCTTATGACGTAATCATGCGCGCAGAAGCCCCCAGCATGGAAGAATTCGCGCGTGTAATTTTATCTAAAGTACAAGGTGTTGCAGGAATTACAAGAACGCTGACTTGCCCCGTTACTTATTAGAAATTATCAGCATGCGTAAATTTAGGGTTTTTTTCAGCTTCACATTATTGATTTCTTTTCTAACTCCTGTTTCCAACGCAATCGCTGCTCCACTTTCTGGAGTCACTTGGACCTTTACCACCGATAATGTGAATATGGGACTATCCGGAGTTAGCCCTTACGTTGAAAAACTTTCAAGTGGTCTAGACAGACTTTATTTTGCATCACCTTTAGCGCTTCCAGATCCGATTATGGTTGTTGATTGCACTGATAGCGGCTCTTGCGCACGTCAGACTTTATCTTCGCGATTTAATCCGGATGCAACAATCGTCACGTTAAAAGATGGAACTAGAAGGCTTTTTATGGTAAATATGAGCCCATCATCTGGAAAATCAATTCAATTTGCAACTCTTGGGGCAAGCGGACTCTCGCACGGCTCTGCAACTTCGATAGGAGTTGCAGGTTCGGATGTTTCAAGTGCGGAAACGGCTTGGGGAGTTCCAGATGCAGTAGTTCTTCCAGATGGCCGAGTGCGTGTCTATTGGGTTATTAAAGATCCAGCAACTGGTAAGCCGAATTTGCTAGAAGCACTTGCTAGTGCAACATCAACTGATGCCAGTGCCAATACTTTTATTCGTGACGCAGGTTTTAGATTAACTGGCGGTTTTGTAGATTCTAAAATTCTACGCGCAAAAGATAATGACTGGGTGATGATCGTTTCAACTGGACCAGAGGCGGGAACACAATTCCTCTACATAGCCACATCCAGCGACGGCTTAACATGGCAGGTTTCATCTTCACCCATTTCTTCCAGTAGTGAATCCGCGCTTGATCCAACGGGTTACGAAGTCTCAAGCAATACTTGGCGAATTTATTACGCTTCAGCAGCCCCCGGCAAAACAATAAATCGCACTTACACCATTAAGCGCGCAACTCTTTCATGGTCCCCCGCACCAAGTGCGACACCAAGTCCAAATGCGAGTGCGACACCAAGTGCGAGTGCGACACCAAGTGCGAGTGCGACACCAAGTGCGAGTGCATTGCCTTCGGTAAATGCCAAAATCACCACAATAACCTGTACTAAAGGTAAGTTAATTAAAAAAGTGAGCAAGAAGACCGCACCAAAATGTCCGTCAGGATGGAAAAAGAAATAACTTTAATTTCCTAAGACGCCATTATTTCGAGTTATCGCACTTGTAAGCAGCGCTTCAATAATCGCGTTAAATTCCATACCGCTAGCTGACCACATTTTTGGAAATGCTGATGTGATTGTAAAACCCGGCATAGTGTTGAGTTCATTGATAAAGACTTCGCCTTTATCGGAATAAAAGAAATCCACGCGGGCCAATCCGCTACAGCCAAGGGCCTTAAATGCTTGCACTGCTTTGGTGCGAATTTCCTCACTAATCGCTGAAGGAATTTGCGCGGGCAATTCGACACTTGTTGCGCCATCTAGGTACTTAGCTTGGAAATCATAAAATTCAAATTTGCTATCTATCTTTATCTCTCCAACGAGGGATGCCCGAACTTCGCCATTTACTTCTAAAACGGCGCACTCTAGTTCTTTAGTTGTAATAGCTACTTCAATCATCGCTTTGCGATCATAGGTATGGGTATCGCCAATTGCCGCTGCAAAATCACTGGCACTCTTTACTTTATGCGTTCCGCGACTTGAACCCCCGCGTGCAGGTTTTACAAAGAGCGGATAGCCGAGGCCATCAACTTTTTTCTGTAATACTTCTTTTGATACCGCCCATTCTTCGCAAGTTATTACAAAGCCTGGCACTACCTTCATTCCGGCGGCGGCAAAAATTGGTTTTGCAAAAGATTTATCCATCGCAACAGCCGATGCTAAAACTCCGCTTCCGACATAGGGCAAATTAGCCATTTCGCAAAAGCCCTGAATAGTTCCATCTTCGCCATAAGGTCCGTGCAGGACAGGGAAAACAATACCGACCCCTAGATTTTTCCCGCTAACGCTAAATCCAGCGACATCGGCCGTTACTTGTGGCGCATTCGCATCTACCGTTGGCAATTTTCCATTGGTAATCGATAAAGAATAATCATTAGGCAAAAGAACCCACTTGCCTGCTTTGGTGATGCCAATTAAGACAAAATCATATTTGGCGCTATCGATGCCAAGGCGAATTCCACCTGCTGAAATACAAGAAATCTCATGTTCGCTGCTGCGTCCGCCGCAAATAATGGCGATTGTTTTTTTACTCATTGAATAAAATTCTCAGAAGTTGTAGAAATCTGCATTAAGCGCGCAAGCGCATCTGCAGGTGTGATATTTCCAGCAACAATGTCGGCTACTGCTTCAATGACTGGAACCTCCACTCCAACTCGATGTGCGATTTCAACGACCGCGCTTGACGAGGTTACGCCTTCAACTGTTGTTGCAACCTTGCTGCGCGCATAATCCATTGAACCGCTCCGTCCCAGCTCTTCCCCAAAAGTGCGATTTCGCGAAAGTGGTGAACCACAACTTGCCACCAAGTCTCCCATGCCAGCTAGCCCTGCCGCACTTAGCGGATCTGCGCCATGGGCAGCGCATAGGCGTGCAACTTCATTTAATCCACGAGTGATTAACATGGCCTGAGTATTTTCGCCAAAATTCATTCCGATTGAAATTCCAACGGCTAGTGCGATAACACTTTTAATCGCCCCTGCTAATTCGCAACCTAGCACATCGATAGATGTGTAGACACGGTAATAAGGGGTTGAAAATAATTTTTGAATATCTTCGGCTAAGGCTAATGATGATGATGCTGCAACTGCGCCGGCAGGTTGGCGCAAGATTAATTCACTCGATAAATTAGGGCCGGTAAGTACTGCAATTTTTTGATTTCCCGTTACTTCAGCAATTACTTCAGTCATGCGCATTAATGATTGCAGTTCAATGCCTTTTAGCGTGCTGACATATATAGAATTTTGATTTAAGAGTGGTTTCCACTCAATGAGTCTTTGCCGCAAAGTTTGGGCAGGAATTGCCAACACGCAATAAGCAGAATGAGCCAAGGCCGCTTTAATATCAACAGTTGCCTTCAAGTTCTTTGGCAGCAGAGCGCTTGCCAAATATTTATTATTGGTATGTTCGGTATTTATTTCATCAATAACGCGCTCATCGCGCCCCCACATAAGTACATCGTTGCCGCCATCGCATAAAATTTGAGAGAGAGTCGTGCCCCACGAACCAGCGCCGATAACGCTGACTTTTTTCATCGTCGCCTCTTCTTAAAATTGCCAATTCGCGGCAAATCAGAGTTATGCGGGTCAAAAATTTGCGCAGGCCGTTTTTGCCCGCGGATTTCTTCAAGCAATTTAGTAATAGCAGCCATCACAAAGGCAGTGGCTTCAGTAAGGGCCATTGGGTCGTTCTCGCGTCCATACCATGGCGATAAATCTAGGGCATGGCCCGCATGGACATGTATTTGCGTGCGTGGAAATAATTTAATTGTCTTGCCATAAGTTGGCATGACTATCTGATTTCCCCATTGAGCAACGGGTATCACGGGGGTTTTCGTAATAATCGCCAATCGAGCCAAACCGGTTTTAGCAGCCATAGGCCAATGATCGCGGTCGCGAGTCAGAGTACCTTCGGGATAAACACCGAGCATGTGACCCGCTTTTAAAATTGCAACTGCGTGGTCGACCGCTTTGCTGGCGCTCGCCGTTTCGCGCTCCACTGGAATTTGCCCAGCCGATAACAAAATCTTGCCGATAATTGGAATGCGAAAAATTGAGGCTTTACCTAAATACCGTGGCGCTCGTCCATTCCTAAATAAAAACTGCGCAAAAAATAAAACATCTATATAAGAAGTGTGATTGCTGGCAACAATTACCGCCCCAGTCTTTGGAATATTTTCGGCCCCTTGCCAATCGCGCTTAGTAATGGCGTTTAATATTGGAATAACGATAGCCGCGCCGATTTTAAAAGTTAAATTAGTGCCAAGTGGTTTTCCAGTCGGCGGCGCGTAAGAAATCTTTAGCTCCGCCATAAGTGCAATATTACTCAATTAATAACAAAACAAATAAAAAAGCGGGGTCAGATTTACCTGACCCCACTCTTTCAATGGTTAAAAAGAATTAAAGCTTTTTAGCTTTCTTTGGGGCTACCGCCTTTGGAGCTGCTTTCTTTGGAGCTACCGCCTTTGGAGCTACTTTCTTCTTTCCAGCGGCTTTACTCTTTGCCGGAGCCTTCTTAACAACCTTCTTAACAACCTTCTTAACAATCGGCTTTGCCTTTGGTACTGGCTTTGGCGCTGCTTCTAATTTGCGAGTCCCAGCGATAACTTCCTTTAATCCCTTTGCAGGAAGGAAGCGAACCTTCTTTGAAGCCTTAATCTTGATTGTTTCTCCAGTAAATGGGTTGCGACCCATACGTGCTTTGCGATCTACTTTCTTAAACTTACCGAAATCGTTGATCATTACATCTTCACCCTTGTGAAGTGAACGTATAATTGTGTCAAAAACGATATCTACAGCGTGAGCTGCTTCCTTCTTGCTGCCGTTGAAGTGTGGAGCCAACGCCGCAATGAATTGGGCCTTATTCATTGAATTCCCCTTATTACGCGTAATAGTTAAGCACTCACTTAACTCAGTTAGAAACTTACGCGCATTAGCGCTGTGACGGTGTTATTAAGGCAGGTGTGTCGCAATAAAAAATAATTCTTTTCATAGCAAAAAATGCAGTATTTATGCGTATAAAACTCTAGATTATTAGTTGAGAGTTTTTTGCAACAGTTTTATATTTAACAAAAAGCTTGATTTACCCTTGTTTTAAAGGCTAAACCTTGATCGGCAGCGTCTTTGGCTTAAAAGCAGCGTCTTTGGCTTCAAACTCGTCGATAGCATCAGTCTGTTTCAAGGTTAAACCAATGTCATCTAAACCTTCCATCAAACGCCAACGGGTGTAATCATCGATAGCAAATGGCAAACTCACGCCGGCATAGGAAAGCGTGCGCGTTTGAAGATCTACCGTGATGCTAGTTGTTGGATCAGCCTCAATTGCCTCCCAAATCGCTTCAACGCCACTTTGTTCCAAAATGACGGTGAGCAAACCACCTTTGAGTGAATTGCCGCGGAATATATCGGCAAAACGGCTAGAAATAACGGCTTTGAAGCCATAATTTTGTAGCGCCCATACTGCATGTTCGCGCGATGAGCCAGTTCCGAAATCAACGCCGGCAACTAAGACGGTGCCGCTTTTATATTGCGCTTTATTTAGCACAAATTCTGGGTCACTGCGCCATGCTGAAAATAAACCATCTTCAAAACCACTGCGGGTAATGCGTTTTAAATATACGGCGGGAATTATTTGATCGGTATCAACATTGCTGCGACGAAGCGGAACGCCAGTACCCGTGTGCTTAATAAATTTTTCCATGATTACCGCCCCTTACAAATCACTCGGTGCTGAAAGTGTGCCGCGAATCGCCGTTGCTGCTGCAACTAACGGACTGACTAAATGTGTCCGCCCGCCTTTACCTTGGCGACCTTCAAAGTTTCTATTACTTGTCGATGCCGCTCGCTCGCCAATACTTAACTGGTCCGGGTTCATGCCAAGACACATCGAACATCCCGCATTTCGCCATTCGGCGCCAGCATCGATAAATATTTTATCTAAACCTTCTTGCTCTGCTTGCAAACGAACGCGCGCAGAACCTGGCACAACTAACATACGAAGCGTTGTTGCAATTTTCTTACCCTTTAAAATTGTTGCAGCCGATCGCAAATCTTCGATTCGCCCATTTGTGCAAGAGCCCAAGAAAACAGTGTCAATAGCTATCTTTTTAAGGGGTGTACCAGCAGTTAACCCCATGTAAACCAAGGCGCGTTCGGCCGATGCGCGTGCTTCGGGATCGCTAATTTCTGCAGGATTTGGAACGCTTGCATTAAGTGGCAGACCTTGGCCTGGGTTAGTTCCCCAAGTGACAAAAGGTTCTAATTCACCTGCATCAAGATTTACTTCAAGATCGAATTTGGCATCGCCATCGGTATAAAGCGTTGACCAATAAGCAAGGGCTCCTTCAAAATCCGCAGGAGCATGCGGTTTGCCCAAGATGTAATCAAAAGTAATTTGGTCTGGTGCAATCAAACCTGCGCGCGCACCGGCTTCAATTGACATATTGCAAACTGTCATTCGAGCCTCCATTGATAATTCGCGAATAGCGCTGCCACGATATTCAATAACATAGCCTTGACCGCCACCTGTACCAATTTTTGCAATAATCGCCAAAATAATATCTTTGGAAGTAACGCCCGGTTTTAACTTTCCTTCAACATTTATCGCCATAGTTTTTGGCCGAGCAAGTGGCAGGGTCTGGGTTGCTAAAACATGCTCAACTTCGCTAGTACCAATACCAAAAGCGAGCGCGCCGAAAGCACCATGGGTTGATGTGTGCGAATCTCCACAGACAATGGTCATGCCTGGTTGAGTTAAACCAAGTTGTGGGCCAACTACGTGCACAATTCCTTGTTCGGCATCCCCTAGGGAATGCAGCCGAATGCCAAATTCTTTACAGTTCGCGCGCAAAGTATCTATCTGTAATTTCGATACCGGGTCGGCAATTGGTTTATCAATATTTAGGGTCGGAGTGTTGTGGTCTTCGGTAGCAATAGTTAAATCGGTACGGCGAACTTTGCGCCCATTTTGGCGAAGGCCATCAAAGGCTTGCGGGCTAGTTACTTCGTGAATTAAATGCAGGTCGACATAGAGCAAATCGGGTTCGCCAGCTACTGCGCGCACCACATGTTCTGCCCAAATCTTCTCCGCTAAAGTTTTTCCCATTACCCGTGCCATCTCCTTAACGTTGATATTTGCTATCCCAAAGAATGAGATGCTAATATCACCCTGTGAACAGAAAGAATAGCGGAGTTGGCGTATTAGATAAAGCGGTAGCTATTTTAAATACCCTCGAATCAGGGCCGCATTCACTAGCCGAATTAGTCAGTGCCACAGCAATTGCCCGCCCAACTGCCCACCGTTTAGCTGTTGCGTTGGAATTTCATCGCCTTGTTGCGCGCGATTTAATGGGGCGTTTTATTTTGGGCACTCGCCCAGCCGAACTTGGCGCGGCCGCAGGTGAGGATCGCTTACTAGCCGCTGCAGCTCCTGCCCTTGCCGCACTGCGTGATGCAACTGGTGAGAGTGCTCAGTTATACCGCAGACAAGGCGATATTCGAATATGTGTTGCAGTTGCCGAACGGTTATCTGGTCTGCGCGATTCAGTTCCTGTTGGTTCATCGCTAACAATGCAGGCAGGTTCAGCTGCGCAAATTTTGCTGGCATGGGAAGACTCCGAAAAAATTCATCGCGGTTTAACTAATGCGCGCTTTACTGCCGCACAATTATCTGCAGATAGACGTCGCGGCTGGGCCCAATCAGTGGGAGAGCGCGAAGCAGGAGTTACCTCGGTCTCGGCACCCGTTAGAGGGCCAAACGGAAAAGTCATTGCCGCAGTTTCTATTAGTGGGCCGATTGAAAGATTAGGCCGCCAGCCAGGTCGTATTCACGCGGCCGCAGTTGTTGCAACGGCCGAGCGGCTTACTGAATATATTTCTAAGAAAAACTAGTACGCACGGCCAATTCCAAGTTCTTTTAAAACTCGCCCAATAACAGCGAAACTAAAACCTTTGCGCTGTAACAACGATTGAATCCGGCGAATTTGCACATCACTTTCCAGCCGCGACATTGTGTTGTACTTGCGCATCGCTAATTCAAAAGCGGTGCGGTATTCGCTCTCATCATCGATCTCATCAAGGGCGGCATCGATACTGTTTTGATCGACTCCCCTAGTGCGCAGTTCACTTGCAATAACCCGCTTTGAAATCTTCTTGGCGCTATGGCGCGATTGTGTCCATGCCTTTGCAAATTCTTCATCGTTGATAAGGCCAGCCTCTTGTAAGCGAAATAAGGTGGCCGCGGCAACATCATCTTCCACACCGCGTTTTTTAAGGTGGGCGGCGAGTTCGCCCTTACTCTTGGCCCGCGCAACTAAGGCATTTAGCCCAATTGTGTAAGCCGCAGAGTAAGGGTCGCCCTCAACTTTTAGATACTCAAGCATTAATTAAAAATCAACCTCGGCAGTTGCTTCATCAATTGCTGCTACTAGTTCAGCATCGACTACAACTGGCGCAAAGTGTGCCCGAATCTTGGCTTCAATCTCATTAGCCAAATCAGGATTATCAATCAAGAATGCGCGTGCATTCTCCTTGCCTTGGCCCAATTGATCGGCTTCGTAGGTATACCAAGCCCCAGCTTTCTTCACGATGCCAACATCAACACCTAAATCAATGAGCGAGCCTTCGCGCGAAATACCTTTGCCATAAATAATGTCGAATTCGGCTTGCTTAAATGGTGGCGCCATCTTGTTCTTAACAACTTTAACGCGCGTGCGGTTACCAACGGCTTCTTGACCATCTTTTAGCGTTTCAATTCGGCGAATATCTAACCGCACTGAAGCATAAAATTTAAGTGCTTTCCCACCAGTTGTTGTTTCGGGTGAACCAAAGAAGACACCAATTTTTTCACGCAACTGGTTAATGAAAATTGCAGTTGTCTTTGATTGGTGTAGCGCACCAGTAATTTTACGAAGCGCTTGTGACATAAGGCGTGCTTGCAAGCCCATATGTGAATCGCCCATTTCGCCTTCAATTTCAGCACGTGGCACAAGGGCTGCAACTGAATCAACAACTATTAAATCAAGTGCGCCAGAGCGAATCAACATATCCATAATCTCGAGTGCCTGTTCGCCGGTATCAGGTTGGGAAACTAAGAGCGCATCAATATCAATGCCAAGTTTCTTGGCATACTCTGCATCAAATGCATGCTCTGCATCGATGAAAGCGCAAATTCCGCCAGCTTTTTGTGCATTTGCAATTGCATGCAAAGCAAGAGTTGTCTTACCCGAAGATTCTGGTCCGTAAATTTCAACGATGCGCCCGCGTGGTAACCCGCCAATACCAAGTGCGATATCCAAACCAATTGAACCTGTTGGAATAACTTCAATAGGAGAAACAGAGCGATCACCCATCTTCATTACCGCGCCTTTACCAAACTGACGTTCAATCTGGGCAAGGGTGGTGTCGAGCGCTTTTTGTCGCTCAGTGGTTGCTTTATTTGCAGCGTTTTCTGATTTATCAGTAGCCACTTTCATTTCCTTTCGATAAAACGTCTATGACGTTGGTAGTTGACCCAGAAGGTACGGAGACCCACCGACGGCCCAATGGCTTCGTTAAAAGCCTGTGGACGGAAGCGTGGAACCGCTCTGGTTGTGCGCCAAAATTTCTTTTGACAGATGCAAGGGTATCCGAACATCTGTTCGAACACTATAGGAGGCCACCGACACGCCGCACCATTTCACAGCGCCCGGAAATGCACAGGCAAAACAGCCTTATTACTTGCATATTTATGTACCACATAATATCCTTGGATGGAATACAAATTCACACAATCAACTCGTAAACACCGAATAGGAAGGGCTCGCGCATTACATGTGATTGAAAATCACGAACCGCTTCGAACGATCGGAGTAAATGGATCTCGCGATCATTTAACTTGGATCGCTCCTGATAATCGTGGTTTAGTTCTTGAAATAGAAGCAATTGATTTTGGTCATGAACTACTAGTGATACATGTTATGCCGCACAACTTTCGAAGGGGAAAATGAAATGGTTAAGACAAATGTAATAAAGAAGTCAAAGTCTAAGAGCAGTTATATAGACCTTGATAAAGAAATTCTCCTTGATAACAATGGCGTACGCATTACAAATGAATATGTCGAAAGAATCCTTAAGGAAAATGAACACTTGTTCCAAGGCCGCCCATCACTTTCTGCCCCGCGGGTGCATTCCCCACAACTAAAGGTGCGCGTTCCCGAAAAATTAAAAGCCGCCCTCGATCTTGAAGCCAAGCGCCGTGGCCAAACTCCCTCCGCCCTGATCCGCGAGGCGCTAGAGAATTTTCTAGCGAAAGCTTAAACAAAATTTGTTAAATAGATGAATAGATGAATTAACTAAAAGCCCGAACAGGACGAACCATGATGGAGGCGGTGGTCTTGACGTTGCCACGCTGGACCCCGACGAGGGTATCCTGGATCCACGCGTCAGCCCCAATGGACTCAGAGGAACTCCAGTAGTAGGCAAGAGAAAGATTTCCAAGACCTATGAGGTTGTCATACATTAACTTCATCTCACCTAGTGAGCCAAGGAACCAGTCATCTTTAGAATTAGTGATGGCTGCACACGTACCGACTGCGAGTGCGTTAGCAAAGAACGCAGCACCCGATGTGTCGGCAAGGTAATCAACCACACCATTTGCCACCATCGCGGTGGTATTTGCTTGACCTCTGCCCACTGCGCGGGCAGCCCATCCATTTACCGCGGTTAGCGAGTGAGTGGTGTCGGAAGACCAGGCTTTGGCAAGTTCACAAGCAGCCGGTGCCGCCTCAAGGAAGTTAAAGCCAGTGTAAATATCTTGGTAGTCAACGAAGAAGATGGTCCCACCGCCTGGGCCAACGCCGCCAACTTTGCAGAGTGTTGTTTCG
>JBCKHB010000004.1:0-73020 GCA_038906075.1 Candidatus Planktophila sp.
ACATTTTGCGCTTCATCGAGTTTATGGATGTCGGCACCACGAACGGCTGGAAGATGGGCGAGGTGGTGCCGTCGACGGAGGTCATCAGCCGCATCAACGCCGAACTGCCGCTGGAGGAGGTCGCACCAAACTATAACGGCGAGACTTCCGTGCGGTGGCGTTACCGTGACGGCAGTGGTGAGATCGGGGTGATCTCCAGTGTCACCCAGTCGTTCTGCAGCTCGTGCACACGGGCGCGGATCTCTACGGATGGAAAGCTCTACACCTGCCTCTTTGCCACGGGTGGCCATGACTTGCGTGCGCTCATGCGCGGCGGATGCTCGGACGAACAACTTTCTACCGTCATGGCCCAGCTCTGGCGAGAGCGCACCGACCGCTACTCCGACCTGCGCTCCGCCGAGACCAGCGCACTTCGTGCGATGGGGGAGAAGAAAATCGAAATGTCGTACATCGGAGGCTGAGGTGAATGTGGCCGTGCGGTAAGCAGATTTAAAATTAATAAAGGATTACTTATATTGCTCAAGTTGCCATGCGCGTACGCCACCAGATACACCGGCAGCATTAGGAACGATGACGACCTCTTCACCCATATTATCTAAATCAATTTGGCGAATAAGGCGAGAATTTCCGCCGCCTAAATAAAGGCGATCCCACCTAAAAACTGGTCGCAAATCATTAACCATTAGTCGAATGCGACGTGACCAGAAAGTATTGCCAAGACGGCGGCGTTCATGTTCGCCAATCCATGTGTCATAAGTGGTGGCACGGCGTACCGGTGCATGCGAAAATTCAAAATGGGGAGCAAGGGAACCGCCATAGAAAATTGCAAATCCAAGTCCGGTACCTAAAGTCAAAACTACCTCGTAACCCGTGCCAGAAATAATTCCAGCCCCATGTACTTCAGCATCATTTAAAACTCGAGTGGGCACCTTCAGACTTTTTGTTAAAGCGCTCTGCATATCAAAACCATTCCACGCCTCTTGCAATTCAGGATCGATGCGAGTGCGCGGTCCACTTTTGGTCATGTAATGCGGAGTCGATATGACAACACCATGGCGAATCATTCCGGGCATGCCTATCGTGGCACGGTATGTTTCAGGAAGGCGCTTTGAAATTTCTCCGATTGTTTCAATAAAACGCGTTGGTGAAAGTGGATAAGGAGTTTGGATTCGATCAGGTTTTGAATGCATTGTGCCTGCTTCATCAAGGACGCAACTCTTTAGAAACATCCCACCACAATCAATGGAGAGGGTAAGTCTTTCTTCAGGTGCCACTTTCTAATCCTGCCATAATCTCTGGATTTCACTAAACCTTTCTTAAAATTTTACCAGCGCTGTTTTTTAAGTCCTTCTGTTAATTCCTGATGCGCTTTCTGGATATCAGGGTTTTGGCTATTTCCAGCCACCCCTACTTGCCAGAATGCGCCTTCATCACTCCATGTAGATGGATCTGTATCTATCACAATTACATGCACCCCTTTTGTCTTTTTAGATTCAAGAAGTGCTTGTGCCAATTTATCAGCGCCCACTTTGCTAGCGATGCACCCCATCGACTTGGCATGAGCGACAAAATCAATCTGTGGAGCATCTTCTGGCAACATTGTATGAAAAGATTTTGATCCATTATTTGTCTGTAATCTTTGGATAACACCGAAACCGCGATTATCACAGAGCAGAACTGTTAGCTCATCGCCATGTAAAACGGCTGAATAGAGTTCGGAATTCATCATCATGTATGAACCATCACCGGTAAGAGCAAATACGCGTCCACCTTTACCGCGCTCTTTGAGTTGCATTGCAGCGCCCCAACCACCTGCGACTTCGTATCCCATTGCAGAAAATCCATATTCGCAATCAAAAGAGTTAATAGATTTAGATAACCAATTAATATTTAGTTCACCTGGTAATCCACCAGCTGCCGTTAAAACATAATCTTCATCGCTGCTAATTTCATTTACGATTGCTACTACTTGAGCATATGTTGGAATTTCATAATGGGTAGAGGTGCGATCTATAATTGCCTGACGAATTTTTATTGCAGCGTTATATCCAGCCTGAGTCCAACTGCTATCGACTTTAAATTGGCCCAATTGCGCACTGATTTCATTAATGCCTTCCTTGGCATCGCAAACAAGGGCGATTGCGCCATGTTTTATTGCATCGAAGCTGGCTGCATTAATCGATACCATCTGAAAATCTGTCTGCCCAAATAGCGTCCACGAACCAGTTGTGAAATCTTGCAAACGTGTACCGATTGCAATTACAAGATCGGCATTTGCTGCTAATTCATTAGATGCATTGCAACCAGTTACACCAATTGGGCCAGACCATGCCAAATCGCTAGCGATTAGCGTTGACTTTCCGGCAACGGTTTCAACAACTGGGATTGCGAATCTGTTTGCAAATTCGGATAATTCTTTCTGCGCACCGCAATAACGCACGCCACCACCAGAGATAATCAGCGGACGCTTTGCCGATTTAATTGCTTTAACCGCATTGGCCAGCGCTGCAATATCGGGTCGATAGGCAGGTATGTGGTGAATAGTTTGCGCAAAAAAATCCTCGGGATAATCAAATACTTCTACCGCAACATCTTGTGGCAGACCAAGAAAGACTGGACCACATTGGCCAGGATCTAGGAGCACAGCTAAAGCCTGCGGCAGCGAATTAAGAATTTGGGCTGGGTGTGTAATGCGATCCCAATAACGCGTTACTGCGCGAAATGCATCATTGGCAGTAATTTGTCCAGAATTAAAATGCTCCACTTGTTGCAAAACTGGATCTGGAATTCGGGAATGAAAAGTATCGCCCGATAAAATCAATAGCGGCAAGCGATTAGCCATTGCAACGCCAGCGGCGGTAACAACATTTGTCGCACCGGGTCCAATTGATGTAGTTACAACTCCACATTGTGTGCGATTTGCAGCTTTTGCATAAGCCACGCAAGCAAGGGCCATGCCTTGTTCATTTTGGCCGCGAAGTATTTCAATTTTGGTGGAACGCTCTAGTGCATCTCCTATACCAAGCGCATTACCATGGCCAAAAATGGCAAACGCTTTAGGAAAATAGGGCAGTACCACATCGCCGACCGCAATTTTTTGAGCCTCAAGGAATTTGACAATTGCTTCAGATAGATTAAGGAGCATGTACATACTCTATAACTCCACGTTATTATTGCGTAAGTCTACTTAAGGAGAATTTCTTGAGCACTAGCTTTTTAGAACGAATCGCATCTGCACCTATCTCTTGGGGCATCTGCGAAGTTCCAGGTTGGGGCGCGATGTTGCCAACTAATCGTGTACTGGATGAGATGAGATCTCTTGGACTCACCGCAACTGAGTTGGGAGCCCCTGGTTTTTTCCCCGATGGCTCGGGTGCGTTAAAAAGTCAATTAGATCAATTTGCAATGTCGATGATTGGCGGATTTACACCGCTTGTCGTCCACGATAAAGGGCAAGAAAAGAAGACGCTAGAAGTTGTTAGATCTATAAGTAAAAAATTCGTTGAAATTGGCGCCACGCATTTTATCTCTTGCCCGGTAGCCACTTGGGATTGGGCAATTCCTAAGGAATTGACGAGTGATGAGTTAAAACAGATGTGTGCAATCTTTACTGAGATAGATAAAATTACCAGTGATCATGGCCTCCTCCACGTGATGCATCCACATCTGCAAACTACTGTTGAAACCAAGAAAGACATTGGCCGAGTGGTTGAAAATAGCGATGTTCATTGGTGTTTAGATACCGGCCATATGGCAATTGGTGGGCAAAATCCGGCAGAGTTTGCTAAGAAATATGCGGCGCGAGTTGGTCATGTTCACCTTAAAGATGTAAATATGGGCGCCGTACCAAAAGTTTTAAACCGTGAACAAAGCATTATGCAAGGCGTGCAGAGCGGTTTATTTACACCCCTTGGCCAAGGCGATGTAGCAATTCTTGAGACAATCATGGCGCTAGAGGCCAGCGGTTATCAAGGCTGGTATGTCATTGAACAAGACACCGCAATTACGGGAGCCATCCCTGAGATTGGCGCTGGCCCAATTACTGCCATGGCCCAATCAATGCAATATTTACGAAACGTTGTGGCACCAGCTTTACTTGGGGTTTGATGAGAATCCCAGAGATAATTACAGTTGGACGTATTGGTATTGACTTATATGCCAACGAAGCTGGCGCATCTTTTATCGATCCGCAAACTTTCACTAAATCCTTAGGCGGTAGCCCAACAAATGTTGCTATTGCCGCCGCCCGCTTAGGTAGTTCATCAGCCATTGTTACTAAGGTGGGTTCTGATGTATTGGGCCCCTATGCGATAGAAAGATTGAAATATTTTAAAGTAGATACCCAATTTGTTGGCATCGCCGAAGGCGGTCGCACTCCAATTGTGATGACATCACAGGAAACCCCTGATGACCCATATTTTTATTTTATTCGCGATAAAGATGCACCTGATACAAGACATCAAGTAAGTGATTTGCCGGTCGATGCAATAACAGGGTGCAAAGCGCTCTGGTTTAGTTTAAGCACTTTTTCCCAAGGCACAACTGCGCAATCGGCTAAGTCATGGTTACAAACTCGCGCTCGCCAGGAATTCACTCTTATTGATTTGGATTACCGACCAATTTTTTGGAATAGCGTTGAAGATTCACAAAAGGCGGCGCAAGAAGCGATAGAGCTATCCAGCGTTGTGCTTGGAAATAAAATTGAATGCCAACAAGCACTCGGTATAAGTAATCCAGATGATGTGATTAAAGCGCTCTTTGATAGGGGAGTGAAATTGGCAATTGTTAAAATGGGTGGCGATGGAGTTGTTTTAGCAAGCGAAGATGAGAAAATTGTTCTCAAACCCCACCAAATAAAACTGGTATCTGGCGCTGGTTCTGGGGATGCTTTTGGCGGCGCCCTAATGCACGGACTTATTAGCCATTGGCCGCTTGAAAAAATTGGCCAATATGCCAACGCAAGTGGCGCAATTGTGGCATCACGTCTTTTGTGCTCAGATGCAATGCCTACTATGGGTGAAATTGATCAGTTTTTGGCGACGGGGCGGATATGAGTTGGCACTTCAAGAATAAGAAATCAATTTCACCTGCAGATGCAGGCTGGACTTACTGCGGAATGCGCATCCATGATTTTGGGGTAGAAAAAACTCTTTCAACCTATTTTGCGGATGAAGAAGTAGTCGTTGTGCCGTTATCTGCAGAAAATATAACCGTCACGGTAGACAAAGCGGAATATGTATTAAAGGGGCGCTCGTCAGTATTTGATGCAGTAAGTGACTGGCTTTATATTCCAGTTGGTTCAAAAGTTTCGCTAAGTGCTAGCGCAGGTGAAGTCGCGCTATGCACTGCAAAAGCTAGTGTTCGGGGCGAAGTTTATTACCGCCCTGCGATTGATGTCAGTATCGAGATTCGTGGTAGTGGCCGTGCCTCTCGCCAAGTAAATAACATTGCAACGCCATCATCTTTTATGGGTGCAACAAAAATAAATGTTTGCGAAGTTTTAACTCCGGGCGGTAATTGGTCTTCTTGGCCACCTCACAAACATGACGGAAAAGATGGTTGCCCATATACCAATGAAGAGATCTATTACTTTAAAATTCAAGGTCAAGGTGGCGAGGGTTTGTTTCATTGCTATACAAGTGATGGCAGCGTTGATGAAACTTCTACTATTAAAGATGGCGACTTTTACATTGTTCCGCAAGGCTTTCATGGACCAACTGCTGCTGCGCCAGATTATGCGATGTATTTTTTAAACGTACTTGCTGGTCCTGATCAAGATCGGACAATGTCTTTTTGCGACGATCCTGCCCATGCATGGATTCGTCAATCGTGGCAAAGCCAAGAAATTGATAAACGCCTGCCAATGACTGGGGCAAAATGAGATATTACCGAAAGAGGCAAAATTGTTACCAAATTGTTGTAATTTTAAGCGTGGGTAGGCCCATATAGTGAGAATCCGGTCTTGACTAGCGATACCCACTAATCAAGAATTGAGCCACGCGTAGGATTCTGCGCGATTTACGACAGTTAAAAGATTGGACTTTGAATGTTCTCAAAGAAATCTCGGTTGGCTCTAGTAGGTATTGTTTCAGCGCTTGCACTTCTTGCTGCTACAACTCCTGCCAATGCAGCTAAGCAATTAGAAATCTTTACCTGGTGGACAGGCGGTGGAGAAGCAGCAGGCCTTGCAGGCATGACTGATGAATTCACAAAACAGAACCCAGACATTCCATTTATTAACGCTACAGTTGCAGGCGGTGCTGGAGTTAATGCAAAGGCTGTTCTGGTTTCACGTATGAAGGCTGGCAATCCACCTGATACTTTCCAAGCACACGCAGGATGGGAACTTTCTTCATATGTAAAAGCAGGACAAGTTGAAGATCTTTCTTTCCTATACAAGGCAGAGGGTTGGGACAAGATATTCCCATCTGACTTAATCAAGACTCTTACAACTGGCGGAAAGATTTATTCTGTTCCAGTTAACATTCACCGCGCAAACGTAATGTGGTGGAACCCAGCAACAGCAAAGAAGGCTGGAATTAATAAAGTTCCAAACACACTTGCTGCTTTCATCGCCGACCTTAAAAAGTTTAAGAAGGCTGGAATTGATGGAATTGCACTTGCAGGAAACGGCGACTGGGCGATTGCTCACCTATTCGATTATGTTCTTCTTGCATCAATGGGCCCAACAAAGTATAACGGCCTATGGAATGGTAAAACAGCTTGGGATGGTCCACAAGTTGCAAAAGCGATTAAACAATTCTCAACAATTCTTTCCTACGGAAACTCAAGCAAGTCACTTGACTGGCCAGATGCTGGAAATCTTGCTCTAAGTGGTAAAGCTGGATACTTCATTATGGGTGACTGGGCTTCAGCACAGTGGCAATCAGAAGGTAAGAAATTGGGAACTGACTACACATGGGCACCAGGTCCTGGCACAAAGGGTATTTATCAGTGGCTCTCAGATTCATTCGCTCTTCCAAAGGGTGCAGTAAACCGCGATGCAGGTATTGCATGGCTTAAGGTTGCCGGTTCTTTGGCAGGACAAGATGCATTTAATCCAAAGAAGGGCTCAATCGCCGTTCGTAAGGATTCAAATCCTGCACTCTATGACAGCTACCTACAGGCAGTAATGAAGTCATGGAAGGTCGATAAACTCGTTGGCTCAACTGTTCACGGTGTGAACTATGGAAACGCTGGTATGGCTGCTTATAACTCAGCTGTTGGTCGTTTCTACTCAGGCGGTGCTAAGGATTCAGCAGGATTCGTAAAGGGTCTAGTTACTGCATACGCTGCATTTACTGAAGAGAAGTAATTTAGAAACTAGTTAAGAACGTTCGTTTTTAACTAGAAGGTGTGACAGCAGTTCTGGTGGATGTAAAAATTCATCAGAACTGCTGTTGTACATCTGTAGCAGATTTTTGTATTATCCGCACGATAGAGAGAAAATTAACTGAGAGCAGATAAAAGTGGCTTTAATAAAAAAGAAGAAGAAACTCATTAACCCTTGGGGTGGTTTTTTCTTCGTTCTGCCCTCAATATTATTAATGTCTTACTTTGTCTACGGAATGATTTTCTGGACGCTGCGCCTCTCATTTGGTCGTCGTACAAATTCTTCATCGACAGACGACAGCTTTGCAGGCCTTTCAAATTTCACCGGACTTCTTGATGATCCAGAATTCACGCACGCTTTTAGCAACCTTTTAAAATTTACCTTTGTTTTTATCTTCGGATGTCTCCTATCCGGTCTCATCATGGCGCTCCTGCTTGAAAAAGGAATTCGCGGTGAAGGTTTGTTTCGTTCTATTTATCTCTATCCAATGGCAATTTCGTTTATCGCAATGGGTACCTCATGGCGTTGGCTTCTAGATTCAGCCCGCGATGAGAAGGCCACTGGACTAAATATGATTTTTCAATGGCTTAATTTGGGTTTCTTGCAAAATGATTGGTACACATCTGAAAAAGGAAGTATGTACGCTATGGCCCTTCCTGCTATCTGGCAGATGGCTGGTTATGTCATGGCACTCTTTTTGGCAGGCTTTCGCGGAATTCCGGATGACCTGCGCGAGGCGGCCCGCGTTGATGGCGCAAGTGAATACAAGATTTATCGCCACATACTTTTCCCGCAGCTTAGCCCAACTTTTCTGACAGTTCTAATTATCTTAGGTCATATATCTATGAAGGTATTTGATTTGATTTATGGAATTGCATCTAAGAGCTATGTAACAAAAGTTCTGGCAATTTATTTGTGGCAGGTCATCTTTGATTTTCAAAATTTCGCAAAGGGCGCCGCGATTGCAATTTTGATGTTAGTTCTCGTTGCTATCGTTGTCATTCCGTATCTGCGTTATGTAACTAAGAGTGAGGATGCTCGCTCATGAGTACCGATACAGCCCAAAGTGTCCTAAACACAAAAGATATTTCACGCACAAAGCGTAAATTAGATGCTCGGGGTAAATTTGCTCTTGTTTTTAGATATCTAGCCCTGATAATTCTTCTTGTCATTGCAGTCTTACCTATTTACATTATGGTGATCAATTCAGTAAAAGGCATAACTGCTGTATCGCAAAGCACTGCTTTTATTCCACCAAGAAAATTAGATTTTGCCTCCTGGGGGCAAACATGGCCCATCCTTCGCGAACCGATGCTACGCACGCTTATTTTTGTGCTTCAGTCATCAATTATTTCAGCAATTATTGGATCAATAAATGGATTCGTTTTTGCAAAATGGCGTTTTAAGGGTTCAAATGTAATATTTACAATGTTCTTATTTGGAATGTTTATTCCATACCAAGCAATCATGATTCCTTTAGTCCAATTTAATAATAGTATTGGACTTAGCAGATCCATTTATGTATTAGTTGTTGCGCACGTCATCTATGGAATTCCAATATGTACGTTAATTTTCCGTAACTATTACGCAGCAATCCCCAATGAATTAATTGAAGCCGCACGCGTTGATGGCGCCAGCACGGTTCGTATCTATCTAACTATTATCTTGCCGCTCTCAATCCCAGGCTTTGTGGTGGTCTTGATTTGGCAATTTACATCAGCCTGGAATGATTTCCTCTTCGCTATATTCTTAACCGGTGGCTCTCCAAAACTTTCGGTAGCAACAACCGCCCTTAACTTCATCACGGGTTCAGCCGATCGTGTCTATTACGGAAATAATATGACGGCTTCCCTTATTGTCTCTATTCCAACACTCCTTGTTTACATGTTCCTTGGTCGTTATTTCTTACGCGGCCTTCTCAGCGGTTCTCTAAAAGGCTAAAACATACTTAAGTTTGCAACAACTTGCGAAGTCGCCACCGAAGAATTAAGCGTATAGAAATGAAAGCCTTCAGCCCCAATTTCATATACCTCTTCGCAAATCTGTACCGCAACTTCAATGCCTAAAGCTTTTATTGATTCTGGATCATTTTGAAAGCGTGCAAATTTTAGACGTGTAGCTGAAGGCATAGTTCCGCCGCTCATTTCCATCATTCGCACAATCTGCATGTAATTACTAACTGGCATAATTCCTGGGTAGAGCGTTAGCTTTGAACCACGTTCCCGAAGCGCAAAAAGTAATTGCGCGTATTTTTCACTATCGAAAACGAATTGCGTTATCGCATAAGTTGCTCCTAACTCTTCTTTGCGGAGCAAAACATCCAAATCTTGCGCAAAATTTCCATGCGAAGCTGGATGAATATCAGGAAATGCTGCAACACCGATATTGAAACCGCCAATTTGCGCGGCTAGTTCAACCAACTGATCTGCGTAATCAAGCCCATTTTCTGTGGAAACCCATGGCGCAGTTGGTCCGCCAACTGGGTCGCCCCGCAGAGCTAAAACATCTCGCACCCCTGCAGTCTTATACTCATTTAATATTTCAATAAGTTCATTTCGCGTGGATCCGACACAAGTTAAGTGCGCAATTGTTGGTATTTTATTCTTTAAAATGCTCTCGCGCGCAATGCGCGCTGTGCGATCTCGTGTTGTTCCACCGGCACCATATGTTATTGTGATGAAATCTGGGTTATGAACCTTTAACTCATTTATGGTCGCAAAGAGCGCAGTTTCACCTTCTGGCGTTTTAGGTGGAAAGAATTCAAAAGAAATAGTCGGCCGCAGGTAGAGTGAATTTCGAGGAGGCAGCGCGCTAAAAGCCATTGCATTCCTTTTGCATTTCCCTATGTTAATCTACTATTTACAGAGTTAAACCGATATCAGCATAATTTTACATTTACTTTGTATAATCGGTTAATGGAATTCATCATTATTTTAGCTGTGGGATTTCTAGTTGGCATGATAAATGGCTTAGCTGGCGGTGCTTCTGCTATCTCTTTTCCAGTACTTCTGGCCTTTGGTCTTAACCCAATTACGGCTGCAATCACAAACTCTCTTGGTGTATCAACTGCTAACCTCTTTGCACTCATTTCCGAACGGCGCGTTTTAAAGGAATATGCACGCGAATATAAAAATTTAATAATTTGGGCATCAGTTGGCGCAGTTATTGGCGCAACCATCCTTCTTGGATTTCCTGAGAAAGTTTTTGCCGAAATTGTTCCTTTCTTACTTCTTTTTGCAACTATATCGATGTTAATTCCGCTTAGACCATCTGATGAAAGGCGATCACCGCGAAAAGAGAGTGCGATGATTTTTGGAAGCGGTATTTACGGCGGCTATTTTGGTCCCGGCCAAGGAACAATGGTAATTGCAACTTTAATTAGAAAACGCGATGTACAAACAGTTAACATTGCTAAAAATCTAATCATTGGAACCACTAGCATATTTACTACAAGTATCTATCTCTTTAGTGGACATGTGCATTGGCTATATTTTTGGGCGCTCTTTATTGGTTCAAATGTAGGGGGATTTTTCGCAGGAAAAATTGCGGGACACGTATCTGTTGGGTTTTTAAAGAGTTTAGTAGTTGCAGTTGGGTTGAGTGCATCCGTTTGGCTATTTATTCGTTAGTCTTAGCCCATGGCTTTTAGGCGCGCTGCCCCCAATGCACAAGGTTGGTCGGAGTTAGAAATAATTGCTGATGAAAAACATGTTGGTGCAACTTTTCCGCCGATAAGCAAGCCACTGATGTTACTGCACCATCTATCTGATTTACATGTCTGTGATTCTCAATCACCGATTCGGCCAGAATTTTTAGATCGCTGGGCTGATCCAGATAGTCCAATCCGTGACGTTGTTGGGACAATTGGTTGTTATCGCCCACAAACCATGCTCTCGCCACATATTGTTGAAGCAATGGTCATCTCACTTAATGAAGTAAAAGTTGGCCCATTATCTGGGCATCCAATTGATGGCGCGATTATTACTGGAGATACAACAGATAACGCTCAAAATAATGAAGTTGATTGGTATTTAGCCCTACTTGATGGCTTAGATATTCGTCCCGATTCGGGTTCGTTTAATAAATATGAAGGCGTAATCGACGACGGCGCCGAACGCTATGATGTTAAATATTGGCATCCACATGGAACCCCCGCAGGAAAAACCGATGATGATGCGCGCGCAAAGTATGGCTTCCCAATAGTTGAAAATCTTCTAAATTCATGCCGTGCACCTTTTAAGGCAACCGGATTGAAATTTCCATGGTTTGGGGTTCATGGTAATCATGACGGCCTTTTGCAAGGCACGGTAACACCAACAGAGCAAACCCAAATTGCAATGATCGGTGATAAACGATTTGTTGGCCTGCCAAGTTCAATGGAGCTTGCGGAAACACTTTCGGCTTTTAACGAAATAGGTCCTGCGGTTTATCCCGGCGGTGCCAGTGATGCAAAATTTGAAAGAGTTAGCGCCGATCTCGGGCGTCGCGCAGTAGAGCGCGGAGAATATGCGGCAAAACATTTGGCTGCACCTGGATTACCTAAAGGCCATGGTTTTTCGCCAGATAATGTTGCGAGTAAAACTATGTATTATTCCGCGGTAGTTGGCGAAATTAAATTAATCGTAATGGATACTGTTAATCATTTTGGTGGCTGGCAAGGCTCCCTTGATGAAGAACAATTTATCTGGCTTGAAAATGAAATTAAGAATTCAACACAATTAGTTGTCTTAGCCTCGCATCACCCATTGGTAACAATGTTTAATGGCTACTCACCTATTGGTCGCCGTATCTGCCGAGAGGAGTTAGCAGCGATGCTAATTAAGTACCCACAAGTCATTGCCTGGCTGGCAGGACACGAACACCGGCACCACGTCGAATGGGTCGGAGCGAAAATCGAGGAAATTGGTTTTTGGCATATTGAAACTTCATCACATATTGATTGGCCACAACAGAGCCGCACTGTGGAATTTGTCCGTGGCGATGACGGAGATATTTATATTGGCTTAACAGTCGTTGATCATGCCGGGGCAGACAAATATGGCGCAGCAAAAACCCCAGTTGAGCTGGCAGCCCTTGCCCGTTTATTGAGCGCAAATGTCTGGCAGAAACGTGAAAGCCTGGGAGCAAAACGCCCTGCAGATTGGGCGCTGGGTGAAATCCACGAGCGCAATACCGTATTAAGAATTAGTGCGCGCTAAATTTATTTAACAAAAACACCATTAGCGTTCAATGAGAGTTCAACAGATGAACCGGAGGTGAATTCGCTGCAATCAGCGCTCGGTAGTTGGGCAATAATTCGAGCCCCGTCATTGAGATTGATAGCTAGGCGACAAAGCGCACCAAGAAAACCAATTGAAATAATCTTGGCATTGCCGTTCTTATTCGCCTTTACATCGAACATTTCTGGTCGAATCAAAGCGGTGCCGCTACCAGAGCCAATTGAACCCGCAAGCGTTTTAACTTTTGAACCCAAGATTTCAAAACTGCCACCGCTAACGCTTACTTTTAATTGGTTAGTAAGTCCGACGAATTCGGCAACAAAGGCAGTCTTTGGGCTGTTATAAAGTTCGGCCGGAGTTGCTATTTGCTCTAAGACACCGTTTCGCATAACACCCACACGATCTGCAATTCCGAGTGCTTCTTCTTGATCGTGAGTCACAAATAGCGTTGTTGTACCCAGTTCTATCTGAATTCGCCGAATCTCTTCCCGAAGTTGGGTACGAACTTTGGCATCCAGAGCAGATAGCGGTTCATCGAGTAATAAAACTTTTGGCGAAATCGCAAGTGCGCGCGCCAGTGCAATGCGTTGTTGTTGTCCGCCAGATAGTTGATGTGGGTAATGATTAGCGTGTGTTGAAAGTCCTACCAGGTCCAATAATTCGCCAGAGCGTGATTTGCGGGTATCGGCTGGCGTTTTGTGGGCACGTAATTTCAGACCGTATTCAACATTTTCGCGCGCGCTCATGTGTGGAAAGAGCGAGTAAGCCTGAAAAACCATTCCCATTCCGCGCTTGCTGGCGTTTTGAAAAGTAATATCTTTACCATCGACAATTATTTGTCCGCGATCTAATTCCTGCAGCCCAGCCAATGCACGAAGCGCCGTTGTTTTGCCGCACCCCGATGGACCAAGCAGGGCCACTAGTTCGCCTTGAGCGATATCAAGAGTTAAACCATCGAGGGCTTTGACTTTTCCAAAATGCTTGGACAAATCAACTAGCTGTACGTATGCCGAGGCGCTCACGTTTTTTCCTTTCGATTAGTCGATATCAACATCAAGGACTTCTTTTTGGCGTTTTTTAGAAGGGACCATTAATAATAAAAGCAGAACAAATATTATCGATGCCAGCGATACTGCCACCGCCACATGTCCATTTGCGCGACCAATTTGGGCGACCACTACTTGGAAAGCTTTGTAATTTAGAAGATTAGAAATTGTAAATTCACCAAGTACCAAAGCAATCGCGATGAAGGATCCATTCATAATTCCGGTGCGAACGGTTGGCATAATAACGCCAGTCATCATTCTAAAAGTAGAAGCGCCCAGCGTTTTAGCCGCCTCGGCCAGAGTATGAATATCTACCGCATCTAAGGCAGCTGATAGCGATCGGTATGTATAGGGCAAAATTAACATTGAATACACGGCTGCTAGTGAGATAGGAGATTCGGTTAAATTAATTGAGATCCAGCGGTAAAGCGGTGCGATTCCAACAACTACTACGATAGCTGGAATCGCCAAAGGGATCAAACAGATTAATTCAAGTGGGCGACGAAGTACCGGCAACTTTAAGTGCACCCATAGCACGGTTGGCACGATTAGGAAAAATATTAAAAGCATAACAATTCCTGCAGTAATCAAAGATCGGGATATCGCTATGAGTAAATCAGGTTGGCTGGGAATGATTTTCCATGAAGCAAGGGTGCGACCCGAATTACCTAAACCGAAAGGTTTAGTTGAAAAATCAAGCATCGAATAGAGTGGAACTAATAAGTAAAACGCCACAATTGCAATAATAAATCTGCGCCACAATTGGACTTTCCAACCGCGCTTCATCGTGTTTTTTCCCATTTACTAACACGGCGGCGCAGTAAGGCATATAAAGTCATAACAATAATGACAACGATGACCATATAAAGAGCGAGCGCTTTTGCTTCAACTGGGTTGGCGCCACCAACCTCACTTGATAGCGCCGCTGCAATCTGCAGCGGGAGTAAGAAATTAGAGAGATTAATCAAATTTGCAGCCGTGGCATAGGCTGAAAAGGAGTTCACAAATAACAAGAGCGCAGCACCAACAAAGGATGGCGTTAAGACTGGAATTCCAATGCGCAGCCAATATTCCAAAGATTTACCGCCTAGCGAATCAGAGGCTTCACGCCACTGTGGTCGCAAATTCTCTAGTGTGGGTAGGAAAACGAGCACCATTAGCGGTATTTGGAAAAAAGTATAAACAACAATCATTCCCCTCATTTCAAAGAGCCAAGCAGAGTCTGCTAAGAAAGAATTTGGCAAAACCTTGAGTGCAAGGCTAGATACCACGCCATTAAAACCAAAAGTAGCGAGGAAAGCGAAGGCGAGCATCACGCCACCAAATTGGGCGAGTACCGAACTAAGGGCTACAGAGATGCGATAAAAAATTCCGCCCGGCTCTCCAGTAACTAAAGCCCAAGCAAAGAGCGCACCTAAAATGGCGCCAGCAATAGCCGTTATTGCAGAAATTTCCAGAGAATTAAAAAATGTCTGGCGCGCTCTATCGGATTTTAAAAGTCCAAAAAGTATTTCGGTGCTAAATTTATTTTGTTGATCCCTAAATGCCCCAGTTACAACATTTAAGGTCGGATAAAAAAGAAAAAGACTTGCAAATAGGAAAAAGGGAATTACCCCTAAATAAGCCGATTTACTGCGCCAATACCGAGAACCGGCCCTGCGATTTGCAGAACCGGTTCTCGAGTATTGAACTTGCCTCATTTAGCGACTATATCTTTATCTGGCACCTACAGCTGCAGGCCATGCATCCTTGAGATATGCAAGGGCAGCAGCTGATTGAGCAGCCGTTGGCTTTTCTGCCTTGATTTTGCTGTTACCAATTGTTGCCTTTGCGGCAGCAGATGCGCGACCTGTCTTAAGCAAATGTTGCCACAGCGTTGGGCTTGCGCCACCGAGTGCCCAAACGTTTGCACCAACTTCACCCAGTGTGTATTCCATCCATAGACGAGCACATGCTGGGTTTGGCGCCCAAACAGAGACTGCGCTGTTATAGGTAGAACCAACACTTGCTGGAGTGAAGAGCTTCCAACTCACTCCAACGGCAGCAAACTGCTTCTGCACGCCAACTTGGAGATAACCATTATCCATTACAACTGGTGTCTGCCCTGATGCAATCGTGGCTGCATTTGCATCTACATTGACGAAGTTTCCGATATCCTTTAACTTCTTAAACCAAGCAACACCCTTTGACAGATCGTCAAATGTTCCACCGACCGCTTTATTAATCATAAAGACACTGTTTATTGCAGCACTAGAGATTAGTGGACTTCCATTGAGAGAAACAGCACCTTTAAACTTTGGATCAAAGAAATCATCAAGTTTAGTAACTGTTCCAAATTTTCCGGCATTATACCCAATTGTCAAAATACCGGTGTAGTTAGGTGTGTATTCTCCGCCACCAGACTCAGCGCCATCTATATATTGCCATAATTTGACTTTGTATGGTGCAAACATGCCGGTGCCTTTATATTTTCCGGCAACGGCTGCACCGATATCGAATACATCGGGCGAGCGCTTTGTGCCCTTAAGTGTTTCTGCGGCATTAATTTCATCTTGTGAACCAGCTTCTGGGTTTGCTTCATCAATTTTTACACCGTAAGTTGCTTTAAAGCCGGCCAGCATTGAGCCGTAATCAGCCCAATAATGTGGAAGGGCGATAGTGTTTAGTATGCCTTCCTTTTGGCAAGCAGCAATTAAACGACCCATACCGCCGCCTTGAGATGCGGATGTCATTTTTGACCAGTCAGTTTTTTTGGCTGCAGTCGCACTTGTCATCATTGGAATCGATAGCGCAAGGGCGAGCGTTGCAACTAGCGAAACCTTAGTAACTTTATTAAATTTCACTTGGTATTACCTCCTATTTTTTGTAGGTATCTCTTAAGTCGAACCATCGATAAGGCCCCACCGCTTGCTAATCACGTGAAGTCAGCAAGAAGAAGGAGCGCGCTAAACCTAGCCTACGCTGGACGCTGGGTAAAGCAGATTTTGATAAATATTTGGTAACTCTTTGGGTGGATTTGGGGCTTTATTCGCTGCTACAGCCTTTTTCCAATACTTGGGTAGACTGGCCAATATCATGGTCACAGTTCATCTATTTGCCGCTGCTCGAGCTGCCGCTGGGGTTTCCAGTATTACGCTCGAACCGATGACGGTAGCGGAAATTTTGAACCATTGCGCTAATTTGAATGCAAATTTATCGAGAATAATTCCTCAATGCAGTGTCCTTCTAGATTCAGTTATCTGTCATGACTACAACCTATTTGTTGACTCAGGTAAGCAATTAGATTTATTACCAAAATTTGCTGGCGGCTAGGGAAGCGGCAACCATCGAATTAAATCTCCAGGCTTAGTAACGCCGCTTGACAGGATGGCAAAACCAGTTGAATTCGCTAGCCCTCGAAGCATCGCTGAACCTAAATGTTGAGCGGCAACAAATCGCCCTTGGACAATATTGCCCGCAACCATTCGGTTAAAACCCTCTGATGTGGTTAATTCGTAACTATTTGGAAATTCTTCAAATTTCACCCTCGTTTTAGAGAGTAATGAATTGATAACGGGTTCACCCAGAGTAAGAAGTGCAACAACGCAAGATTGAGGGTTTCCAGGTAAGCCTAAAATTGGAAGCTTGGGCAACCCTTCGCGCTCTAATTCTGCTAACAGCATTGGGTGGCCCGGTCTGCTTTTGACTCGATCAACTAAATAAATACCACCCAATTGCTCTATTGTCGCGTGTATATGATCGCGTGGACCATCGGCAGTTCCACCAGTTGTAACTAATAGGTCAACTGAATCTAAAAAGTTTTTAAAACCTGCCAGCGTTGCAGCCAAAGTGTCTTCAATAAAGCGTGTAGCAACAACGTTGGCACCTAATTGGTGCAAGAGCGCAGGAATTTGGATACCAAGTGAATCTCGGACCTTGCCGGCTACCGGCAGACCGCTATGCATTAATTCATCACCCAAAATTAATAGCGCAACGCGAGGTGTAATTGAAACTTCCACCGCGTCATAACCGCTAGCAGCTAGTAATCCCACCATCGTTGGAGTTAATTTGGTTCCGGCGCTAATTAAAATTTCACCTTTTTTACTTTCCAGACCAGCAGGACGAATATCTTCACGCGCTGTTGTTGGACCTGAAATAAAACCATTTTCTTCTTTGGCGCGTTCCCAACGCAGGACTGAATCTGCGCCTTGGGGAAGCACGCAACCCGTTGCAATTTTCAGGCATTGCCCATTTTGGATAACTGTTGTTGGCAGAGTTCCAGCAAGTATTTCACCAACTATTTTCCATGGTCCATTTCCTGCAACAACCCAACCATCCATGGCGGAGGTTTCATATGCCGGCAAATTAATAAGGCAGGGTGCATCCATAGTTAACACACGTCCTACTGCGATAGCTAATCCAACATCCTCAAAACCCAAGGGTTTAAAGGATGTTGCCGCTATTTCGCGCGCAATATCCCATGCAGGTTCGTCAGGTGAATGCAATTATTTATTCTCTTGATTCCAAGAAGTTGCCAGCTCTGAGCATTTTTTAACCGCAGTTTCAAAATCCATTCCCTGCGCGACGGCAATGCCAACTAAATAGGTAGTAACAGGTGCCATCTTTCGTTCCACATTATGCGCTGCATCTCTAGCAAGATCCAAGATTGCATCAACATCTAAAACAAGGTCCAGATCCAATTCTTTCTGTACTGAAGTAATCCAATTATTCATTTATAACCCTTTCGAAATCGCTATCGCACGAAGCAAGTCTGCTGGCGAATCGATATCAATTAGTAGCGCAAGTTCATCTTTACTAAGTGTAATCTCTTTTCTGTCCAAAAAGCCGAGTAAGTCTCGCATTGATTTATTTTCAACGCTGCCCAATTTAGCGATTGCCTTTTTTAGCCCAGTAGTTGAATAAAGTGCACATAATGGTTGGAGAAAATTTTGATTATCGAGGGGAATAATTACATCGGTACCGTGAGAAATATTTTCGTATAACTTAGGCAAAAGCTTTCCAGCAAAAGGCATATCAGTTGCCAGAATTACCACAAATTCTCCACGTACATGAGGAAGTGCTTTAGCAATTGCTGCAACAGGGCCACTATGAATTAAATCTTCACGAAAAACCTTCACATTTTGACTGGGATTAATTGGCTCATCACCAACTAGCAAAATTTCGCACTCTGCCGGCAAAGAATTCAGCACATGATTTAAGAGAGTTATCCCAAACAACTCAGCTTTTGATTTATCAGTTCCGAAGCGTTTGCTGGTCCCACCGGTAAGCACAATCACGGTCGTCAATGAGTCCATTGCCTAATAATTGCAGATGATTGATAGGTTGCACTCTCATATCCGCTTCCTAATTTATATTGCGTAGCAGCGCTTTTTCGATCGCCATCATTTGATGTGAGGTAGGCAATACGCCAAATAGTGACGCATGGAATAGTTCCAAGAGTGCCACCCCTCGCACAAATATCCCTTTTGGAAGATCAATATGAGAAGGTATGTATATGAAAATCCGACTTCGATACCTCAGCGTGATATTACCGTTGGTATTAATTGCCACCCCACTCTATGCAGTCTATGCAGCAGCACCTAAAGCAGGAGCAACCTGCAAAAAAGTTGGGCTTACCGCTACATATGCAGGGAAGAAATTCACCTGTATTAAATCAGGTAAAAAGTTGGTTTGGAATAAGGGAGTTAAGGTTTTAGTTGCAAAGCCTGTTGCAACACCAACAGGGAGTGCAAGTGCGGTTCCTAAGGTTTCTGCAACACCAACTGGCTACACCATGCAACAAGTGGCGACAAATAATAGAGCAGCTAGTTGTTGGACAGTTATCGATGGTTGGGTCTATAACTTGACCAGTTGGATAGACTCTCATCCAGGCGGCGCCGGTACTATTACATCAATGTGCGGTATCGATAGCACTGCAGCGTTTAATGCCCAACATCTCAGCGACGCTAGTGTCGCTCAAGTTTTAGCCTCATATCGAATCGGCATAATAAAGAAGTAACGTAAGTACCATATTTATAGTGCGTAGCAGCGCTTTTTTGAGCGCCATCATTTGATGTCAGGTATGGAATATGCCAAATAGTGACGAACGGAATAATTCAAAGAGTGCTACCCCTAGCATAAATATCCCTTTGGGAAGATCAATATGAAAAGATTTAGCTTGTAAAAGAGGACCCATTGGAATTATGCGTAAGGAGCAACAAATGCAAGAGATCAATAAAGCCGTTAAACGTTTAGTGATTGGGCCACAAGGCGAGCTCGGTCTCTCTCCGTTAACGGAGTCTGATATTGAGCAGGGAAATCTCTCGAGACGAAATCTCTTGATCTCCCTTGGAGCAGTGGGAGTTGCAGCTGCGGGTTCGGCTCTTAGCTTGATTAAATACAGCGAGGAAGCAAGTGCTGCAGCAGGGTTAACGAGCGTTGAGCACCAGTGGTGCCGGATCATCGATTTAAGAAAGTGTGTGGGCCTGCGCCTGTGTGTAAAAGCTTGCCAGACTCGCTACGGATTGCCCGACGATCAGACTTGGATGAGAGTTCTCTCATGGGAAAGCGACGATGGCAAAAAACACTTTCAGCCAGTTCCTTGCCAAATGTGCGAAAACCCACCTTGCGTTGCGGTATGTCCAGTAAGCGCAACATATAAGAATTCCCAAGGTATTGTCCTTACAGATCAAGATCTTTGTATCGGCTCGCGAGCCTGTATGGCCGCCTGCCCATATGAAGCTAGATACTTCAACTGGGATAAATCTATTCCTGCCAACAAGATGCCAGCACCTGCGCTTAACACACCAGAGTTTCCAACGAATCAAATCGGCACAGTCGGTAAGTGCGTACTTTGCGCCACTCGAATTCCGTATTCCAAAGAGCTGCCAGCATGCGTTGAGGGTTGTCCACTCGGTGTCCATTACATTGGCGATCTCATCACAGATGTAGCAGTAAATGGAAAAGTAACAGTGCGACTTTCTACCTTCCTAAAGGAAAATAATGCAGTTCGATTTAAGGAAGAACTCGGAACAAGTCCGCGTACTTTCTACATTTTGAAGGAGGGCCAACCTCTCGGTGGTCCAGAAGAAGGAGGTGTCAAGTGAGTATCGAAGTGAGCTCAATTGCTCTCTCGGAGATCGTGGAAACATCGATGCGTTCGCTACGAAAGTCGAGTGCTAAATTTTGGATTGCGATTGGAACGTTATCTGCTCTCGTCTTGCTAGGGCTTGTTGCGTGGGCGATTCAACTTAAGGTCGGAATGGGCGTTGCTGGCTTTACAGATAGGTCATTCTGGGCTGTCGATATGGCAAATGTTGTGACTTTCATAGGATTCTCCTACGGGGGAGCGGTTGTGTCAGCGATTCTACTTTTGACTGGCGCAAACTGGCGTGGGCCACTTGTGCGAATGGCTGAAGGAGTGGCTTTAGTCACTATCGTGATTGGCGCGGCCTACATCGTCCCTCACTTAGCTCGGCCGGAGCGTATTCTCTATATAATTATAAACGGCAATCCTGGCTCTCCTATTTTTTGGGACGCGATTGCAATATCAACTTATGCATTTGCAACGCTAATCTTCTTCCTTCTTCCATTGATACCCGATGTCGCGATTCTGAGCGCAACAAACTCCTCGGAGCTAAGTAAGGGCAAGCGTTGGTTCTACAGCGCTCTTTCAAATGGGTGGGTGGGTTCGCTAAAGCAGAGGGAAACACTACATAAGGCGCTCTTGGCAATGGCGATTCTGATCATTCCACTTGCTGTCTCCGTTCACTCAGTTCTTGCATGGGCATTTTCACTGACCAGTCGAGCTGGATGGCATGAGAGTATCTGGGCTCCCTATTTCGTCATTGCGGCGCTGTATTCAGGCACAGCGCTAGTTATCATTGTCATTGCGGCTTTTCGCAAAGGCTACCGCCTCGAAAATTACATAGAGACACGGCACTTCGTGCGACTCGGATTCATCATGGCCACGTTGGGTGCGGTCTATGCATATCTAACTTTTGCAACCATTTTACCTAGTGCTTATGTTGGTAAAAATGATGCAAGCGACATTATCTATAGCATGTTAGTTGGGAAAATGGCAGTTTGGTTTTGGCTCTTCGTTATCACAGGAATAATTCTGCCAATAGCTCTCGTCGCATTTCGGCGAACTCGCAATATCTCAGGCATGGTAATCGCTTCAGTATCGATAGTCATTGCCATGTGGATTAAGCGCATGTTGATGTTTGTAGAAGGATCGGGATATGACCGTTTGACTATGTCATTCGGAGACCTCTTTGCCTTTACATGGGTATCAATCTCGCTCACAGTCGCGGGGGTCGCGGCAATTCCGCTTCTCCTTATGCTCCTTTTTCGTTTCGTACCAATATTTTCAATCTACGAGATGAATGAACTCGGTTCGCAAAGATTCGAGCCTTCGATTGGCCTACCTGTGGCGCGTAATCCCCTTGCGCTCTTTAAGAAGTTTGGGTTGCGAAAAGCGCGAAAGAGTGGAGCCGTCGGGCTGCTGATGGTTCTGGCAATCGCCGGTCTTAGCATCGGTGCGGCAGATCGCTCATACGCTGCACCGACGGCCGAAAATTCATCGGTTGTTCTGACGGTAACGTCGGCTGGCCCAACCCTATCTGTAGCCGCATTCGTAACTGCTGATGGGCAACCATTAGTAGAGGTACCAATTGATTTCTATATCAGCACTCCGATGTTTGCAAAAGGAGAAAATCGAATTCTATTTGCAAAGGCAATAACAGATTCGACTGGAACCGCGCGTGCGAACTATCTTGCAGCAGAAAATGGTCTAGTGACTTTAGAGGCAGAGTATTACTTTGATGTCCAAGATTATCCTGCTGTGGGGTATGCAGAGACAACCATTTCAGGAGCGGTCTCTCCGTACCTTCCTACTCCTGCATTGAAACTGGCAGGGGTTGGCCAGATTCTCGTGAACACACTTTTCGCTATTACTTTTTTGGTCTTCGTGATCATAATTCGACAGGTCGTAAGAGTGCGTCGTTCACTCCGTCGTTGAGTTCACAATGCGACGCTACTAGAGTCAAACTATGGTAGAAAAAATGGTTACCAAGAAAATAGTTATCTTTTGTCTTATCATTATTCTTTCGGGATGCGCGACCAAATCTGCGACCAAATCATTACCATCTGGAGTAACCCCTACGTATGCCATTGGCGACACCGGCCCTGCGGGAGGAAAAATCTTTATCACGCCATCAACTTCTGGAAACTCGACCAGTAAGTATTTTGAAGCCGCGCCAGCTGATCTCGGTACTGAATCGGTATGGTGTTCAGATACCACCAATTTATTGGGAGTCAGCGGAACAACAATTGGCACCGGCGCGGCAAATACCACCAAGATGTTATTGACCTGCACATCCGGGGCCGCCTTTTCTGCTGATGTCTACTCAACGACTAATAACTCAAAAATATACTCCGATTGGTTCCTACCATCAAAAGATGAACTCAATCAGATCTATGTAAATAAAACTACTATTGGAAGTTTTACTACCAGCAGCTACTGGAGTTCCTCTGAGGACGACGCGGACGGCGCGTGGGCCCAGTACTTCAGGCTCAGGTTCCAGTACGACGATGTCAAGGACGGCCTCAACTACGTTCGTCCAGTCCGGGCTTTTAGTTAATTCATCTATTTAACAATTTTGTTTTCAATCTTGTTTAATCTTTTTCTTTAGCTCCCTTGAGGAGTGGTGAATTCAATTGGTCATCGCAACAGGTGAGTTCGACGAAGTTGCGGAGTCAAAATTTATAGTGCGTAGCAATGTTTTTTGATCGCCGCCATTTGATGTGAGGTACGGAACACGCCAAATAGTGACGAAGGGAATAGTTCCAAGAGTGCCACCCCTCGCACAAATATCCCTTTGGGAAGATCAATATGAAAAGATTAGCTTGCAAAAGAGAAGCAATACATGAGTGGCTGAGGGAGAGGTTAGGAATTGAAATGAGAGTAACTCTGAAAAATACACATGTACACCAAAAGAAAGTAAGGAGAAAAAAATGAAAAGATTAGTTTCACGAATAACTGTCGTGGCTTTAGCCCTTGGCAGTTTTGCAGCGTTCGGAGTGACAACCGCTTCAGCGAAGGTCATTCCTACT
This sequence comes from Candidatus Planktophila sp., assembly GCA_038906075.1. Classification (GTDB taxonomy): domain Bacteria; phylum Actinomycetota; class Actinomycetes; order Nanopelagicales; family Nanopelagicaceae; genus Planktophila. The sequence continues at coordinate 23,694 of JBCKHB010000004.1, forward strand.
GTTGTTCTCGGCGGCGGCGCCGTCCCATTCCTCACCGATGCTGCAAACATCACGGCCACGGCCAGCGTGCCTGGATTCGTTAGTTTTACTGCGATCGACCTCGCCATCCCAGGATGCGGTGCAGTAGCCACCACCGTGGTCGCTCCATTCATAGCAAGTTGCCGCTGGACACCTATCGCTGAAGGCTCTGCTTCTTTGGGCGCGACGTTGACCCCAACAGATGCAACCAACTTCACCACGGCTATCGCCGTACCACGTATCGTCAAGATCGGGGCTCCAACCCAGGGCATCTTGAGTCCCATCACGATTTTCGTCGACACTCAACTGGCCACCCCCCCTGCTGGAATGCCTAAGCTGGCGCTCCTGGGCGCATGTGCGCTCACCGGCAACTTCATGCTTGGCCATCAGATCATCTTCCGTGCCTACGCCAATGATTCAACACGCGGCGGCGAGGCGTTGACTCCGTTGAACACGGCAAGCGCGACGCTCACCATCGCGGGGGTAGCAAAACCGATCCCCCTCAGATACTCAAACAGCAGCGGCGCAGGACGTGCATGGTGGAGTGCGTCTCTAATGACGGGTACAGCTCCGGGTCAATACAACACTATCGGCGTCATCCCTTTCACGATCACCTTCATTGCCAAAGATGCGGATACCATAAAGATCCTTTCCACCAAATTGGTGGCGTTGAAAAAGGATGGCAAGCGCGTTGTTGATGCGAACGGCAGGACTGTGTACGAACGTGTGCCCTTCTACAGGACAATAAGTATGTTCCCTGCAGTCAAGGGAGCCACCGGAACGTTCGGGTCCAACATGTTCCCAGTGGCCTCGCAGGTCACCCTCCACCCGGTTCCGACTAGTTGATTTAAGTCGTTAGCCCAATGTTAATTCCCGCAACGCATGAGCGAAAGCGTGAAGAAGAATTCTCCGCTCGGCGTTGCGGGACTATGAAATAAGTAAGCGTTTAAAGTTTCTAGAAAAAGTTTCTAGAAAAAGAAACCCGGAGAGAAAAGGAAAGCCATGAATCAGATTAAGTTAAAACGAAGAGGCCTTCGCTCCGTTATCATCCGAGCGGCTGTTGCCTCAATCATTCCTATGACGATGCTCACCCCTCCCGCCAACGCCCAAAGCGATAGCGCGCCTATCGTGCTCGCGGCACCCAGCGGAATTCCCAGGGTGGCACCGTTGCCCTTCACCGGTATTAAAGCCCCAGCCTTCACAACCCCATCGACGATGAAGAATTTGACCGTTACTCCAAACCAAGGAGTAGTAGGCATACCAATTACGATCACGGGCGCCGGACTTTCTGCCAATACGAGCATTGCCTTGACATGGTCAACAGCTGATGGAGCGTGGCTTGCTGATGTTTCGCCCAGCTCGGTCGACTACCGGGGTGCCTCGTTCTCCAGATATAACGTAATCATGGCGAATGTGAAGACAGATGCTAGTGGTAACTTTTCGCACAGTATAAAAGCACCTAGCGACTTTGGTGGAATTAAAGAGATCTATGCAGTTCAAAATAATATCGCCGTTGCAAAGGGTGGTTTCGTGATGGTTCGCACTCTTTCCATTTCTCCTACAAGTGGTCCAGTCGGCACGCCGATCACAATTACTTACACATCATTAGGTTCAACCCCCTTTACTAGTACTGCGGCGGTCACTTATGACAACGCCTACGTCGGTTTCCTTACGGCCCAGTGGACTCGTGGTACTGCCGAGTTTGTTATTCGTGCTTCTGGAGAAAAAGGAAAGCACTACATTGAGGTTAAGCCTGGATCAGGTGCGATCCCCTACCTCAATATCGTCCAGTCATCAGTTCCATACGCTAACGGCGGCGTTGCGGTCTTCACTGTCACCAAAGATAATCGACGACCTCCCGCTTCCTACATCAAATGGCCGGCAGAAGCAGTTCCCACCATTACTCAAAAAACCACTCTCGCTGCAGCAGGTTTGGATCCGATGACCAAAGCTGTGGCAACTCTCTCCCCGACTAGCGGACCAATTGGTACTAAAGTCAAGCTCAGCGTCACCGGCCTAACCACTACGGGAACCCACTCGTTGAAGTGGGTATCGGTTGTAGGTACCCGAGTTAATTGCCCCAGCAACGCGTGTTGGGAGTTCGTTTATCTGCCTCTTGGAGAAGCCGACGTGGTTGACGGCAAGTTGAGCCAAGAAATCACCATTCCTGACAACCTTGGTGGTTGGCACGGAGTGCAGGTAATGAAGGGCGATAAAATACAGGCCCAAGAATCGTTCTATGTGAAGGTAAGCATCGTGCCTTTTTATGACAAGAAAGGCAAAGTCATAAGTATGGGTCTGGCAACTGCCGACAATTCATTTACCCTAGAGGCTATTGCGGTCGGCCAATCGGGTGTTGGTTCGAACACCTTCAAAGCTGGCGAAGAGTTCACTATCAGCATTAAGGGTGGTGGCTGGACTCAACTGGACAACACCTTCGCTGTTCTCTATAACAATAGATATATCGGCTACGGTTGTAGTTTTACTTCAAATGGTTATACGGTCTTTAAATTGAGGGCAGTTGGTGCTCCCGGTACACACATCATTGATCTCTACCCTCTCCTATATACCCAGCTACCAAACTTTACTAAGGCTCCATGGGGGATGCTGCCATTTCTCACATCAGACCGCGACTTCCCAGGTTTGGCGCTCGGTTATCAAGTGCCAAGTCTGCACTTCGCAATTACCATCACTAAGTAATACGCAATAGATGTAACTCAGTAATATGAAATAAATAAGTTCGACTTTAAAGCCTCGTTCCTCGGATCTCGAGGGGCGAGGCTTTAAATAACTAATTAAAGGAATCTCAATGAAGATAGTAGGTACTCGTCGACTTGCCGCGGTAATGGCTCTTGGGCTGGCAACCTCCCTCATAGCGGCTCCGTCGCTGGCGGCAACAGTGACCCTTAAGTTGGTCATGGTCTCTCACGCCGACGGTATGCAAAAATATTACGAAGATCTCATAGTAGCCTTCGAAAAGGTCAACCCTGACATAAAAGTTGAACTTAACCTTCTCCCTTCCTCTGAGATCGGAAGAAAAGTTAGGGCTCTGATTGCATCTGGTAAGTCACCAGATATAGTCAACAGCGATGAGTTTTCTGGCGAAGCTGCTGCTGGACTTCTGCTGCAAGCAGATCAGATCGTTAGCGCTGCAACTCTCAAGGATATTCTTCCGGTATTTATGAAGAACTCAGAATTTAATGGGGTTGCATATGCTCTTCCTGACTTAGCGAGCGCGCGTGCTTTTTTCTACAACAAAGATATTCTTGCTGGCGCCGGTCTCAAGAAAGCTCCTACCACCTGGACCGAACTTGAAGTTGCAGCGTTGGCAATCAAAAAGAAGTATCCGAAAGTTTACCCAATCGGAGTTCCACTTGGCCCTGAAGCAGCTCAAGAAGAATTCACAATTTGGGGCGGCGGCAATGGTGGACGCCTCTATAACCGCGCGACCGGTAAATACACTCTTGATACTCCGGAGTATCTGACCACACTCAAATTCCTAAAAAAGTTGGTCGATAAGAAATTGACTCAACCAAAGCCAGGAGAGACCAACCGTATCGATGGAGCATGGGCGATCTTCGACCCAGAGAACCTTGGTTCTTGGCAGGCCTGTAAGGAAAGGATCGCGGCCTACATGGGTACTTCGATGCTCGGCAATAACCAGAAGAAGTTGCTTGAGAACATGCAGCTGATGTGCGACATGGCTATGCGCGATTTTAAGGGACACTCTCATCCTGGTCGCGATCATTCTGAAGACGACCATTAACACATTCATTTCCATCACGGAGAGTTGAGTGGTAACCCTCAGAAATAGAGTTAAAAAAATCCTTCCGTGACCTAACCTTCTCTAGGAATTCACTTAAGCGCGAGAGATAAGGAAATTCAATTGATTTTGGAAGAGAAAAAAAACGCTACGCGTGTATTGATTCTATCTACTGGTGGCTTCACACTCCTTTTTGCCGCATGGATGATGTTTGGAGTCCTAGGCATTCCAATTCAAAAAGAATTTGGTTTGAGCGATCAACAACTGGCATGGATTCTCGCAGTTGCAATTCTCAATGGTTCGATTTGGCGATTATTTGCAGGAATTTGGGCCGACAAATTTGGCGGGCGCATTGTTATGACTGCGATGCTGGTTGCAAGTGCAATACCAGCTTATTTAGTTAGTACTGCGCAAAATTATAGAGAGTTACTTATTTATGCTTTCTTTGCAGGTTTTGCCGGAAATTCTTTTAGCGTAGGAATCGCTTGGAATGCGGCTTGGTTTGAAAGATCCCGCCAAGGTTTTGCATTGGGAGTTTTCGGTGCCGGAAATGTGGGAGCCGCTGTCACTAAACTTTTAGGACCGCTACTCATTGGCGCAGTCCCTGCAGCGGGATATTTTGCTGGAGTTATTCCAGGTGGCTGGCGTTTCATTCCTGTCTCCTATGCAATTTTACTTCTGCTCATGGCAATATTGACTTGGTTTGCTTCTCCGCGCATCGATAAAATTCCAGGCAAGGGTCGCTCATTACGCGAAATGATTAAACCAACTTCCGCATTACGAGTTTGGCGTTTTTCACTCTATTACGTAGTTGTCTTTGGAGCATATGTCGCGCTTGCTTCATGGTTGCCTAAGTACTACATCAGTGTTTACGAAATAAGCTTAACTAAGGCCGCCCTGCTTACTGCAGTATTTATTTTTCCAGCATCACTTCTACGACCTTATGGTGGATATCTTTCCGATCGTTTCGGTGCTAGAAAAATTATGTACTCTACTTTTGCTACGATTTTAATTACAACTGGAATTCTCATGATGCCTTATGGCCATATCGTTATTTATGGTTCGGATGGATTTGATTCACTTGGGACAAAAGAAATTCTTCATTGGCAAGTTACGGTTTTACCCTTTACGCTTTTGGTTTTTGCCTTGGGTTGCGCGATGGGAATTGGGAAAGCTGCTGTCTATAAACACATTCCTGAATATTTTCCAAGCGATGTTGGGGCTGTTGGTGGCTTGGTTGGGATGTTTGGTGCATTGGGTGGATTCTTCCTTGTTCCACTATTTGCTTATATGAAGGAAATCACAGGGGCTCCGCAATCAACCTTTGGAGTCCTTTTTGTTATTGCTCTCATATCTTCAGTTTGGATGCATGCAACCGTCGTACAAATGCTTCATCGAGAAAGTCCAAGTAAAAAGCATCAATTTGATCATGGTTTCACCCCCCTTAATACAAAAAAGGAAACTTAAATGTCAATTAATAGCTCTGCTACAAATGGAAGTGCACGCTGGCTGGAAGCATTCGATCCTGAAAGTTCGGATGCGGAACAGAGCAAGTTGGCTTGGCGCACTTTGTGGATAACAACTTTCTCGCTCACGCTAGCATTTAGCACTTGGTTCTTAGTAAGTGCTATTGCACCAAAATTGCAAGGCGCAGGTTTTAATTTAGATAAGTCACAGTTGTATTGGCTGACATCAATGCCCGGATTATCCGCGGGCTTTCTTCGAATAATCTGGACTTTTTTGCCACCAATAGTTGGCACCAGAAAATTAGTAAGTGGTTCAACAATTCTGCTTTTATTACCACTAACTGGTTGGTACTTTGCTCTTCAAGATCCAACAACTTCATTTACAGTTCTTCTTATCCTAGCTTTCTTGGCAGGGCTAGGTGGCGCAAATTTTTCTGGTTTCATGCCAAGCACTTCGTATTTTTTTCCAAGAGCAAAACAAGGAACCGCGCTTGGTATTCAAGCAGGTATCGGCAATTTCGGTGTATCGCTGGCCCAGCTACTAACTCCATGGCTTATTAGCTTTGGCGTTATTGGAAGTTCGATACTCTTTAACAAAAAGGATCCATCAGGAAAAATAATTGCGACTAGCAATGTTTGGCTACACAATGCCCCATTGGTATATATTCCACTCGTCGTGATCGCAGCTTTTCTTGCTTGGCGTTATCTAAAGTCTGTACCAGTTAAGGCAACACTGATGCAGCAGAAGGATATTTTTGCAGACAAGCACACCTATATTATGACCGCGTTGTACATGATGACTTTTGGCACTTTCTCAGGCTATGCGGCTCAATTTGGTCTTCTGATTAAGAATCAATTTGGTGGTTTTGTTAATCCACCAGATCCTTTGAAGTATGCCTTTTTAGGCGCACTTGTCGGCTCGGTGGTAAGAATTTTGGGTGGACCTTTATCTGACAAAATTGGTGGAGGTTTAGTAACAACCATTTCAGGTTTTGGGTTGCTCATCTCAATCTTGCTTGCATCAACTGCAGTCATGCCAACTTCGGTAGATCAATTTCAATTCTTCTTATGGAGTTCATTAGCTGTCTTTTTCTTTGCTGGGCTTGGGAATGCCTCAACTTTTAAACAAATCCCGATGATTTTTCCTAAACGACAAGCCGGCGGTGTGATTGGATTTACTGCGGCAATTGCTGCTTTCGGTCCATTTATTGGTGGCGTTGCGCTTGTGCTAATGAGTCCGCAAACATTCTTCTATATCTCTGCTTCTTTTATAACTCTTTGCATATTTCTAAATTATTGGTTCTATGCACGTAAAAACGCCGAACGCCATTGCTAATAGCCATTCCAAGGAGAGAATGTACGTGTCAGGAAAATTAATGAATAACAGTGATGAAAAAATCTTTGAGGCGTTGGCATTTTCGCGCAATTTTTTCCGAAAAGCCAGTATTTCCGATGACGCGCGAAGTATTGAATTTGAAGGCGGCCGCGAGGGCGATGTTTTCTACCGTGATCGTTGGTCGCATGATCGGGTAGTGCGCAGTACACACGGCGTTAATTGCACGGGTTCGTGCTCTTGGAAAGTTTATGTAAAAGACGGAATTATTACTTGGGAGAGCCAGCAAACTGATTACCCATCTGTTGGCCCAGATTCTCCAGAGTATGAACCCCGCGGATGTCCACGTGGTGCAGCTTTTTCTTGGTACACATATTCGCCAACACGTATTCGCTATCCATACATTCGGGGAACCTTAGTTGATCTTTACCGTGCGGCTAAGAAAGAGGTAGGCGACCCAGTTTTAGCGTGGAGCGCAGTTGTTGAGAACGCAGAATCTGCCAAGAGATATAAAGCTGCTCGTGGACACGGGGGATTAGTTCGCACAACTTGGGATGAAGCCCTTGAAATCACTGCAGCGGCGCAAGTTTACACAATAAAGAAGTATGGACCAGATCGTATTGCGGGCTTTTCGCCAATTCCTGCCATGTCTATGGCTTCACATGCTGCAGGTGCGCGTTACACATCTCTAATTGGTGGCGCCATGCTCTCTTTCTACGATTGGTATGCCGACCTTCCGATTGCTTCACCGCAAGTATTTGGTGATCAAACAGATGTTCCAGAGAGCGCGGATTGGTGGAACTCGAGTTATTTGATTATGTGGGGCTCAAATATCCCAACGACTAGAACACCCGATGCTCACTTTATGACTGAAGTTAGATACAAAGGAACCAAAGTAGTAACAGTAAGTCCAGATTATGCAGATAATACGAAGTTCGCTGATGAATGGATGGCTGCCCACCCAGGTACTGATGGCGCGCTCGCAATGGCGATGGGGCATGTAGTTCTTAAGGAATTTTTTGTGGATCGGCAAGTCCCTTACTTTGATTCTTATGTCAAAAAATTTACTGATCTACCTTTTCTAATTACTTTGGAAGAAAGAAAAGATAAACCGGGAGTATATGCAGCACGTCGTTTCTTAACTGCCAGCATGATGGATAAAAATTTTAAAGATGAGGATCAATCACAATTAAAACCTGTACTTTTTGATGAAGTTACTAATAAAGCCGTTATTCCAAATGGCTCACTTGGTTTTAGATATGCCGACAGCGGAGTTGGGAAATGGAATTTAGATTTAGGTGAAGTCAAACCTGCGTTATCAGTTTATGGCGATCAATCTGTACTCATCGATTTGCCGCGCTTTGATCAAGGCCAAGAGATTAGCGAGGGTGGCGGAATTCTTAGTCGCGGCGTACCAGTTCGCAAAATTGGCGACCACTTAGTTACAACTGTTTACGATTTAATGCTGGCCCAATATGGCGTATCCCGTCCTTCATTACCAGGGCAATGGCCGGATTCGTATGAAGATACAGAACCATTTACCCCTGCCTGGCAAGAAGAGATAACTTCAGTTCCCGCAGCACAAGTAATACGAATTGCGCGTGAATTTGCGCAAAATGCGGAAGATTCCAACGGTAAATCGATGATTGCACTTGGTGCAGGTGCAAATCACTGGTTTCATTCTGATCAAATTTATCGCGCAATTCTTTCACTTGTTATTCTCACAGGTTGCGAAGGCGTTAATGGTGGCGGCTGGGCACACTATGTCGGTCAAGAAAAATGCCGACCATTTACTGGCTGGGCACAACTGGCTTTCGGTCTGGATTGGTCGCGACCACCTCGCCAGATGGCAGGAACACCATTTTGGTATTTAGCAACTGATCAATGGCGATATGACGGATTTGCAGCAGATGCGCTAGCAAGTCCATTGGGTACTGGAATTTTTAAAGGCCAGCACATTATAGATACCTATGCGCAATCAGTTCGCATGGGCTGGACTCCATCTTTTCCAACATTTAATCGCAATCCCTTCGATTTAGTGGAAGAAGCAGAAGCGGCAGGAATCGCGCCAGATAAATATGTGGTTGAAAAACTAAAAGATAACTCGCTGCAATTTGCTTGCGAAGATCCCGATGCTCCAGAAAACTTCCCTCGAGTATTAACGGTCTGGCGCGCTAATCTTCTTGGATCTTCTGGAAAAGGAAATGAGTATTTCCTTAAACATTTACTTGGCACCGAAAGCGCAGTTCGGGCAGAGGAAACTCCTGAATCTGCGCGACCAGCAACGGTTAAGTGGCGTGAGAGCGCACCTGAAGGAAAACTTGATTTACTTGTATCTTTAGATTTTAGAATGACGAGTACTGGGCTTTTCTCGGATATTTTGTTGCCAGCAGCTACTTGGTATGAAAAATATGATTTATCAAGTACAGATATGCATCCATTTATACATGCATTTAATGCGGCAATAAAACCACCTTGGGAAGCGCGCAGTGATTACGATGCATTTTTGGCGCTTTCAAAAACGTTCTCCAAATTAGCATCGAAACATTTAGGTATTCGCAAAGATCTTGTTGCGACCCCTTTGATGCATGACACGCCTGGAGAAACTAAGCAACCAAATGGCATTGTTTTGGATTGGAAGAAAGGCGAATGCGAAGCAATTCCAGGCGTAACCATGCCTGCGCTCACCGTCGTGGAGCGTAACTATCCTGCAATTGGTGAAATGATGGTAGCCCTTGGGCCTAATGTTGAAAATTTAGGAACCGTGGTCAAGGGAATAACACTCAAACCTGCGCAGGAAGTTGATTACCTTGCACGTGTTAATGGAGTTGCACTAACAGGTATTGCAAAGGGAAGACCACTTTTAGATAGCGCAGAAAAAGCCTGCGAAACGATTTTGGCACTTTCTGGGACTACTAACGGAAGAGTTGCTACAGCTGGTTTCGAATTCCTAGAGAAGCGAACCGGACAAAAACTTCGAGATCTTTCGGCTGATAACGAAGGCAAGCAAATTACTTTTGCCGATACACAAGCTCGGCCAGTTCCAGTTATTACCAGCCACGAATGGTCGGGTACTGAACATGGTGGACGTCGCTATTCACCATTTACAATAAATGTTGAACGCTTAAAACCTTGGCATACATTGACCGGACGACAACATTTTTTCCTTGATCATGACTGGATACATGAAGTTGGTGAAGCGCTTCCTAATTATCGACCACCGCTAAATATGCATCGTATTTTTGGAGATCAACAGAGTGGCATCGGAGCTGAAGTAACTGTTCGCTATTTGACTCCACATTCAAAGTGGTCAATCCACAGTGAATACCAAGATAACTTATTTATGCTCTCACTGAGTCGTGGTGGCCCTGAAATTTGGATGTCCGTTGAAGATGCCCAAAAAATTGGCGTTAAAGATAATGAATGGATCGAGTCATACAACCGAAATGGCGTCGTAGTAGCACGTGCAATTGTTTCACACAGAATGCCGATGGGAACGGTCTATATGTACCATGCGAAAGATCGCACAATCGATGTTCCAATTGCCGAAACATCAGGCAAGCGCGGTGGAATTCATAACTCTCTAACCAGACTTTTGATAAAGCCAACGCATCTAATCGGTGGGTATGCACAACTTTCCTACGGCTTTAATTATTACGGTCCAACCGGTAATCAACGCGATGAAATCACTGTGATTCGCCGTCGTTCACAAGACGTCGAGTATTAGGAGAAATCATGCGGGTAATGGCTCAAGTTGCAATGGTGATGAACCTTGATAAATGCATTGGTTGCCACACTTGTTCAGTTACATGTAAACAAGCTTGGACCAATCGCACTGGTACTGAATATGTTTGGTTTAACAATGTTGAAACCCGACCTGGTTTAGGTTTTCCCCGTGAATACGAAGACCAAGAACGTTGGCAGGGCGGCTGGAAGTTAAATAAAAAAGGAAAATTGCGTCTGCGCGCAGGTGGTCGTGTGCGCAAGCTTCTCAATATTTTCAATAACCCATTGCTTCCTACAATGAAAGATTATTACGAGCCTTGGACTTATGACTATGACACATTAATTAGTGCGCCATCGCAGAAAAATATTCCGGTGGCACAACCACATTCCTTAATTACTGGAAAACCAATGAAAATTGAATGGTCTGCTAACTGGGATGATGATTTAGGCGGTACGGCCCAAAATGGACACAGAGATCCAATTTTGCGCAGCTTAGAAACGAAAGTGAAATTAGATTTTGAAAACGCATTTATGTTTTATCTTCCTAGGATTTGCGAGCATTGCTTAAACCCTGCATGTGTTGCAAGTTGCCCATCAGGGGCTATGTATAAGCGCAGCGAAGATGGAATTGTTCTAGTTGATCAAGACCAATGTCGTGGCTGGCGTATGTGCATTACGGGTTGCCCATACAAGAAAGTTTATTTCAACCATGCAACTGGTAAGGCAGAAAAATGCACAATGTGTTATCCACGCATTGAAGTGGGTTTACCAACGGTTTGTGCTGAAACTTGTGTCGGTCGACTGCGTTATTTGGGGTTATTTTTATATGATGCCGATCGTGTTGCAGAAGCCGCCGCGGTTCCAAATCCGCAAGACTTATATGAAGCACAACTAGAGATTTTTCTTGATCCAAACGATCCGAAAGTTATTAGCGCCGCACGCCAGCAAGGAATTGCCGAAGATTGGATTGATGCAGCACAACGTTCTCCCGTGTATAAATTGGCAAAAGTCCACAAAGTGGCCCTGCCTTTGCATCCTGAATATCGCACTATGCCAATGGTTTGGTACATACCGCCACTATCGCCAGTAGTTGAATCGCTTACTTCCACAGGACATGATGGCGAGAATGCGCGTAATTTATTTGGCGCGATCGAGTCACTGAGAATTCCAATTGAGTATCTTGCAGAACTTTTCACCGCTGGTGATACCGCCCCTGTTACAAAAGTTCTCAAGAAATTGAGCGCAATGCGTTCCTATATGCGCGATGTAACGCTTTCCAACGAATTAGACGAAAGCATCCCAGCAGCGGTAGGAATGACAAGTGAGGAAGTCAAAGATCTATATGAACTTCTGGCGATAGCTAAGTACGAAGATCGCTATGTGATTCCGGCAGCACATGCAGAAGCAGGAGCTGCGCTCGAAGAAATGGGTTGCAGTCTTGATTATTCGGGTGGTGCCTACGAAACTGGAACTATCGGTGAACCTGGTCCAGTTCCAGTTTCAATTGAAAGTTTTCATTTAACAAAGAAGCGGATGGAAGCCGAAAGTTTTAAAGAGATGGAGAAGTGAGATGTCGTTAATATCAGATTTCGAAATGAAGTCGGTTTTTCTTTCTTTGAGCCGCGTACTTTCATATCCTGATGAAAAATTATTATCGCAAGCTCGCTCGATAGAAAAACTTATCTCGGTATTAAGACCTGAGATTTCAAAGGAGTATTTAGAATTTCATAATTGGTTTGTCGGCCAGCCACTACTTGAATTACAGAAGAATTATGTAGAAATCTTCGACCAAAAGCGCAGCTCGTGTCTTTATTTAACTTTCTATTTAAATGGCGATACTCGCCAGCGCGGTATGGCTCTCTGGCGCTTTGCTCAGAAATATAAAGAGTTTGGTTTTGAATTAGATAACGGTGAATTACCTGATTTTCTACCTGCAGTATTGGAATTTGGGGCCACGGTTGATCTTGGTTCGAGCTTGAAGTTGTTGCAAGGCCACCAAAGGGCGCTATTAGTGCTGCTGGAGTCGCTAAAAACTCAAGAATCACAATATGTACATCTGCTGAAAATTCTTATGCAAGTATTGCCGCAATTAAGCGCAAGTGAACTAAAAGAGGCAGAAACTTTAATCAATGCTGGACCACCAACGGAATTAGTTGGTCTTGAAGGTTATGGTGGCCCTGTCTCTGTCTCGATTGGAATGCGACCATGATTTCACTCTGGAATATTTTCCCTTACATCTGCCTGACTTCATTTGTAATTGGCCATTTCTGGCGCTACAAGTACGACAAATTTGGTTGGACATCTCGCTCGAGTCAATGGTATGAATCACGATTAATTCGCTGGGCCAGCCCATTATTCCATTTTGGAATTCTCGGAGTGCTAGCGGGCCATGTTATTGGACTAGTAATTCCAAAAAGTTGGCTTGATTTCATCGGAGTCCCAGAAGGGATTTATCATAAAGTTGCAATTACGGCAGGAACTCTTGCCGGGTTGGCAGCGGTTATTGGCATGATCGGCCTAATTTATCGCCGCAGAACAACACCGGCGGTTTTTAAAGTAACAACGCGCATGGATAAAGCAATGTATCTATTACTTGGAGCGGTTGTATTTTCTGGAATGTACAATACCGTCGGTGTACAAATCTTCGGTAACGGTTTTGAATACAGACCTACCGTTTCAATTTGGTTCAGATCAATTTTTGCATTTTCTCCCAACGGAGCTTTGATGCTTAATATTCCCATCTCATTTAAAATTCATGCAATTTTAACTTTCTCTCTCTTGGCGCTTTGGCCATTTACGCGCTTAGTACATGTTTTATCGGCACCAATTGGTTATTTCTTTCGACCATATATCGTCTATCGCACACGGGGGAAAAATAGAGATGGCGGTAATAGACCGATTAAACGTGGGTGGGAAAAAGTACGCGTAATTAAGAAGTAGTTTTTTAATAAACTGGCAGGGTTGGATCTATATCTTTGACCCATGCTAAAACTCCACCTGCCACATGGACTGCATCGCTAAAACCGGCGGATTTGGCTATCTGCAAGCTTGTTGCCGAGCGGCCGCCTGAACGACAGTGCATGATGATTGGGATATCTGTAGGCAATAGCGAAAGCGCGCTGCCATCTATAAATTTACCTAACGGAATCAACGTTGCCCCAGGAATTCTAACAATTTCCCACTCATGAGGTTCTCGAACATCGACTAAGAAGAATTTTTCATTGGCATCCATCTTTGCTTTAAGTTGCGTAGCAGTAATTGTGGATACTTCACCGCAAAACTCTTCGTAGTTATCAAGTAATAGTTTCTGTTCGGCTTGTGGTCCGCAAAGATTGCAAAGAGGATCTTTTTTGATTTGAAGTTTCATATAATCCATTTCAAGAGCGTCATAAATTATCATTGAGCCAATAAGTGGGTTACCAATTCCGGTAATTAATTTAATGGCTTCAGTTGCTTGAATAGAACCAATAGTCGAACAGAGAATTCCAAAGACGCCAGCTTGTGAACAGCTAGGAACGCTTCCTGGCTCAGGCGGTTTGGGATTTAAGCATCGATAACATGGGCCGTGTTCTGACCAAAAAATACTGGCCTGTCCGTCGAACTGAAAAATAGATCCCCAAATACAAGGTTTTTTAAGTAATACTGCGGCATCATTTATTAAATAGCGCGTTGGAAAATTATCAGTTCCATCAATAATTAGATCGTAATCTTTGAATATCTCTAATACATTTTTATTTGTTAATTTAAGATCATGGAGAACAACTTTGCAGTAAGGATTTATTTCAGCAATTCTTTGGGCTGCGCTTTGGGTTTTGCGCATTCCAATACTGGATTGAGAGTGAATAATTTGACGTTGCAAATTACTTTCATCGACAACATCAAAATCAACGATTCCAATAAGACCAACACCAGCTGCTGCTAAATAGTTAAGTGCGGGTGATCCAAGACCACCGGCCCCAACACATAGAACGCGGGCGCTGGCTAAACGGCGTTGGCCAGCAAGGCCAATTTCAGGTAGCGAAATATGACGGGCATAACGCGCGCTTTGGGCATCGCTGAGTTCGGCTGTGGCGTTAACGAGCGGGGCAATCTTCACCGCATAAGCCTAATTGAGATACCTTGGACTATGAATTCGTATATAACTGATATACCATTTCTGGCATGAGCGCAGCCCGCCCGATTACGATTATTTCACGGAACGCTCATTCTGCCGAATCTTTAGCGCAAGCGGCTTACCAAATTATTCGCTCGAAAATTATCACTTTAGAATTAGTACCTGGAACGCCAATTTCTGAAGCATCACTTATGGCGCAATTAAAATTTGGTCGAACACCTATCCGCGAGGCGCTGCGTCTGCTTGCCAATGAGAAATTGGTAGATGTCTACCCACGCCGCGGAGTCTTTGTATCAAACGTTGATGTTAAAAACTTGTCGGCAATCTCCGAAGTTCGCGCCGTCCTAGAAGTACAAGCCGCCGAACTTGCAGCACTCCGGTCTACACCAGCTGATCGCGCAATCACACTCGAACTGATTAAAGAAATTGATGCAATCAAAGGCCAGCCAGAAATCTCTAAATTGATTCAACTGGATCAACGTATTCATCACCATATTTACGAATCAGCGCATAATGAATTTTTAGCATCAACGCTTGACCAATATTATGCCCATGCTTTGCGTATCTGGTTCCTAGCCCTTGATCGAATCACGGGATTATCCGAAGCAATTATCGAGCATCGAGATTTACTAGATGCAATTGCCAAAGGTGATGCCAAAGCTGCGCGTAAAGCTATGCATGATCATGTTGAAGGTTTTGAAAAAACAATCTTGAAAACTCTATAACTAACCACCAAGAAAAGAGCAGGGAAAAAATGGGCGCACTACCAGCAAAAGCCAAGGCCGTTGTTATCGGTGCCGGAATTGTCGGCAATTCAATGGTTTATCACTTAGCACGTCTTGGTTGGCGCGATATTGTGCAAATTGATAAAGGCCCACTTCCAAACCCTGGTGGCTCAACTGGACACGCGTCGAACTTTATTTTTCCAACTGATCATTCAAAAGAGATGACTGCAATTACTGCATCTAGCATCCAACAATATAAAGAGCGTGGAACTTTTACCGAATGCGGTGGCATTGAAGTAGCTCGCACGCCAGAGCGCTTGCAAGAACTTACACGTCGAATTACTTCGGCTAAATCTTGGGGTGTTGAAGGTGGCGTAATTTTGAGCCCTGCAGAAGTCAAAAAACTAGTGCCATACATTGACGAGAAGATAATTTTTGGTGGTTATTACGCTCCAACTGTCGGCGTTGTTGATTCAGTGCGCTGTGGCACCTTAATGCGTGATGATGCAATTGCAATGGGCGCACTGCAAAGTTTTGCAAATATAGAAGTAATTGGAATGGATGTCGAAGGTGGACGTATTAAGCGGGTTCGAACAGATAAAGGTGATATCGAAGCAGAATATGTTGTCATTGCAACAGGTTGCTGGAGTCCAAAACTGGCGGCCATGGCTGGCGCGTCGATTCCACTAACGCCAGCGGTGCACCAAATGAAAGATATTGGACCAGTTCCATTTTTTGCCGATACAAAGGGCGATATCGAATGGCCAATTGTCCGTGACATGGATACAAATATGTACGAGCGCCAACACGGAACTGGTTTGGAAGTTGGCTCTTATGCGCATAGACCAATTCTTTATTCACCAGAAGATATTCCTTCTAATGCCAGCGCTACCCTTTCACCTACTGAATTTGCTTTTACTCAAGCCGACTTTGATGTGCAAGACGAACATTCATATGAATTAATGCCCGATATTATTGGTGATGAAAACGTTCGCGAAAAATATGCAATTAATGGAATTCTTTCACTCACGCCAGATGGTATGCCGATTTTAGGTGAGACACCAGAAGTCAAAGGGCTATGGTCAGTTGCTGCAGTCTGGGTTAAAGAAGGCCCGGGAACTGGAAAGGCCGTTGCCGAATGGATGGTGTTAGGTGAATCAGAAATTGATTTGCACTCATCTAATATTGCTCGTTTTCATGAACACCAAAAGAGCACCTATCACGTTAAAGCGCGCTGCAATGAAGGTTTTAATAAAACTTACGGCATTGTCCATCCAAATGAACAGTGGTCAAGCAACCGCGATGTCCGGATGTCACCATTTTATGATCGCGAAAAAGCACTTGGCGCAGTTTTCTATGAGACTGCAGGATGGGAGCGCCCATTTTGGTATGAGAGTAATAAAGATTTAGTGGCCAAGTTTGGCGAGAAAGTAATGCCACGGGTGGCCGAATGGGAATCACGCTGGTGGTCACCAATTATCAATGCAGAGCACTTACAAATGCGCGAAACCGCAGGCATCGTCGATCTCAGCGCTTTCGCGATTTTTGATATAACTGGTCCATCAGCACTCTCTGTTGTGCAAAAAGTGGCGCTGCGACAAATGGATGTTGCCATAGGTCGCGTGGTTTATACACCTGTTCTTTCTTACAACGGTGGCTACTTATCCGATTTAACGATTATGCGACTTGGTGAGAGCCATTTCCGGGTAGTTACCGGCGGAGCACACGGTATGGCAGATAAGAAATGGTTTAGCGATCATTTACCAGCCGATGGCAGTGCGCAAATAAGTGATCTCACATCTGGATACACAACTATTGGCGTGTGGGGGCCTAAAGCGCGCGAGATTATCCAAGGTATTACGACAACAGATATGTCAAAAGATACTTTTAAATTCAGTACCTGCAAAATTATTGAAATTGGAACTCTTAGAGTTTTGGCTTCAAGAATTTCTTATGTGGGTGAACTTGGTTGGGAGTTTTATATTCCAATTGATCAGGGCGCAAAATTATGGGATGCGCTCTGGGAAGCCGGTAAGGCTCACGGACAAATTCCAGTTGGAATTGGTGTCTATGGAACTACCGGTCGGTTAGAGAAAAGTTATCGTGCTTACGGCGCAGAACTTGAAACTGAATACAACGTGGTTGAAGCAGGTATGCAGAGCCCGAAATTAAAAGAGCAAGATTTCGTTGGAAAGCAAGCCCATATAAAACATCGCGGCGAAAAACCAGTGACAACTTTGGTATCTCTCACCGTTGATAGCCACACTTCATCAAAAGGTGTTAAGCGTTATATGTTGGGCAAAGAACCAATCCTGACTTTAGATAACAAACCAGTACTTGATTCACATGGACGTCGCTCCTATGTAACAAGTGCAGGATCTGCGCCATCTCTTGGAAAACACATTTTGATGTCTTATATTCCAACTGATTTAGCCCTTGTTGGTGGTAAATTCCTAGTGGAATATCTGGGCGAAACTTATCCATGCACTATTGCCGGTGTTGGCACGGGACCGTTATTTGACGCTGCAAACGAGAGGATTTTGGCCTAATGGATGTTCTTGTCTGCTTAAAGCGCGTTCCCCTTGCAGGAGGAACTTTAATTTTGACCCCAGATTCAAAAGATATTGAGACAAAACATTTAGGTTTTGGAATTAGTCCGCACGAAGAAAATGCAGTTGAAGCAGGTGTGCAATTAGTAGAACAGATGGGCGGAACTCTGACGCTATTAACTCTTGGACCCCCCGAGACGGAAGAACAATTGCGCACACAGTTAGCAATCGGTGCGACCCGCGCAATTTTGCTAGAAACCGATGGTCAGGAATGGGACCCACAAGGTACTGCAGCAGCACTTGTCGATGCTATAAGCGCTGAAGAAACTAAATTCGATTTAATAATTTTCGGGGCCGAATCAGCCGATAGCGCTGGATACCAAATCCATGTGCGGGTAGCGCACGCACTTAATCGCCCGATTATTACTAATGTTAAAGCGATGAAAATCGAAAATGGAATTGTTAGTTGTGACCGTCTGGTACCTGCGGGTCGCGAACACTACGAAGCACCACTTCCAGCAATTATTACCGTGCGCGATGGTTTAAATATTCCACGGTATCCATCGGTTCCGGGTCGCATGCAAGCTCGTAAAAAACCCATTGATATAAAAAAGGCGCAAGCCCATGTGCCAAAGTTAGAGAAGTTATATCTGACTGTGGCTCCGTCAAAAAGTACCGGCGCCGAAATATTGGGTAAAGGCGTTGAAGCAGTTCCGGCTTTAGTTGAAGTATTAAAGAAGATAGGAACCATTTAATGATTCTTGTACTTATCGACCATGATAGAGGCGAATTAGATCAGTTATCACTTCGCGCATTAACTTTTGCACGCAAGTTAGACCAAGATGTCCAAGGGATCGTGGTTGGCAAAGATGGAGCGCCACTTGCAACGATTGTTGGTCAATACGGCGCAAAAGTTTTGCATGTTGCAGCACATGCAGATCTAACTGATTACACACCAATGGCCTCGGGCCGCGCGCTTAAGGATTTAGTCGAAAAACTAAAGCCAGCCGCGGTTTTAGCTGCTGGAAGTCCTCGAGGAAATGAGCAGTTAGCTCACTTAGCCGCTTTCTTGGATTTGCCAATGGCCGCTGAGTGTTTCGAAATTTTTCTAAGTTCAGATGCCGATTCACCACACAAGGTATCTCGTGCACGCTGGGCGGGAAACTTAATTGAAGAAGCACATGTCTATTCGCAATTACTGATTGCAACGATTGTGGCTTTTTCCACCGAGCCAGAAAGTACAGCTGGCCTCGCTGCCAGCGTTGTGGAATTTGCGCCATCGCTTATGCCAAGTGATACTCAAGTTCGGGTTATGAGCCGCGATGCAGGCGATACCGGCGGCGGTATAACTCTTGCCGATGCCAAAGTTATTATCGCTGGCGGTCGTGGAGTTGGCGGCGCAGAGGGCTTTGTCAAAATTGAAGAACTTGCCAATCTCCTAGGCGGCGCCGTTGGCTGTTCGCGCGTTGTAACGAGTTCAGGTTGGCGCCCGCATAAAGAGCAAGTTGGACAGACCGGAACTAAAGTTGCACCAGATCTTTATTTGGCAGCTGGAATTTCTGGTGCCATGCAACATATTGCTGGAATGAAAAACAGCAAAACAATTATTGCCATCAATACTGACCCAGAGGCGCCAATTTTTAAATATGCAGATTACGCAATCATTGGTGATTTGCACCAAATCCTGCCCGCACTAACCGCAGCAATACGAAAAGAAAAGGCGTAGAAAATGACGGATATCGATATCGCACAAAAAGCAGTAATGAAACCGATTATCGAAATTGGTAAATCTCTAGGTATTGATGACGCCCACCTTGAGTCATATGGTCATTACAAAGCCAAAGTCTCGCTAAAGTATTTAGATTCATTGCCCAAACGCAATGATAGTAAATTAGTTTTGGTAACTGCGATTAGTCCAACACCTGCAGGCGAAGGTAAGACAACCACAACAGTTGGTTTAGGCGATGCGCTTAGGCACATTGGTGAAGATGCCATAATTTGCTTGCGCGAGCCATCTTTGGGACCGGTTTTTGGTATGAAAGGCGGCGCAGCTGGTGGCGGTTATGCCCAAGTAGTACCCATGGAAGATATTAATCTGCACTTTACTGGTGATTTTAATGCAATTGCTTTGGCCAATAATTTATTGGCAGCCCTGCTCGATAACCATATTCATCATGGCAACGCACTTGCCATCGATGTTCGCCGTGTTACATGGAAGCGCGTATTAGATATGAATGACCGTGCGCTGCGAGAAATTGTTGCTTCATTGGGCGGCGTCGGCAATGGAGTTCCACGCATTGATGGTTTTGATATTGTGGTTGCCTCGGAAATTATGGCAATTTTTTGTCTGGCAACTTCGATAGATGACCTTAAAGCACGAATTGGAAGAATTGTCGTTGCTTACACTCGTGAAAAGAAACCTGTTCTGGCAAGTGACCTCAATGCACATGGTGCTATGACGGTAATTCTCAAAGATGCTTTCCAGCCTAACTTGGTACAGACTCTTGAAAATACTCCAGCAATTATTCATGGCGGTCCATTTGCAAATATTGCTCATGGATGTAATTCCATAGTTGCAACAACTTCGGCACTTAAACTTGCTGATTATGTGATTACTGAGGCAGGTTTTGGCGCAGATCTCGGCGCAGAAAAATTTATAGATATTAAATGTCGCAAAGCCGGAATCGCACCATCAGCTGTTGTACTAGTTGCAACAATTCGCGCACTTAAATATCACGGTGGAGCAGATCTTAAAACAATTACCGTTGAAAATCTTGCGGCACTTGAAAAGGGAATAGTTAATTTAGAGCGCCATATTAAAAATATCCGTGATGTTTATACTCTGCCGCTGGTGGTTTCCATTAACCATTTCACAAGTGATACCGACGCTGAGGTAGAATTGCTTCGCAAAAAAGTCGAAGCCCTTGGTGTCAAAATTGTGTTAGCAACACATTGGGCCGATGGTGGAAAAGGCGCGATAGATTTGGCTCACGCAGTAGTCGAACTCTGCAAGGAGCCTAAAAAGATGAGCTTTGTCTACCCAGAAGAGGCTACTTTGTGGGAGAAAGTAACCGCGGTTGCCACCAAAATTTACGGTGCCAAAGATGTCACAGCCGATTCAAGGATTCGTGCAAAGCTAGCCGAACTGCAAGATGCTGGGTATGGACGCTTCCCGGTCTGTATTGCAAAGACTCAATATTCATTCTCAACTGATGCTGCTCTGCGTGGAGCACCGAGTGGGCATTCCCTAAATATTCGTGAAGTTCGTTTATCGGCAGGAGCAGAGTTTATTGTCATGATCTGTGGTGAAATTATGACTATGCCAGGTTTGCCAAAGATTCCGGCGGCAGAACGTATGGATTACATCGACGGAAAAGTGGTTGGACTCTTCTAAATGAAATATCCAGCATGGTCACAAGAGGCGGCGCGTTCGATTCTTCTGCCATTGCGCAATGAACCTGGCCCGGTATTAATGGCGCTACAAGCGATACAGAAACACTTTGGTTATGTACATCCAGATGCGGTTGCCGTAGTTGCAAGTGAATTTAATGTTTCGCGCGCTGATGTGCATGGAGTATTAACTTTTTATCATGATTTTCGAAGAACACCAGCGCCAAAAAATTGCATTAAAATATGTGTCGCTGAAGCCTGCCAAGCCGTGGGTTCACGCGAATTAGTAACTGCAGCGCAAAAACAATTTGGGATAGTAATTGATCAAGAGAGCTTAGATACTGAAATTAAATCCGCCTATTGTTTTGGTAACTGCGCGCTAGGACCCGCTGCAATGGTTAATGGCGCACTAATTGGTAAAACCGATGTTGCCAAGTTAGTGCAGGCAACCAAATGAGTATCAAAGTTTATATTCCACAAGATAGCGCGGCTGTTTCAATTGGCGCTAATGAAGTTGCCACTGCAATTTTACAAGAAGCAAAGAGCCGTTCAATTGAAATTTCAATTATCCGAAATGGAACTAGAGGTGCGCTCTGGTTAGAGGTTTTAGTTGAGGTGGAAACCGCATCAGGGCGAATTGCCTATGGGCCAGTTACAAAAAACGATGTAAAAGCCTTATTTGACGCACATTTTCTAGCAGGGGGTGCGCATCGGCTTTCCTTGGGCAAGACCGAGGAAATTGAATGGTTTGCAAAACAAGATCGTGTTACTTATGCGCGGGTAGGAATAATTGGTCCGCTTTCATTAAGCGAGTATGAAGCTCTCGGTGGCCTTGCGGGATTACGTAGCGCTATTTTGAAAAGCGGGGTTGAGATTGTTGCCGAAGTTACTGAATCTGGTTTACGCGGACGCGGTGGCGCAGGCTTTCCTGCTGGAATTAAATGGCGAACAGTTTTGCAAACCGCGAGTGATCAAAAATATGTATGTTGTAATGCAGATGAAGGCGATAGTGGAACTTTTGCAGATCGAATTTTAATTGAGGCTGACCCATTTACTTTGATTGAAGGCATGGCAATTGCAGGTATAGCTGTTGGAGCCACAAAGGGTTTTATTTATTTGCGCTCTGAATACCCAACGGCAATTGTTATTTTAAATAAAGCAATCGTTATTGCACGCGATGCGGGGATTCTAGGTAAGAGCATTTTGGGAAGTTCTTTTGAATTTGATTTACAAATTCGCGAAGGCGCCGGTTCTTATGTTTGTGGTGAAGAGACAGCAATGTTAGAAAGTATCGAAGGCAAGCGTGGAGTAATACGAGCAAAACCACCGCTGCCCGCAATTGAAGGTTTATTTGGCAAGCCAACAATTATTAATAATGTGCTAACCCTTGCCAGTATTCCCGCCATTTTGTCTCATGGTGCTCCAGCCTATGCTGCACGTGGCGTGGGTAAGTCATTAGGTACTCAAGTTTTCCAACTCGCTGGAAATATCGCACGGGGTGGAATAGTGGAATTAGCTTTCGGCGTAACGTTAAATACTTTGTTAAACGATTTTGGCGGTGGCACACGAAGCGGTTTGCCGATCTATGCAGTACAAATTGGTGGCCCGCTCGGTGCGTATTTCAATTCATCCTCATTTGGCGTATCAATGGATTACGAATCACTTATTACTGCAGGTGGCATGCTGGGACATGGCGGCATTGTCTTATTTGATAAAAACGTCAATTTAGCGCAGCAGGCAAAGTTCGCGATGGAATTCTGTGCGCTTGAATCGTGTGGAAAGTGCACGCCGTGCCGACTAGGTTCCACCCGAGGAGCCGAGACAATTGAGAAGATTATTTCTGGTATCGATGTAGCTGGAAACAAGAAATTACTTCTCGATCTATGTGAAGTAATGACTGATGGTTCACTCTGTGCAATGGGGGGCTTGACGCCCTTGCCAGTTAAGAGTGCAATGGATAACTTCCCGCAAGATTTTGAAGGCACAAAGGAGAGTGTGCGATGACGATGCTCATTGAGCCAGACTTTGGCACTCCTGCGAGCAAGAAGACAGAGTTAGTTACCGTTCAAATTGATAATAAAAGCGTGGTTGTTCCTGCGGAAACTTCAATTATGCGTGCTGCCGCCGAGTGTGGAATCGAAATTCCAAAACTCTGTTCGACTGATAGCCTAAAAGCATTTGGTTCTTGCCGATTGTGTGTTGTCGAAATCGATGGCCGAAAAGGTACGCCATCATCTTGTACAACACCTGTTGCCGATGGCATGAAAGTTTCAACACAAAATCCGCGCCTGAGTAAATTGCGTCAAGGCGTCATGGAGTTATACATGTCGGATCATCCAGAAAATTGTGAAACTGGTGATGAATGCAAAATGCATGGCATGGCGAAACAAGTTGGTTTAAAAGAAATTCGCTATGACGGGCGCACGCATTTGGATTTAAAGAAAGATGAAACAAATCCTTATTTCACCTTTGATTCAACCGAATGCATCGTCTGCAACCGTTGCGTTCGTGCTTGCGATGAGATTCAAGGAACTTTTGCGCTCACCATTGAGAACCGCGGGTTTGAAGCTCGGGTTTCATCTTCGGGAACATCCTTTATTGAGAGTGAATGTGTTTCGTGTGGCGCGTGTGTTCAAGCTTGTCCAACGGGGGCGCTGACAGAAAAAACTCTTTTAACTATCGGTGCTCCAACGCGATCTGTGATAACGACATGTGCTTATTGCGGTGTTGGATGTTCATTTAAGGCTGAAATGCGCGGGGACGAACTTGTGCGCATGGTGCCGCTTAAAGATGGTGGCGCTAATGAAGGACATTCTTGTGTAAAAGGTCGCTTTGCATGGGGTTATGCCACGCACACAGACCGCATCACAAAACCAATGGTGCGCGAGAAAATAACTGATCAATGGCGTGAAGTATCTTGGGATGAAGCAATCAACTTTGCAGCAAGCGGATTAAAGGCTATTCAAAATAAATACGGACCAGATGCAATTGGTGGAATTTCATCATCACGTTGTACGAATGAAGAAGTATTTGTGGTACAGAAAATGGTGCGCGCAGCATTTGGCAATAACAATATTGATACTTGTGCACGGGTTTGCCATTCACCAACAGGTTATGGACTTGGTAAAACTTTTGGAACATCAGCCGGTACCCAAGATTTTGAATCCGTGGAATACGCCGATGTTATTATGGTCATTGGTGCTAATCCTGCCGCCGCACACCCTGTTTTTGCCTCCCGTATGAAACAAGCAATTCGTCGTGGCGCCAAATTAATTGTTGTCGATCCACGCGTTACTGAAACAGTTAAATCAGCACATATTGAAGCTGTGCATCACTTACAACTTTTACCCGGAACCAACGTCGCTGTCATTAACGCTTTAGCTCATGTCATTGCAATGGAAAATCTTATTGATCGCGATTTTGTAAATAAACGCTGTGATTTAGAATCTTTTGCCCAATGGGAGAGTTTCATTCGTTTGCCAGAAAATAGTCCAGAAAATTTAGAAAGTATCACGCGCGTACCTGCTACTCAGTTACGAGCAGCTGCAAGGCTATTTGCAACTGCCCCGAATGCGGCAATTTATTACGGTTTAGGAGTTACCGAACACAGCCAAGGTTCAACTATGGTCATGGGAATTGCTAATTTAGCGATGGCGACCGGAAATATTGGCCGTTTAGGTGTTGGAGTAAATCCACTTCGTGGCCAAAACAATGTGCAAGGCTCGTGCGATATGGGCTCTTTCCCGCATGAATTGCCCGGTTATCGCCATATTTCTGGGGCGCAAGTGCGTGAAATTTATAATAAAAAATGGGGCGTGACTTTGCGAGCCGAGCCTGGCTTGCGTATCCCTAATATGTTTGACTCCGCCCTCGGTAAGAAGTTTCTGGGACTTTATGTACAAGGCGAAGATATTGCACAATCCGATCCAAATACAACGCATGTGCACGCGGCACTTCGGGCAATGGAGATGGTCATTGTTCAAGATTTATTTCTAAATGAAACTTCGAAATTCGCGCATGTATTTTTGCCTGGAACTTCGTTTTTGGAAAAAGATGGAACATTTACTAATGCTGAACGCCGTATCAACCGGGTCCGTCCAGTTATGGAGTCAAAGACAGGCAAGAGTGAATATCAAGTTACTTGCGATCTATCTATTGCGATGGGTTATCAAATGCATTACGAGAGCGCATCTGAGATCATGGATGAAATTGCAGCGACCACACCAACTTTTGCTGGAGTTTCTTTTGCACACCTCGATAAAGTTGGAAGCGTTCAATGGCCGTGTAATGAAAGTGCGCCAGATGGAACCCCAACTATGCATATTGAGCAATTTGTGCGCGGTGAAGGTAAGTTTATGAAAACTACCTATGTCCCAACCGATGAGAAATCAACCCGTAAGTTCCCACTGCTCTTAACAACAGGTCGTATCTTGAGTCAGTACAACGTTGGCGCACAAACGCGCCGTACTGAAAATATGATTTGGCATAGCGAAGATATTTTAGATATTCACGAATCTGATGCCGAATTGCGGGGGATTAAAGAAGGCACATGGGTAAAACTTTCTTCGCGCGCAGGAGAGACAGTTCTTAAAGCGCATATAACGCAGAGCGTTCCTGCTGGCGTGGTTTATACAACTTTTCATTTCCCAGAAAGTGGTGCCAATGTTATTACAACCGATTATTCGGATTGGGCCACAAATTGCCCAGAATATAAAGTCACTGCCGTTGAAATATCACCAAGTGAGCATGGGCCACAAGTAATTCGCGAGCATAATATTTCTGGGGACTCAGAGCTTGAATCGATTATTCGTATGGCGAATCAGATTGCGGCAAATATCCCAGCAGGGGCGGCCCCTGAAATCGAAGTTGCACACCATTTAGTGCAATTCTGGACATCGCAGATGCGCACCAGATTATTTAACGATGTTGATCGAAAGAAATTATCTCCGATAGTTCTTAAAGCAATGGAGTTGGAATTAGCTAAGTAATTCTAGCAATTGCTTTTCGAGGCCAGTTTCACCAACAACTTGGATTTCCAGTGGTAAAGCAATTAGGCTCGCAGCTTCGTGAGCAAGTTTTTCTAGTTCAGGAGTTGGATTTTGTGCCAACCAAATAACTTTGTTGTAATGTTGAAAGTAGTCATCGCGTAATTCTGGGTATTTAGCTAATCCCAGTTCAACCATTACGCTGCGCTGAAAACTTTTGACAAGAAAATCTGTTAAAAAATAGGTTCCGGCATCTTTTTCCATAATAGCGGCGATTTCTTTTTCCCCAGCAAAAATGTCATAGCAGTGATTTCCACCCAAGCGCTTGATTCCGTATCGCACGATAACGGCATCGAGTGCGCCATAAGTGCCACAGTCAGCATAGGCCACAACAATTTTGGAATGCTTATCTTTAATTTCTATTAGAAGAGTTTCAACCTCGCCCGCAATTTTTGCAGGCTGATTGTGCAGCAAAGGGGGGAGAGGATAGATAGTTAAATCCAAGTTTCGTAGTGATTGGATTGAAGCAACATGTGTGGCAATCGCGCCGCAAGCAATAACTCCGATATTCATTGCGCTACTTTGGGAATGAGAGACGCTCAAAGAAGCGATCGTTGAAATCTGAGCGATCTGATAATTCGATGTAATCAATTTCATCTAGCAGCGCATTTGCACCATTGCGCTCTTGAGCCGAAAGCAAGACCATTTTCGCGCCTTCACCAGCGACATTTCCAGCCGAAACTATGCGCATTACCGGCAATTTTGGCACTAAGCCAATTTTAATTGCTGATGCTGGTGATAGATAAGAACCAAATGAGCCAGCTAGTAAGACTTGCTGAATATCGTTTTCAGTAACGCCGAATTCATCCAGTAATAAATCCCAACCCGTTGCAATCGCTGCCTTTGCAAATTGTAATTCACGCACATCACGCTGGGTTAAAAATACCGAATCATTGGCATCGCCAACTTCAGCGCTCCATGAAAGTACGAAGACCCGCTCGCCTTCCCGAGTTACCAGACGTGAATGTAACTTTGGTGAAATTTCTTTTGCTGCTTCATCAGAGACAAAACGACCAGAGTAATCTAGTAAGCCAACTTGGACAAGAACTGCACATGCATCGACTAAACCGGAGCCACAAATTCCAATTGCTTTGGTATCTTCAATAGTTCCAATAACAATTTCGCCATCAATAATTTTTACAGTCTCAATTGCACCCGCTGCTGCGCGAACGCCACACTTAATGGAAGCGGCTTCAAAGGCAGGTCCGGCAGGGGCAGCGGTAGCTAAAATCCTTTCACCATCGCCTAAAATAATTTCGCAATTTGTGCCGATATCGATAAATAATCTAAGGCGTTTGTCACGATCCATTCCAGATGCAAGTGCGCCAGCCACAATGTCGCCACCGACATATGCTCCAAGGGAAGGCATAATCAAAGCTTTTGCGCGTGGATGAATTGAAATTCCTAATTCGCTGGCTTGGACATTTGGAAAAGATGCGCTGGCCATAATAAAGGGAGCAACTCCTAGTGGTTCGGGATCAATTCCTAATACTAATTGAGTCATCGTTGCATTTCCTGCTAGTGCAACTTCATAAACATGCAACGGATTTATGTCCGCTTCTGTGCAAACCTCTTGCGTTAATTCGGCCAAAGTCTGCTGGGCTAAACTGCGTAATTTATCGAGAGCAGCAGGATCCATCATCGTTGCACTAATGCGTGAAATTACATCGGCCCCAAAAGGTTGCTGCTTATTGAGCATAGATTTAACTGCCATTGGCGTGCCAGATTCCAAATCTAACAATGTGGCAACCACGGTTGTTGTGCCTAAGTCGTAGGCGATTCCATAGCGAATTGCAGTTGTATCGCCCGCTTCAACATCGATTAATTCTTGATCTACAAAAACGGCAGTTACTTTATAATAAGAAGAGCGCAAAACTCGGGGCAGGTTACGCATTGCATCAAGTGATACTGTGGCTTCGATATCTTCGATGGCATCAAATAAACGCACAATGTCGGTGCGTTGATCATGCAGAGATGGATCTGCTAATTCAACATAACGTTTCTGAACTGCGGGGCGCAAAATAACTTGACGACCAACACCAACAGTTGCAGCTTTTGGTCTAGTTGTAAGTGGTGGCACTTCGATAGTCGTATTGCGATCTGCCCGAACTAGACAGGCTAAACGCCAGCCATCTTTAATTTCACTTTCTGTAAAAGCACGGAAATCTAATTTTGAAGGTGCAATATCGCCATCGGTAATTTTAACGCGACATTTTTTACATGTTCCATAACCACCACAAGTTGAATCAATTGCAACACCATTCCAAGAAGCAGCATCAAAAGCGCTAACTCCAGTTGGAACAGTTACTGCTTTTTCACTTGCCAGACTGCCATCTTTTTCTAGAACTCGAAAAGAGAGTTTGATGCGACCGGTTCCGTCATGCGCTGGAACAAGGGATGAATCAAGCTCTTTTTTACTAATATCAGGCCTGCGCTTTCTTGGCCTCTTCTGCGCGCCAACGAGTAATCCAATTGGTACCCCAAGGATCAAGGCCCAGTAATAGATCAGCAGCGCGTACGGATTCAACAATTCTAGGTGTTCGTGCATCCATAACAGCAGAAGTTAGACCGTGCGACATGGCAGCAGGTAAGAATGCTGAATTAAGCGCATGGCGATTAGGCAGACCAAATGAAGTATTTGATGCACCAAGGGTCATATTCAAACCCCACTTCTCGCGGATTAAATAAATAGTTTCTAGCGTAATTTTTACCGCTTCTGGGTCTGCGCCAACGGTCATTGCCAACGGATCGATTACTAAATTTTCCAAAGAGATTCCGTGTTTTTCTACGGCGCGCATAATTTTCTCTGTTATTACCAGGCGCTCTTGCGTTGTTGCTGGAATCCCAGTTTCATCATTTGGCAGAGCGATAATTGCGGCGCCATGTTTTTTAATTAGCGGCAAAATTAATTCCATACGATCATCTTCACCAGTCATGCTGTTAACCAGTGCTTTACCTTCATAGACTTCAAGACCTGCTTGTAAGGCTTCAATTATGGAAGAGTCAATACAAATTGGTAAATCAGTAATTCCTTGAATCATTTTGATTGCTGCTGCAAGGAGTGCTGGCTCATCGGTTAGCGGTACACCCATATTTACATCGAGCAGGTCGGCGCCGCCGGCAACTTGAGCGTGGACATCGGTTGCAATTGCAGAAAGGTCACCTGCACGTAATTGCATTTGATACTTCTTGCGCCCAGTTGGATTGATGCGCTCGCCAATAATACAAAACGGTTGGTCGTGCCCAATAGTTACCGTCTTTGATGCGGACTTAATTAATGTATGCATGGACAAGGCTCCTAATTATTTGCTTTTGCGACCGAGATCAGACATTAATCTAATGAGTGTTTCATCATGACGGAAATCGGTGATATGTAGCCCTCGAACTCCTGGCAACGCAAGTGCTTCTTGGCACTGCTGGAGCGCTAATTGATAGGCGGCCTCGCCTTGGTTAGCAGATTTTTCCACTCGCTCAATTACTTCACGTGGTACATCAATTCCTGGAACTTTATCGTTCATATAATTTAGGGGTCTTGCACTTTTAAATAACATTATAGTTGGAAGCAAGTGCAACTCTGGAACTGTTTCGGCAACCCCTTTGCAAAACTTCTCCAACCGATCTGGCTGATAACCGATTTGTAATTGTAAATATTTTGCTCCAGCGCGCGCTTTTTTCAATGCCCGCTCAATTCGATAATCGTGCGGAGGGGCGTATGGATTTTCAGCTGCACTTATATAAAAATTAGGTGCTGGGCTTAATTTTCGCCCTGATAAATATGTGCCGTTATTTAGAACCGAAGCCACATTAATTGCTTGTGGGCCATCTAAATCAAAGACTCGACGAGCCTCTGGTTCATCTCCCGCAGTTACATCATCGCCAGTAAGGAGTGAGATGTTTTCTATTCCATGAAGGTTTGCCCCAGCCATATCGGCTTGAATTGCAATGCGATTTTTATCACGGCAAACAATTTGCATGATCGGTTCAAGACCATGCATCTTCATCGCAATTGCAATTGAAAGATTTGAAGCATGGGCATGGGCTGATGTGTTATCAGTTGCATTTACTGCAATAAACCAAGGAGCCAAACGTTCAACGTTCCTTTTAACCGCATCCATTCCGCCACTATCAAGGTTTGGAAATTCTGCAGTAAAAACTAACTCATTAGTATTTTCTAGCGCTTCGCGAAGTTTAGACATTCTCGTTTGCTTTCCAACCGGCTGGTACTTGCTGGTCCCGCTTTGTAACTAAATTTATCCACGAAGAAGTTCCTTGCAATTGCATATCAACGGGCGGACGCAAGTCGTTGTAATGGTCGCGCCATGATTGGGGAAGCGGTAAAGATTCCTTACGTTCATAGGCTTTTACCCAAATACATTGCATTTCAGGTTTTACTTCACAATTTCCATCTTCGCGAACGCCACCACAAGGACCATTGCGCATAGTTTTTGGACAAGTCATTGGGCAGACCATTCCAGTTGAATGTAAAACACATTGACCGCACATGCGACAGTCCCATATGGGTTTTTTTAGCGCATGCTCTATCAGAGGAAGTAATTTAGGCATTAAGTAGCGCGCGCTTCTTTTGAATCAAATCTTTTGCTACTCGCACGGCGGTGGATGCATCGGCTGCAAAACCATCTGCTCCAACAACGTCGGCATATTCTTGCGTAACAGGTGCGCCACCAACCATGATAATTACTTTGTCGCGCAAACCAGCTTTAGTAATTTCGTGGATATTGACTTTAAACATCGGCATTGTTGTTGTTAAGAATGCCGACATTCCAACAATATCTGGTTGATGTTCAATAATTGCTGCAACGAATTTTTCAGGTGCGGTTTGAACGCCCAGATCGATAACTTTAAAACCTGCGCCCTCCAACATAATATTTACTAAGTTTTTACCAATATCGTGCACATCGCCTTTAACTGTGCCCATCACGTAGGTACCAACAGTTTCTGCCCCAGTTTCAGCGAGGAGTGGGCGCAGCAGATTTAACGCACCAGACATGGCTTTACCAGCAATTAACATTTCAGGAACAAAGTAATCGCCACGTTCAAATCGTGCGCCAACTTCTTCTAGCGAAGGAATCAAGGCTTCATAGAGAATTGCACTAGGTGTCATACCTTCGTCCAAACCCTGTTGTGTTAGTTCGAGTACGGCAGGGGCATTGCCAACCATCGTTTGCTCAAAGAGGGCTTTGATAATCTCTTCATGTGTCATGCTGCGCCGACCTTTCTTTTCTTTTGTGGTTTGCTACTTAAACTGTTAACTTGTAAATCTTCTACTTTAGAGATAATCATTTCGCCAATTTCGAGCAGCGATTTTTGATTAAGCCGTGAAGCTGGGCCCGAAACCGAAATTGCACCAATGACGCGACCATCTAGTTCGCGAATAGGGGCTGCCACGGCAACCAATCCAATTTCTAGTTCATCAATAATTATTGCGAAACCATTTTTGCGAACTTGTTCTAATTCTTGCAACAGACGAACACGCGAAGTAATAGTTTTTTCGGTTAAGCGCTCCAAGCGGCCAACGGGAATTGGAATGGTGGAATAAGCAAGCAAAATTTTTCCAAGCGCCGATGCGTGATAAGGAACTTGTTTGCCAACCCAATTTGTTGCGCCTAACAAATATTGGCCATCGACTTGGTCGATTAGGCTGATAAAACCATTGCCAGGAATTGCTAGATTTGAAGTCTCACCCGTCTTGGCCGAGAGTGTTTCCAAAATAGGTCGCATACGAGTAACTAAAACCGAATCTTGATTTTGCTCGCGCGCAAAAGATGTAAGTATGTGTCCTGCTAAAAATGCGCCATTGCGATCGCGCTGGATTAAACCGGCTCGCTCTAGGGCTGCCAAAATTCGCGAAGTTGTGCTCTTAGGTAAATCATGCGCTTTGGCAAGTGCGCTGAGATAGAGCGGTGTTGTTGCTCCCAAAATATTTACCAGCAGAGTGCTGGCACGGTCAATGGCTTGGGTGCCAGTTGCGAGTTCACTTTTGCTCACTCTTTAGCTCTCCTAAAAGGTTTCATAATATGGAACGCCTGTTCCATCTTCCTAGCGTATTCTCGTGGGATGCTATCGGTCAAGAGCCACACTCAGGAGGTTTGACGTGTTCGAGAACAAGATGCCGCGCTATGAGATTTTGAGCCAAGAATCTATGGCCACCTTAACTAAAGGTTGGCGACGTATCGTCTCGGAAATTGGTATCGAGTTTATGAGCCCGTGGGCAGTAGATATGTTGCGCGAAGCAGGCTGCGAAGTCATTGGCGAAAATGTTAAGTTCGATCCTGATTGGATTTTGGCGCAAGTAGCAAAAGCGCCACGCGAGTTTGATTTACGCGCTCGCAATCCAAAGAACAACGTACATATCGGTGGCGATTACATGGTCTTCGGTGGAGTTTACGGCCCACCATTTGTTCGGGAGGGCGATGTTCGCCGCGATGCTTCATTTAAAGATTATGAAAATTTTTGCAAATTAGCACAATCATTTGATGCCCTCGATAGCGTCGGTGGAGTCGTATGCGAACCAAACGATTTATCACTTGACTCACGACATTTGGATATGGCATTTGCTGCAGCAACACTTACCGATAAATTCTTTATGGGCAATGTTGTAACGCCCGAAAATGCAAAAGATGTAATCGCGATGGCTGAAATCATCCATGGTGGTCGAAAAGCCATCGTTGACACACCAGCACTTATCTCACTTGTAAATTGTAATTCGCCACTTCGCTGGGATGATCGAATGCTTGATTCATTGCGAGAGTACGCACTGGCCGGTCAACCAGTAGTTCCAACACCATTCTTACTTATGGGCGCGATGAGTCCAGTAACAATTCCGGCAACACTGGCACAACAAATTGCTGAAGCGTTAACTGGAATTGCGCTCGCTCAAGTAATTAATCCTGGAACTCCTGTTGTCTTTGGTTCATTTCTTTCCAATATTGATATGCAATCGGGATCGCCTCAATTTGGCACACCTGAATCAGGAATTGGTTTGCTTTGTACTGGTCAAATTGCACGCAGTTTTAACTTGCCATTTCGTGGTGGTGGGGGACTTAACTCATCGCAAACAGTTGACGCGCAATCTGCTTATCAAACAATGATGACCATGATGCCAACATTTTTATCTGGTACTAACTGGGTAATGCATACTGCTGGCTGGCTGGAAGGAGGATTGGTATCTTCTTATGACAAATTCGTTGTCGATATTGAAATTTTGCAAAGTTTAATGGTTGAGTTCACACCACTTGAATTCAACGATGAGTCTCTGGCATTTGATGCCCACCTAGAAGTTGGTCACGGTGGCCACTTCCTAGGAGCGGCTCACACAATGGAGCGCTTTCGGGATTGTTTTTATCGACCATTTCTTACCAATAGCGATAACTACGAGCGCTGGAAGCGCCTAGGTGCGCGCGATACCCGCGCTCGCGCCGAAGAAATTTGGAAAAAGAAGCTGGAAGAGTATGAAAAACCTGAAATGGATGCCTCAATTCTTGAGGGTTTAACCGACTTTGTCGCAAAACGTAAGAGTGAACTAGATTAAGTAAATGCACCCGAGCACGCTCTATATAAATGGTACATGGCGTGCTGCAAGTGATGGTGGTATACGCGAAATTCGCAGTCCGCACGACGGTTCACTCGTTGCCCAAGTTTGCGAGGCAACAGCAAATGATGCACGTGATGCAATTGCATCTGCCCGCGAATCTTTTGACTCTGGAGTTTTCTCCTCGTGGAGCATGCAGGCTCGCTCTGACTTAGTTTCCAAGATTGCAGATTTACTTGATCGTGATTGCGAAATAATTGCCGCCCTAGAAAGTGGCGATACCGCTAAAAGATTAATTGAAGCGCGCTACGACGTTGCCGATGTTGCTGCAACTTTTCGCCATTTTGCAAAGCTGGGCCTCACTCTTAGCGACCGCAGCGTAGATGTTGGTTCTGAAAATATAACAAGTAAAATTACCCATGAAGCCGTCGGTGTCTGCGCACTTATTGGTCCTTGGAATTATCCACTTTTACAAATTTCTTGGAAAGTTGCCCCAGCCCTAATTGCCGGCTGTAGCTTTATTGTTAAACCAAGTGAGCTAACACCATCAAGCGCGATTTATTTAATGAAATTATTGGAGGAGGCTGGAACGCCAGCAGGTGTCGCAAATTTAATTCTAGGAGCTGGAACAATCGCCGGCGCGCCGTTGATCGAAGACCCCAGAGTAGATTTTGTTTCTTTCACAGGTGGATTAGTAACAGGCAAAGCAATCATGGCAACCGCGGCACAAAGTGTTAAGAAAGTTGCACTTGAATTAGGTGGTAAAAATCCTAATATTATTTTTGCAAATTCAAATCTAGATGCGGCAATTGATAACGCCGTTACCGCAGCTTTCTTACACTCGGGTCAAGTCTGCTCTGCTGGTACTCGATTAATTGTCGAGCGAAGTATTCACGATCAAGTTGTGGATCAAATTGTAAAAAGAGCGAAGGCAATTCGACTTGGTGGTCCAAGTGACCCAGCTGCGGAAACGGGCCCATTAATTAGCAAAGCCCACTTAGAAAAAATTGAGCAATACATGAAACGAGCGATTGCCGATGGCGCAAGAGTTTTAACTGGCGGCGTTCGCGATATGAGCCAGGATTTGAAAAATGGCTGGTATTTTCAGCCAACGGTTTTAGATAATTGCACGACAAAAATGTATTGCGTACAAGAAGAATCTTTTGGACCAATTATGACTGTTGAAGTTTTTGATACAGTCGATGAAGCAATCAAGTTAGGAAATGACACAATTTATGGTTTATCGGGTGCGCTTTGGTGTAATGATGCAGATATTACAAATAAAGTTGCAGCAGCGCTGCGCCACGGAACTATTTGGGTAAATGATTACGGTCCTTATCGCCCACAAGCCGAATGGGGTGGATTTAAAGCATCAGGTGTTGGTCGCGAATTAGGCGAAGCCGGTTTGCATGAGTACCTTGAAATAAAGCACATTTGGACTAACAATAAGCCTGCGCGCTCAGGTTGGTTTGCCGATCCACTGGAGAATTGAGGATTGAATCTATGAGTTCTTCTTCACCGATGATTTCTGTTCGAAATATGTGGAAGGTTTTTGGAGCTAACGCAGATAAAATTATAGGGTCGGAAGATTCCAAACTCTCACGCTCCGACCTGCGCGCAAAAACTGGAAACACAATTGCTGTTCGGGATGTTTCATTTGATGTAACCCCTGGTGAAGTTTTCGTGGTCATGGGTTTATCTGGTTCTGGGAAATCAACTCTTGTGCGTTGTATGACTCGACTAATTGAGCCAACATCTGGAAATTTATTTTTTGGTAACGAAGATATTTTAAAGGCCGATATTAAAAGGTTGCGTGAGTTGCGCAAAACAAAGTTTTCTATGGTTTTCCAACACTTTGGCTTATTGCCGCACCGAAAAGTTATTGACAATATCGCTTATAGCCTGGAAATAAATGGAATAAAGAAAGACAAACGTTATGCCCGTGCAAATGAGGTAATCGAACTCGTGGGTTTGCAGGGATATGCGCACGCATATCCAGAACAACTCTCGGGCGGAATGCAGCAGCGCGTTGGCTTGGCGCGCGCATTAGCAGTAGATCCTGAAATTATGTTTTTAGATGAACCTTTTAGCGCTCTCGATCCACTTATTCGCCGCGATATGCAAGCCGAAGTAATTCGCCTGCATCATGAACTTGGCAAAACCATGGTCTTTATCACTCACGATTTAGCAGAGGCTGTAAAAGTTGGCGATCGTATTGCAATTATGCGCGACGGAGCCCTCGTGCAAATTGGAACACCCGAGGATTTAGTAGCAAATCCCGCCGATGACTATGTTGCAGATTTTGTCCGAGATGTTGCCAAATCACATGTGTTAACGCTTCGATATTTAGCTAGGCCGCCAAAGCCGGGTGAAGTACTAGATGGTCCAGAACTCTCTGCCGACACGATTATCCGTGATGCTTGCGCACTTATTGTCGATCAAATGCGACCAGTTCGTGTAACTGATAATGGCAAAGCGCTAGGAATAGTAACAAGTGAAGATGTTTTGCGATTAATTTCTGGAGTTGCGTAAATGCTTTCGGGTTTTCTTAACAAGTTTGCGGTCAAGAAATATCAAATTTTCCTATTCTTTATTTTTGTCTGGGTTGCACTATCGCGCATTTTTCAGGGATTCGGTACTTTAGAAATACCGCTTTATCAAAATACTTCCATTACTCAAAGTTTTGGAGAAGCAGCATCATCAATTAGAGGTAATCGGACAAAGAGCGGCGCATTTATTTACTTTTTTAATCCGATACGAATCTTTGTAAATGGATTTGTTGAAACAATTAGAACTCTAATTGCAATTCCTGCGCCAAATTCATTAATACCTGTAATTGGTTGGCTGGGTTTTGTCGCCTTTGTTGCCTTTTTGGTTTATATAACAAGTAATTGGCGCACATCTCTTCTTGCAACTTCACTGCTGCTGGCATGTGGCGCGCTTGGAATGTGGACTTTCACTATGGACACGCTAGCAATGACAATTGCAGCCGTTATTTTATCGCTGGCAATTGGAATTCCATTGGGAATCTGGGCAGGTTTATCTGATCGTGTTTTAAAAATATTAACCCCGCTTTTAGATTTGGCACAGATTTTGCCGACTCTTGTTTATTTAGCACCCCTTGCACTTTTCTTTTTAATTGGGCCCGCCTCAGCGACAATCGCAACTATGGTTTACAGCATTCCCATTTCTATTCGAATCACATCGCACGCTATTAGAAATCTAAGTGTTCCCCCAATCGAAGCGGCAAATTCGATGGGTTCGACAAGAAAACAGTTGCTGACCAAAGTTCAATTGCCGATGGCGAAGCAGATGATTGTTTTAGGCATTAATCAGACCGTTATGGCCGCGCTTTCATTCGTGGTTATCGCTGCTCTGATTGGTGCCCCTGGGCTTGGAAAACCAGTGATAGAGGCTTTAATTATCAGAAATGTTGGCGAAGGTTTTGTCGCTGGAATCGCAGTTGTCTTTGTGGCAATTTTATTAGATCGAAGCACAAGTGCTGCTGCCAAAGTGCAGATTAGTTTTATCCCTCCGTCGGCCAAAGATCTTAAGCAAAAACGCATTAAGCAGGGCGTAGCTGGTTTAGTTGCGATTATTGCAATTTGGGCCTCGCGTACATTTTTGTGGGCAGCTATTTGGCCAACAAATATTAATCTATCGGAAAGTGTTGCAAGCGGTACAAATAAAGCGGCTGAATGGATCACAACAAATTTCTTTTTCTTTACTGTTACCTTTAAGGATTTTATTTCCATTGCAATTTTGAATCCGCTAGAGAGTTTACTTGCCGAATCTCCTTGGTTTCTAACTATTGTGATGATCGCAATTATTGCTTTCCTAATCGGTGGCGTACGGATTGCTCTTTTTTCTTCTGCTTTAATGTTATTAATTGTTATATCTGGCGTTTGGCATGATGCAATGGTGACACTGACTCAAACAATAGTTGCAACGATTTTAACAATGTTAATCGGAGTAATTCTAGGGATTTGGATTGGCAGAAGTGAGCGCGCAGATAATTTTTTGAAACCCTTTTTAGATGCCGGACAAACTCTTCCGGCATTCGTTTATCTCATTCCAATGCTAGGCCTCTTTGGTCCTACTCGTTTTACAGCGATTGCAACCGGTATCATTTATGCAATACCAATTGTGGTAAAAATTGTTGGTGAAGGTATTAGATCAGTTCCGGTAACTATTGTTGAGGCGGCAACTGCTGCCGGATCTACAACTATGCAAATTATTTCTAAAGTGCAAATACCCGCGGCGAAAAGGGCGCTTTTATTAGCAGCAAATCAAGGGATGATCTATGTTCTAGCGGTAATTGTTATTGGTGGCTTCGTTGGAGCAGGCGGTCTTGGCTATCTGGTAATTGTTGGTGGCTCTAAGCCGGAATTACAG
The DNA here is from genome assembly GCA_038906075.1 of Candidatus Planktophila sp. Taxonomy (GTDB): domain Bacteria; phylum Actinomycetota; class Actinomycetes; order Nanopelagicales; family Nanopelagicaceae; genus Planktophila. The sequence goes on from JBCKHB010000004.1 coordinate 61,767, forward strand.
GGCAAAGGACTTGTGGCAGGACTTGCCATCCTTTTACTTGGAGTGATGATTGATCGTATTGCGCAAGCAGGGGCGCGCAGAGCATAAAAGCCACTACACCCCAATTATTTTAGGCGTAATCTCTTCCTTGTCCCTGTTTTGAGACATAAAATAAGTCAAGTAATTTTTACCTAAGGAGAGTAAATGAGAGAAAGTATTGGTAAGCGTAAAGTTGCTGTGGCTCTTGCTGCATCACTTGCCCTAGTTCTATCGGCTTGTAGTTCAAACGCCACTAAGAGCACAGAAACAGCATCAAGTGATTGCGGTAAATGGGGAATCGCAATGCATGCTTGGGTTGGTTACACAGCCTCTGCTCAAGTTCTTGCAGAAGTTGCCAAGAAAGAATTGGGCTGCGAAATTACTCAGACAACTCTGGAAGAAGCAGGCGTTACTTATGACGCTATGGAAGCAGGTTCAGTTGACGTTGTAATCGAAGAGTGGGGCGGCGGTCGTTGGAAAGAATGGGTTGATCGCGGTGCAATTCAAGAAGTTAGCCCAAATGGAAACACTGGCGTAATTGGAATGTATGTTGCCTCGTGGATGGTAGAAAAGTATCCAGACATTATCGATTCAAAGAATCTTAATAAATATGCAAGTCTGTTTAAGACTGTAGATTCTGGCGGTAAAGGTGCTTGGTATGAAGGTCCTCCAGGGTACACAACAATTGGCGAGAAAATGATTTCTGCAAATAAATTGAATTACAAGGCAATTTCAGCAGGATCAGAGGCGGCCCTTATAGATGTTATTAACAAAGCAGAAACTAATAAGACTCCTGCGATTTTCTATTGGTGGGAACCACACATTCTCTTCGCAAAATATCCAGGATTATTAAAATCACGGGTTAATTTCCCAGCAAATGACTGGGCTGACGCTGCAAAAGCAACTGGATTAACAGATTATCCATCGTTGCCTTTGATGAAACTTGCAACAACTAAGCTGATGAATTCAGGTTCGCCATTTGCGACGTTGCTCAAGAACTTCTCATGGACAAATCCAGATCAAAACTCCGTTGCTGCCGATATTGAAGGTGGCATGGATGCTGCCGTAGCTGCACAGAAATGGATTGATGCTAATCCAGATAAAGTAAAAGCATGGCTAGGTAAGTAATACTTTAAAAAGTAGCGCCCCGTTTGGTAGGAAAATCTGCCGAGCGGGGCGCTTTTCTTTCGTTAGGATTGCCCTGTGAAGAAATATGACTACATAATTGTTGGTGGTGGTTCTGCTGGCAGCGCGCTCGCTAACCGAATAAGTGCTGATGCAAAAAATACTGTTTTAGTTCTAGAAGCAGGGCGCCGCGATTTTAAGTGGGATGTATTTATTCATATGCCAGCAGCGCTAGCTTTCCCAATCGGAAGTAGATTCTACGATTGGAAATACGAATCAGAGCCTGAACCATTTATGAATGATCGCAAGATTTACCATGCACGCGGAAAAGTTTTAGGCGGTTCGAGTTCTATCAATGGCATGATTTGGCAACGCGGTAATCCTTTGGATTACCAGCGCTGGTCAAGAGATAAAGGAATGCAAAATTGGGATTATGCACACTGTCTTCCATATTTTAAGCTTATGGAGAATTGTTTAGCTGATCCGAAAAATCCTTTTCGTGGCGGCGGCGGACCGCTGAAATTAGAACGTGGCCCGATCAAAGGCCCACTTTTCGCTGCGTTTTTTAAAGCAACGGAACAAGCTGGCTATCCGCAGACCGATGATGTAAATGGCTATAAACAAGAAGGTTTTGCCGCCTTTGATCGCAATCTTTATCGTGGTCGCCGTTTAAGTGCTGCGAGAGCTTATCTTTATCCAGTAAAGAATCGTAAAAACTTAACGATAAAAACGCGTGCGATGGTTACTAAAGTAGTTTTCGAAGGCAAAAAAGCAGTTGGTGTAGAAGTAATTATCAAAGGTAAAAAGCAAATCATTTCTTCGAGTGAAGTGATCCTTTGCGGTGGTGCAATAAATACGCCACAAATTTTGCAATTATCTGGAATTGGAAATTCAAGTGATTTAGAAGCACTAGGAATTCAAACTGTCCATCATTTGCCAGGCGTTGGCTCGAACCTTCAAGATCATTTAGAAGTCTACATTCAATATTCATGCAAGCAACCCGTATCACAACAGCCATCCTTAAAACTTTGGCGCCGACCATTTATCGGTGCTAATTGGTTATTTTTTCGAAAAGGCCCAGGGGCTACTAACCATTTTGAGGCAGGTGGTTTTACTCGCAGTAATAACGATGTGGCATACCCAAATTTAATGTTTCATTTTTTACCTCTTGCGATTCGTTATGACGGTACTGGTCCAAAAGGTGGGCACGGCTATCAAGTCCATGTCGGCCCGATGTATTCTGATTCGCGCGGAACAATTAAAATTAAAAGTGCAGATCCATTTGAGAAACCTGCACTTCGTTTTAATTACTTATCAACAGATCAGGATCGCCGTGAATGGGTTGAAGCAGTTCATGTGGCACGAAATATCTTGACGCAAAAAGCAATGGATCCATTTAATGGCGGTGAAACTTCCCCTGGCGCATCAGTTTCAACCGATACGCAAATTCTTGATTGGGTTAGAAAAGATGCTGAAACTGCGCTGCACCCATCGTGCAGCGCAAAAATGGGAACTGATGAATTCTCTGTGGTAGATCCAGAAACCATGAGAGTCCATGGTGTTGAAGGCTTACGCGTCGTTGATGCATCGGTCTTTCCTTATGTAACAAATGGAAATATTTACGCCCCAGTAATGATGGTAGCTGAAAAAGCGGCAGATTTAATCCTTGGGAAAACCCCATTGCCACCAGAGAATATCGAGTTTTATCGCCATGGAAAATGATCAAGTCGCACCATCAGCAATTGCGAAAGTAAAGGTACAAAAAAGCGATTCGCACTCGACTACATCAGATAACGTCGTTGTTGAAGAACCACTAGAAATTCGATTAAAACAAGGTGATAAAGAAGCGCAACTTGGAATAACCATGCGCACACCGGGCGCTGATTTAGAACTTGCTGCAGGTTTTTTGTGGGGAGAAGGTTTTCTAAATAATCCAGAAGAACTATTGGTTGTAAAAGTCTGTGGCGATAAAGCACTATCACCGCGCCAGCGCGCCAATGTTGTTATTGCCGAAATTTCTGACCAGGCAGGTGTGCCACCTAGATCCTTGGAACGACGCTTTACTATGACTTCGGCTTGCGGAGTATGCGGTTCTACAAATATTACAGATTTACATAAGCGTGGAATAAAGCGAGTAGAAAAAACAAGTCACAATTTGACGCAACTTGCCGCAATGACTGAGCATTTGCAAGGCCGGCAACAAATCTTTTTAAAAACTGGTGGATTGCATGCCGCTGTTTTAATTAATGCGCAAGGAAAAGCAATCTATTCGCGCGAAGATGTTGGCCGCCACAATGCCGTTGATAAAGTTATCGGTGCGGCGCTTTTGGCCGGTGACTTACCACTTTCTAATTGGAGCCTTGTTGTATCTGGTCGTGTTGGATATGAGATTGTGCAAAAAGCTGTAGTCGCCGGAATTTCAGCGTTAATTGGAGTTAGTGCCCCTACATCACTTGCAATTGAGTTAGCTGATGAATTTGGTCTGACTCTTTTAGCATTTGCACGTGATGGGAAAGCAAAGAAATTTATGCCGCTAAATTAAGCCAGATTCACAACTCCACTTTGCGTTAATACATTTCTATACCGCGTTGCATCGTCATCGCAAACATCACGCCATTGCCTAGCTGATGCACGCACCCCATGAGCTTTAAAAGCATTGATTTTAAGGCGCATTAGCGGATCGATACTCAATAAATAATTAGCGGTATCGCGCAGCTCTATATCTGAATCATTAATTCCTGGAATTAAAAGCAATCTAACTTCATAGAGCAACCCTCGTGCGGCTAAGAACTTTATTGAATTAAGTACTGATTCGTGAGTATGTCCAGTAAGGGCTTGATGTTTTACGGGGTCCAAAACTTTCAAATCCATCATTACGCCATCAGTAACAGGGGCTAGCAGCTCCCAGATTGGTCGGGGAGTGTTGCCGTTGCTGTCAATAAAGGTTGTTAAGTGCGCTAATTCTGGAGTTGACTTGATAGTTTTGAAAAGCTCTTCGATGAATTCAAATTGGATAGTTGCCTCGCCGCCGGAAACAGTGACGCCTGAAATATATGGCATTGAATTCTTAATCCGGGTAATAACTTCATCTATAGAAAGCGTCTTTGCTTTTGGTGACTGCAATGGAATTGTTTGTGGGTTATGGCAAGCAATGCAATTAAAATTACAGCCTTGCATAAAGAGTACAAAACGATTTCCTGGGCCATCGACCCATGAAAAAGGAATAACGTCAGATGTTAAACAATGGTGAGCTTTCATGGCTCATTATCCGTTTCACTGTGCGCTGATCAACATGAGAACCTGCCACAGCACCTGCGCCAAGGAAAGTACTTGAATGTCTAGCTTCAGGCATTTTAAGAAGATCAGATTTTCTTACTAAGTAACCAGTGATGCGAATGAAATCATTGCTTTCTAGATTGAAAGTAAAATCACGCATTCCGGATATGAATGCTCCGCGAATTATGTCAGCGATGGCTTGCGGGTTTGCAACGGCAGTTTCATCGAAGGAGAGAATATCGCTCACACCTGAAGCAAATAAATGGTGGTGACGGCTGACGGTTTTAAGATGTTGAATAAGGGCAGGCTCGGTTCCAATAGGAATTCGAGTTCCCGCCGTGACATCAATATCTAAATCAATTCCTGATTGGGAATGAAGAAAAGCATGGCCATTATTTCCTTTGCAATAGGGCATTTCAATCTTTCCCACGATATCTGCAATGGTCGAAGTGATTTTGTAGGAAAGCTCATTAGCAGTTTCGCTGTGGCCATAGAGACCGGTGTGACCTTCACGCTCTTGTAATAAATTAACCGCCTCTGCAAGACCAAAAATGCCGAACATAGCTGAGAAGTTATCAAGTGATATCAAATCTTCTCGAACTAGCCATGAGGAATCAAAAAATGGTGATTCTTCCACAAGGAACTTAATCCGTGATTCCATCAATTCAGCAGTTAGCGCGACATAACGGGGAAGTGTGGAGCTAAAAAACTCATCAACTCCGCCTTGAGTTGCCTTGACAACTTCTTTTAAATTAAGGCGAACTAGAGTGTGGGAGCCTCCACCAATTTTAAGCGAGTTATAGCAACTCACTGCTGCATACTTTGGGCCTAAATCTTTTTGCATCATAGGATCATTGATGAAGTGAGGTTTGCCGCAGGCAAAAACCGTTTCTACGGCATCTAGAAGATATTCATCACTCGTAAGTTTCGGGTCAACTTTCAAACTTATGTTTGGAACTACTTGAAGAAGCTCACGCTCCAATTGCAAAATTATTTTTGCTACTCTGTTATATGTTGGACTCAAATTTGTATGAGCAAAAGCATCAGGAAACATCCGATCCATCGAGATCCAAAAGAGGCGTAATTTCTTATATAAATCTTCGTCTGAGGTTTCGGTTGTATATGGAAGGAGTAAAGAATCAAGATCGCCAAGATAGACCGGATATCCGGTAATAGATGGAGTTTGCGAATACGCTATTAATAGATAAGCCAAGGCTTCATCCAAATTATTTGCAGGTTCAAGTTCTAGGAATTCAGAGCCGATATCTAAAACTTTTTTGTAATCTGGCAAAATATAACGGGCACGATATGGCGCATTGCCTTCATACATATCGCAAATAATTCGCTTTTCAAGAGCGATTCGGCACTCTTCGCTGACAGCGGGTGGCTCTAATAAATTCTCAGCCAAACCTGCTAAACCCATAACCGTTTGCTTGTAGGTTAAATTGGGGTTCATAATTAAGGTACTTATATCGCGCAATGAAGGAACCACATCTCAGATGCTACGTTTGAAGCGTTGCCTTGTTGAGCACAATTGCGAGTGCTGGCGCTCAGTTATGCAAATTATTTGCGTTTAGCGTAATCAGATGCGCTCAGGTAAACTCGCGCCATGAATCAAATCGGGCAGGCCAGTTTCTTTACTCGCCGCCTTGTCATCGACTTCTGTCGCATCACATCCACATCCTGTTAAAACTCTTTTCAATTCGTTTGCCCTGCGCACCATGCGCTACCTGAAAACCAAACTATTTAAGGAGATCTAAGTGAAGCTTTATTCAGATATCACGCAAGTTGTTGGAAATACCCCATTAGTTCGTATCAATCGAATTATGGATGGGGCGCAAGGGCAGGTTTATGCAAAGTTAGAATTTTACGGTCCAACTAGCTCAGTAAAAGATCGCATCGGAATTTCAATGATTGATGCTGCTGAGAAATCGGGTGAATTAAAACCAGGTGGAACAATTGTGGAAGCAACTAGTGGAAACACTGGAATTTCACTAGCAATGGTCGGTGCTGCGCGCGGCTACAAAGTTGTTTTAACAATGCCAGATTCAATGTCAAAGGAGCGCCGTGCGTTATTGCGCGCTTTCGGTGCGGAATTAGTTTTAACTCCAGCTAGCGAAGGCATGCGTGGCTGCGTTGCCAAAGCTGAGGAAATCGGAGCCAAAGATGGCGGGGTTCTGGTGCGTCAATTCGCAAACCCGGCAAATCCTGAAATTCATCGAAGTGCTACCGCAGAAGAAATTTGGCGCGATACTGATGGACAAGTTGCCGCCATTGTTGCAGGAATTGGCACCGGCGGAACGATTACCGGTGTCGGACAAAGGTTAAAAGATAAAAATCCAGATATAAAAATCTTTGCCGTTGAACCTGCAGCCTCACCGATTCTAAATGGGGGCCAACCTGCTGGACATCCAATACAAGGCATTGGCGCTAACTTTGTTCCAGAAATCTTAGACACTTCTATCTATGATGAAGTTTTAGATGCACCAAATGATGCGGCGATGATATATGCCCGCAGGGCTGCAAAAGAAGAAGGAATTCTTGTTGGAATTTCATCAGGGGCTGCGTTATGGGGCGCAGCACAAATTGCGCAGCGAGCTGAATTTGCAGACAAAATTATTGTTGTGATAATTCCTTCATTTGGAGAACGTTATTTATCAACTGCTTTGTATCAAGATTTGATGGATTAAGAATTACCGTGAAAATCTTGGAAGATCTTGAGACCGCGATCAGGCGCGATCCTGCTGCGCGAAATAAATTGGAAGTGCTTTTAACTTATCCAGGCGTGCACGTCTTGTGGAACCATCGCATTGCACACTTCCTGTGGGGGGCCAAGTTTAAATTACTTGCCAGAATAATTTCGCAGGTAGGTCGCTTTTTTACTGGGATCGAGATTCACCCAGGAGCAAGAATCGGGCGACGATTTTTTATCGATCATGGCATGGGAGTCGTGATTGGTGAAACCGCAATTATTGGCGACGATGTAATGCTCTATCATGGTGTAACACTTGGTTCGCGCGGTTATGCCAAAGGTAAACGACATCCAACCATCGAGGATGGCGTCATCATTGGTGCAGGAGCCACAGTTCTTGGTGATATCACTATTGGTAGCGGTTCTATGATCGCCGCCAATAGTGTTATAACTAAAGATGTTGCATCACGAACTTTGGAGTTTGTTTACCAAATTTAGTTTGCTTGACTCACAGTCGACATATTGAAATCCTTAATTACTAAAGGTGGCATGGCGGAGCGGTCAACGTCACCGGCCCATTCGCGCGGTTGCGTGATTTGCGTACTTCCAGCATGGGCGATTCGACTAAGTACTGAAATTGGAGACTCATTCCACCTGAAATTATTGACCGCGCCAATAACTTCACCGCCCTTAATTCGATATACGCCATCACGAGTTAGGCCTGTGAGAAGCAAAGTAGTTGCATCGACTTCACGGATGTACCACATTGTTGTAAGTAATAAACCGTCATCAACTTTTTTCACTAAATCTTCAAGTGAGCCACCTGCGCCATCGACGGACATAATTAGATTATCGCCCATAGGCGTAAAGGCAAGTGAAGTAAATTGGGCCGATGAGCGGGTCTGCACAAGAGATGCAAGAGCGCCATCTTTTAGCCAATCAGTTTTCTTAATTTTTTGTCCGTTATCAAAGACTGAACTCATTGGCCCACTTGCGGTAGCGGCGATAAATGGAATTGATTCCAAGCCTCGATAAGTTGGATCCGAATAGAGTTGAGCAGATAGATTAGAAAGTTTTTCTCCGATACGTGTTCCGCCACCGGCCTTACTAAATACCGACCTGCCTTCTTGCGCATCTCGCGCAGCTGCACGCCATAACATGTAAGTTAAAACATCACTAACCGCGCCCGATGGCAAAACCGTTTCATATTTGCCAGCAGGTAAATCGATTTTAGTTCCTTGCCATTGCAAGCGTTGGCGAATTGCGCCATCAACTTCATCGGTGGAAACGCTCGAAAAATCTCGAGTAGCTACGCCTTCCCATGTCGACCGCGACCGATTATGGGATTTTCCAGTCATCTCGATACGGCCAGCAGGTTGGTCAAAACGAGCTCTAATTCCGCCTTTTGAACCTACCCAAGTTGTTGCGTGTGTGTGTTCGGCGTAACCGAATAATTCAATTTTATCGGCAACGGATCTTTTAAACATCTCACCTAAATCAGGTGCAACTTTTGCGAAAACCTCTGGTCCAGTTACAGAATGTGGATCGCTCCAATTACCTAGGGCGAAATTAGTGGCCAGCTCCATTGCATCTTCGGCTTTGCCCGCGTTTTTCGCTGCGGTCAGAGCTTCGCGCACAATTGCATCTACATCGGCAATTGATACATCACTCCTGCTTACCGCACCTGCTGCCATACCACCATCTAATGCAACAAAAGCGATGACGGTGACGTTGCGTTCTTTAATGACTCCATTAGTTGTCAGAGTGCTATTTGCCCAGCGTAAATTCGCTTGGCTTTTATCGTTAATAATTACCACGCAATCATCAAAGTGCGCAGCTTGGGTAATTCTTTCAATTAATTCTTGCGCAGAAATCATGCACCTGCCTCCGCAACGGTGTTAAGAATATTTATTTTCTCGAAAATTGCTGCAGGACAACCGTGGCTTACCGCTGCGGTTTGTGAAGGCTGACCTTTACCGCAGTTAAAAGCCCCACCCAGAACATAGGTAGATGGCCCACCGACTACTTTCATGGAACCCCAAAAATCTGTAGTCGTTGCTTGATAAGCAACATCTTTAACTTGCCCAACAATTTTTCCATTCTTAATGCGATGGAATTGTTGGCCAGTAAATTGGAAGTTATATCGCTGCATATCTATTGACCATGATTTATCACCGCGGATATAAATTCCATCATCCATGGAGGCAATCATGGAATCTAAATCAGGACCTTTTGGATCAGGCTGTAGTGAGACATTGGGCATTCGCTGAATTGGAACATGGGCAGGAGAATCTGCAAAGGCACAGCCGTTACTGCGATTTTGGCCAACGCGTGAGGCAATGCGTCGATCGGTTTGATAGTCAACTAGAACCCCATCTTTAATGATCTCCCATTGCTGAGCAGCGACACCCTCATCGTCATAGCCCACCGTGCTTAAACCATGTTCGGTTAAACGATCGCCCGTGACATTCATTAATTTTGAGCCGTATTGCAGCGTATTTAATTTATCGACGGTGGCAAAAGATGTTCCGGCATAGTTTGCTTCATACCCAAGGGCGCGATCTAATTCAGTGGCATGGCCAATCGATTCATGAATGGTAAGCCATAGATTTGATGGATGGATGAGTAAGTCATATTTGCCAGGTTCAACACTAGGCGCGGCAACTTTTTGGGCCAAAATTATTGGCAACTCATCAATTTCGCTATCCCAGTTATAAATATCGTTTCGCATCCACTCCCAACCAAAGCCAGCTGGTTGTGCCAAAGTGCGCACCGATTCAAAACCATGATCCCCGACGCAAATTGCCTCAATCTGTGTTTGTACTCGCACACGTTGCTGAGTCGTACTGGTGCCGTGTGAATCGGCATAATGTTTTTGTTCTTTAACAAACATTGTGTACGCACTCACATGGTTGACAGATTTAGTTGCTAATAATTTTGAACTCAGCGTTGCCAGACGCTCTATTTTTTCGGAATCTGAAACGCTAAATGGATCTATTTCATATTCCGAAACCCAAGTTTTATTTGCATAAACTGGTTCTGGTGCAAGGGCAACTTCCTCTGTGGCAAGTGGCTTACTTGTCTTGGCCATGGCAACTGCAATTTGGGCTAATTCTTGTGCGCGCTTAGCGCTCACTTCCGGAGCCGATGCAAATCCCCATGCGCCATTTACAATAACTCGAACTCCAAGGCCAATTAACGAGCCATCATTTTGTGTTTCGGGTTTGGCATCTCGTAATTGCAATAGACCGGTGCGCGTGCGTTCGATTCGAACATCAACATGTGTTGCCCCTAGCGATTGCGCGGTAGAAATTGCGGCATCGCAGATCGGAGATAAAGGCATCGCCAGAAAATCGGCATCTACATTTCTATTAGAATCCATGGCGATTACCCTATGGGATGCGGTCGGACTAAATCCTATAAATTGACCCGCCCCGCTAGCCTTGTAAGAAAAATTCGTAACCTAAAAGTTATAAAACCGTGCATAGCGCGGCTCACTGTTGCTTGCCACAACTTCATTCATAGGGCAGACTCACGCTACAAAAGGTCAGGCTGCGGAGCAGGTCGACTCTCCACAACTGTGCCTTACTCACCCTCAAGGAGGATCTATGAAGTTCAATCACGGAGCAAAGTTTGCTCTAGCAGCGGTGGCTACTTCGGCGTTAGCATTTTCATTACTAACACCAGTGCAAGCTGCATCACATTCGACTGTTGTTATTCACGAGGTAAACTCATTGACATCGTTTAATTCCGGACAGCCAGATACCAGTCTAGTTACCAATAGTGTAGTTGGTTATCTTTCTGGCAGTGGATTTATTTATATCGATGACCAGAAAAATGTAATCCAAAACAAAGTGTTTGGTTCTTACAAGATTGTCAAGAATAGTGCAACAGATTTCCGGGTCCAGTACACAGTTGCTCCAGGCCGTCTTTGGTCAGATGGAACACCAATTACCGGTGTAGATCTCTTGCTTTCACATGTGCTTTCTAGCAACGCTTATGCAATAGCTGCAGGTCTCGGCGATCCGTTGAGTAAGACAACTTCTTCGGCTTTTGATTCAAACGGTTACACCGGAACATACAACAATAACATTGTTGGAGAGCCAGTACTTTCAGCTGACAAGATGTCAGTTACCCTTCAAT
>JBCKHB010000005.1:0-65657 GCA_038906075.1 Candidatus Planktophila sp.
GCAGCCAATCAAGAGGTCCACATCCTGTAAGCCCTTTGCCAAAGTTTGGTTTGCCCACGCCAGATTGCGATCACGCTTGATCTGATACTTAGGGCCTCGACCACCACCACGTAGCGCTTCATCAAAGATCTCTTGTTTGAAATACTGCATCTCGGTATCGCCATGAGCAATATTGAACGACTGCACTTGACCCAGTGATTTAACGCGTGCGCCTTCGCGCGCTTTTAGATATTGGCCGAGATCACTCACGAGTTCGTGCATCAGCACTGCATGCTCATCTTCACCAATTGATTCCTCTGGATGCGCAAGCTCTATCTCAAGTAGTGCAATACCTTTGCCCGCTAGCTTTGCAATATTTGTAAGCGCAGCTAGCGCCTCGTGCATTCGATTATTGGTTTCATCATCCGAAGTCAACCAATTCTTCACAAAACCAATGCGCAGTGGGCGATCTTCTTTCAGTGCGGCTACATAACCGCTCTGACCTGACATCGCTTCTAACATCAGAGCAGCTTGGGCTACCGTCTTGGTTAGTACACCTGGCGAATCTTGGCTGCCACTTACGGGAATTACACCATCGCGCGATGTCAGACCAACAGTTGGTTTTAGCCCAACACACCCATTGAGTGATGCCGGACAGGTAATGGATCCATCGGTCTCTGTGCCCACAGCAAAATCGACAAGCCCGGCAGCCACTGCGGCGCCAGACCCAGAAGAGGAGCCACCAGCAGAGTGTTTATGAATCCACGGATTGGCAGTGAGACCGCCCACCGCCGACCACCCCGACGTGGATTTTGTGGATCGAATATTCGCCCACTCAGAAAGATTGGTAGAACCGATAATAATTGCGCCAGCATCTTTAAGGTTGGCAACAATGCGGGCATCGGTAGTGGTTGGCGTATCTGCAAGTGCGAGTGAACCTGCAGTAGCCGGTAAGCCAAACGCTTCGACATTATCTTTAATCAACACAGGCATACCGCCCATAGGTAGATCAATGCCAGTTTTGTCGTATGCATCTGCATCGGCGAACGCTTGCTCTCGAATCGCCAAAACCGAATTGAGCGTATAACCAGAACGGTCGATCGTTTTAATCTTATCGAGGGCAGCCTCAACTTTATCGCGGGAGCTCATTGAGCAATTATCCTAGATAAGTGAAGTAGTTCAAGCCTCTGTTTAGATGGATCTTTGGGCCTTTCATCAAAGGCCTGAATCGCGATGGGTTTGTTGGAGACTAAATCATTTCTAAAACAGTCAGTCCTTCTGACTCGTCGCGGGAGGTAAAACTGGGAATTTTTGCGAATAAACTAAGCCAAATGAAATCGCAACGGTGGGCCCTCTTTTTCTTATCTTTGGGCGTCGGAATGGTCATCGTGAATTCCACAATTATCAACGTTGCTATGCCAACCATGATTAAAACTTTGAAGATGAGTTCTATTCAGGCACAGTGGGTCCAAGAAATTTACACTCTGGTATTTGCATCCACTTTGCTGATCTTTGGGAAACTTGCCGATAAAATTGGACGTAGAAAAATATTTGAAGTCGGATTAATTACTTTCTTCTTTGCCTGTCTATTTGCGACGCAGATTAATTCGCCTGATCTACTCATCGTTGCTCGAATTTTCCAAGGCCTAGGAGCGGCCATGATGCTACCGAGCGCCATATCTACAATTAATTCACAATTCACTGGTGCTTCCAGAGGAAAAGCTTTCGCACTATGGGGATCAGTTATTGCTGGTACCGCTGCCCTTGGGCCATTTCTTGGTGGTTGGTTAATAACATCTTTTACATGGCGGTGGGCTTTCGGAGTAAATCTTCTCTTAATTCCCATAGTTGCTGTAGGTGTGTATTTCTTCGTTAGAGAAGAGAAAGGCAGTTCGAATAGCAAATTCGACCTCTTGGGCTCAGCCCTTATCTTGATCTCAGCTTTAACGGTAATTTTTGCTTTGACTGAAGGACGGGTCTACGGCTGGTGGAAACCAATTGGCGATGAAGCGCTTATGGGATTGAGATGGATTTTACCAATATCGATTATTCCAATGGCACTTATAACTGGGGTATCTGTTTTTTTGATATTTATTCGGTTAGAGTTAAAAAGAGATCGCGCAGGTCAAGATACTTATATAGATTTCTCCATTTTCCGAATTCGTTCATTTCGCTACGCCGCCTTTGCCGGAATGATCATAAGCCTCGGTGAATACGGCTTGATATTTTTACTCCCATATTGGTTGCAAAATGTTCTTGGTTATTCTGGTTTCAAAACTGGTACGCTATTTTTGATCTTGGCAATCGGGGCATTCGCTTCAAGTTCTGCAGGTAGATATCTCTCGGCTCGAAAAGGCTCCCTTGCCACACTCAAGGTTGGAATTTTATTAGAAATATCAGGGGTGGCTTTGCTGGGAATTGCCATTTCCCCTTCAACTAACCTATCTCTCATTGCGGGTTGCTTATTTCTTTACGGAATGGGGATTGGATTAGCAACGAGTCAAGTCACAAATTTAGCACTACGAGATATTCCAATTGAAAAGGGCGGCCAAGCCTCAGGAATTTCGAGCGCTTTGCGCCAGTTTAGCTTTGCCCTTGGTATTGCGATTTTGGGAAGTAGCCTCTTTGGACTCTTTGGATCCAATCTGAACCATCGGTTAGAAACTTCAAATCAACTGACAAAGGCGCAGCGCGTGACCTTGGTGCATGATGTAGTTAATTCCGCTGGAACGGTTATTCCAGAATTAGCGGCAGATCCAAAAACTAAAAACGAAGCTGATGCAAGCATTGCAGCTTTGACCCTCGCCTCCAAGTGGTCAGCTTTACTTGCGACGATATTTCTCATTTTGGGCTGGCTGGCTACTTGGCAAATGGGCAGAAAGCTTAAGAGCCTAGAGCGAATTGGGCCGAGATCTTAGCTGCGCGAATAATCTGCTCGACATCAAGATCAGTCATTGCGCCATTGACAAACCAAGCTTCAAATGCCGACGGTGGAAGTGAGACACCATTTTTTAACATGGAGTGAAAAAATTTAGCAAAAATTTTAGCGTCTTGATTTTTAGCATCTTCATATGATCGAACTGGGTTTGTTGTAAAAAAGAACGAAAAAAGATTTCCAGCAAACTGATATTGATGAGAAATGCCAACTTCGCCTAACGCTTGGGAAATTCCCGCTCCAACTTGTTGGGCTCGCAAATTAACTTTCTCGTATAACGCTTTGTCACATAGTTTTAGCGTTGCGAGTCCCGCAGTTGTAGCGACTGGGTTGCCGCTGAGAGTTCCCGCTTGATAAACCGATCCCAACGGAGCAAGCAGATCCATAACGCCAGCCTTGCCAGCAACTGCGGCGAGCGGATATCCGCCACCAATGACTTTACCGAAAGTGAAGAGGTCTGGTATCCAATTTTCTTCTTTCACGGACTCCCACCAACCGCCAGCAGAAATTCGAAAGCCCGTCATGACTTCATCAAGAATAAAAAGTGCGCCGCTCTTGTGGCAGAGGTCAGCAATCAACTTATTAAATCCAGGTAGCGGAGGAACAACTCCCATATTTGCAGGCGTTGCTTCAGTGATAACTGCAGCAATTTTATTTCCGCGTTCTGCAAAGAGCGCCTCGAGCGCGGCAACATCGTTATACGGCAGCACTATCGTGTCTTGAGCTTGCCCGACGGTAACACCTGGTGAATTAGGAAGTCCAAGAGTTATCACACCCGAACCTGCCTGAACTAAAAGCGCATCAGAGTGTCCATGGTAACAACCGGCAAACTTAACGATTAAATCTCGCCCGCTCGCTGCTCTAGCAAGACGCACCGCTGTCATCACCGCCTCGGTACCTGAGGAAACGAATCGCACTTTCTCAACCGCACTAACGCGACCGATAATTTCTTCTGCTAGTTCAACTTCATGCGGACTTGGAGCACCGAAAGAAGAAGAGCCACTCGCAACTTCTATAACTTGCCGAACGACTTCAGGATGAGCGTGCCCTAAAATCATCGGACCCCAAGAACCAACTAGGTCAATATATTCATTGCCATCTATATCGAATACACGAGAGCCTGCCCCACGAACCATGTAACGCGGATTGCCACCTACTGCCGAGAAGGCTCGAACTGGGGAACTAACGCCGCCCGGAATTACCGCCTTTGCTCGATCGTGCCAACGTATTGAACCATCAATATTTTGCTCCATGTTTTTCCTATTTTCTATCTAGTAGTTGCGCAACTTCAAGGGCCCAATAAGTACAGATGATTTGAGCGCCCGCCCGGCGAAGGCAAGTGAGTATCTCAAGTATTGCTCGCTCCCGATCGACTGATCCTTGCGCAGCAGCAGCCTCTACCATAGCCATTTCTCCAGAAACGATGTAAGAAGCAAGCGGAACGCTTACTACTTGAGAGGCAGCGTGAAGAACATCCAAGTACATCATGCCGGGTTTAACCATAATGATGTCGGCGCCTTCTTCGACATCTAATCCAATCTCGCGTAACGATTCTTTAGCGTTCGACGGATCCTGCTGATAAGTTTTTCGATCTCCTTGTAATTGAGATTCAACAGCATCTCTAAAGGGACCATAAAAAGCCGAGGCATACTTTGCCGCGTAAGCAAGAATTGAGATATCTTGGAATGAAGCTTTGTCTAACGCTTTTCTTACTGCACCGACTTGACCATCCATCATCCCGCTCGTGCCAAGCATGTGCGCACCATTGGATGCTAAGAGCACCGCCATTTCGCCATAGATTTCGAGAGTTCGGTCATTATCTACTCGGCCAGATTGATCCAATACACCACAGTGGCCATGACTGGTGAATTCATCGAGGCAAAGATCGGCTACCACAATTAAGCTATCTCCAACTTGAGCACGAATATCTCTAACCGCCTTATTTAAAATTCCATCGGGATTCAAGGCCTCTGAACCCATTTCATCGCGAATCTCAGGAATAGCAAAGACCATAACTCCGCCAATGCCTAGAGCTAGCGCTCGATCTATTTCATGCTTTAAAGATTCGCTGGAGTGTTGAACAACGCCGGGCATTCCTTTTATTGATACTGGATTGGTTAGCCCTTCACGAACAAAAAGCGGAAGAATTAAAGATTCCTTTTGCACCGTATTCTCACTAACCAAGTTGCGCATCGCTTGATTTACGCGCAATCGTCTAGGGCGTTGAGTCAATTCCATCTTGTTCACCTTATTCCTTTTTCGCATAGTGCCTTAAGTGCCAATTTGGCCAATGAGTTGGAATCCAAAAGATCAGAAATTTCTGCCGGAGTCAAAGAGGCAATTTCAAGTTCCGCTGCTGTGGTTCTGCCACCGCATATTAATGGCGGCAAAGATTTGGAAAGAAAATGGGATTTGGGCACAAAATGCAAAAGCGCTCTTACGGCACTTGGGGATCTAAGAATAATTGCACCGAAATCTCCCGCTTCAATACCTGTTACAGAGGTTGGTCTCCGCTCTACTATCGAGTTCTGATACACCTCTCTCTGGGTGATCTCCCACCCTAGCTTTGTAAGACCGCGGGGTAGTGTGTTCAAAGTTAAATTTCCTATTGGAATTATCGCCCGTGCAGGATTTCTAGTACTGAGAACATCCAATAACGATTGGGCGCTTGGCTCCGGTGGAATGGTCACTTCTGCTGCGCCTAATTCATACAGTCGTGACCCCGTGCCAGCTCCAATCGCAGCGAAACGGAGCTTCTTATTGGTTTTAAATACCGATCTCAGTTTCGATTCGCCGATAGTTTGCGCCCAATAATCGATTCCATTTAGAGATGTAGCTACCACCCAACTTTCTACTTCATTCTCTTGCGCAGAGTTATAAAGGTTTAAAGCGTTATTTGGGTCTGGGCTCGCGGAGATCTTTAGAAATGGATCAATAACTGCGCTTACACCTAATTCCGCTAAGGCTTTGGCATCCTGCTCATTGCCATTGGCTCGGATCAAAAGTACCGGTTTAATTATCACGGCGCAGTATTCTCAAGGTAAATTCATCAACCATAAACTGCCTTGCAATATTAAATCCGAGCTCCTCGGCTGATTCAACGTCAGAAATATCAGTCACAATTGCAGAGCGCTCAATTCGTTTTTGTTCACCTGTTTGCCAATCGCCAATCTCAGCAACAAGCCGGAGAACTCCATCGCTATATTGGGCAAAAGCGCCAATAGCTAAATCGCATCCGGCGTTTAATCCTCGTAGTACCGCGCGTTCGGCCGTTGTCGTTAATCTAGCGATCGGATCATCGATCAAACTAAGGTGTTCTATCATCGCTAGATCATCTTTTCGACATTCAATCGCTAGTGCCCCTTGTGCGGGCGCTGGCAGCATCTCCTCAACGCTAAAATATTGCGTAATCTCGTGCTGATATCCGATTCGCAAAATACCTGCCGCTGCCAGCACCGCTGCCGCATACTCCCCGCGTCGAACCTTCTGAATTCGAGAATCAATATTGCCTCGAATTGGTATTACTGCAACTTCTGGATTCAATTTTAATATCGACGCCGACCTTCTCGGTGAGGATGTTCCAACGATGGAACCTGTTGGCAAAACTGCCAGCGGTTGCGAGCCATTACTAATTAGAACATCACGGTGATCTTCGCGCGTTGGAATAGCTGCTAATTCAAGCTCTGGGTACGGCAATGATGGCAAGTCCTTAAAGGAATGAACTATGAAGTCCACTTCTCCTTTGATGAGAGCTGTTCGGAGCGCAGTTACAAATGCGCCGGGTTCATTAAGTTTAGTCAACGATAATGAAAGATCATCACCCTGCGTTTTAATGGAAACCAGTTCAACGCCCTCTGAAATATCAAGCCAGCTCTTTACCAATTCCGACTGGGTTCGGGCAAGGAGCGAACCGCGTGTACCCAAACGAATTGGTCTAGCCATTGCCTTGGCTCATATCTACCTCAAACCCAAAAAGAACTTGGATAGCTTTTTGGTATTCATCTTGTTCACCATCTGTAGCAGTTTTCTTTGCATGAATTGTTGGTTTGTGAAATATGGTCTTAGTTACCAATTGGAGAGATAGAGCTACTTGGTTGGCTATTTCATCGCCGCTTCTTCGACGTATCCGTTCCACTTCTTGCTCGACGATCTCACTAACATGGGTGCGCAACGCTCTTACTAAAGGATCATTAGCTCTCGCCGCCAGATCTTGTTGAAACTCGTTTACTGCCTTCTCAATTAAGTCTTCTGCAACTGCAATTGTTTCGTGGTGTTCAAGCGGTGCGTTACGGTGAATTTCCTCTAAGTTGATAACGACAATATTAGTTAGAGCCTTGATTGAAGGATCTATATCTGAAGACAAAGCCAGATCGATAATCGGGAGCAATCCAGTTTTCCGATTATTTACATGTTCGGGTTTAACAATTGCCCCATGAGTCCCACTACAAGCAACTATTAGATCCACTTTTTGGATAATTGAAAAGTAATCTTTCTCGTCAATCGGAGTCGTAGCGTGAGTCTTGCTGAATTGCTCGGCGCGCCCGCTTGATGAATAAACATAGATCTGCCCAACTTGTTCACGACCGAGTGCTGAGATAACAACTCGCGCATATGCACCAGTGCCAATCACAAGAATCTGCTTATCTTGCAATGAAAAATCCAAATCTTTGACAATATCGAGTGCTGATGTAATCAGCGACCTTCCAGCTGCTCCCAAGCCAGTCTCTCTAGCAACTTTTTTAGAAACAGATGCGGCACGTTGAAAAAGTGCCTCTGTTATCCGTGAGGAGTAGCCCTGTTCTTGCGTTTCTGCTAACGCTCTTTTAATCTGACCAGCAATTTCAGATTCGCCAACAACCATCGAATCAAGTCCCGAGGTGACTTTAAATAAATGTTGATAAGCCATCGATCCACTCAGTATCCGTAACTTCGTTCGGCAATACTCGATGTCGAGCCCAGAGTGCTTGGCGATAACTTCCAATGCGCGTTGAGTAGCATCTTCGACGTTCTCCACATCAAGGTAAATTTCAAATCGGTTGCATGTAGTCAGAACGACGCCACCATCAATTGCAAGGTTGCCTAAATTGATGTCAAAAAGATCGAACCGAATTCGATCAGTATTTCTTTCCAAAATTTCTAATTCGCTCAATGGTAAGTCGCGATAGTTAGCACTAATGAGTACAATCGTCATTGTTAAATCTTATTATAGTTATGAGATACTTCATTTATGGTTTTGCCGACAGATCATCCATTAGTGTCTGAAAAAATCAGAGACTCTAAAATTGTTCAAGCGCTTTCAGGCATTCGACAAGATGTGCCTCCAATCTGGCTAATGCGACAAGCTGGACGGTCGCTTCCTGAATATCGAAAAATCCGCGAAGGTGTTTCAATGTTGGATTCATGCTTACAGCCTGAGTTAGCGTGCGAAATAACGTTGCAACCAGTCCGCAGACATGGCGTCGATGCCGCAGTATTCTTCAGCGACATTGTGATTCCGCTCAAACTTGCTGGAGTTGATGTTTCTATTATCTCTAACGTTGGTCCGGTTCTACCGAGTCCGATTCGATCAAGAAAAGAGTTCGAACGTTTACAAACTCTGGATCCAGAAGATTTGAAACCAATAACACAAGCAGTTCGCATGGTGGTTAATGAATTAGGAGAAATACCTTTACTGGGATTCGGTGGCGCTCCCTTTACTTTGGCTTCGTACCTGATTGAAGGTCATCCTTCAAAGACGATACCTAACTGTCGCAGCATGATGAAAAGCGATCCACAATTGTGGGCTGACATTCTTGATTGGTGTGCTCGAACTACCTCGTCCTTCTTGCGAGCGCAGGTTGAAGCAGGAGCTTCTGCGATACAGCTATTTGATTCTTGGGCTGGTCGCCTCTCAAGACAGGAATATATAACTTTTGCTGCCCCACACTCGAAGACTGTTATGGATCTAATCTCTGATCTACCTGTAGCCCGAATTCATTTTGGTGTCGGTACGAAATCAATCTTGCGAGAGATGAGCGCCGTTGGTGCCACGGTTATGGGCATCGATAGTGAGACTTCCCTAAGTGAGGCATCACAGATTCTAGGCAATAGCGTTCCACTCCAAGGAAATATTGATCCGCAGTTGCTGCTCGGAGATTGGGATGGTTTAAAGAGAGCGACCGATCAAGCTATTTCCGAGGGAAAAAGCGCACCATCACATATTCTAAATCTTGGACATGGCGTTCTGCCTGATACTAATCCTGACATGATTACAAAGTTAGTCTCTTACGTTCACGGACTAGAACCATGAAGGAAAATTCATTAGATTTGGTTGTGCCGGATTCGGCAGAAATGGCAGAGTACATCTCATGAGTGAAGAACTGACGCGAGTAAAAGCTAAAGAAATTAACGAAACTATTCGTTACACAACATGGACAGCTTTTCATATTAATAAGCGAGTTTCGGAAGCCAGCGCAGCAGCCACAGAATTCGTTGATCTGGTCTCGGAATACGAGAAATCTGGCATCGTGCTCCGAGGAATTTACGATGTGAGCGCACTGCGCGCCGATGCTGATTTCGTAACCTGGATTCATGCTGCCAAAGCCGAAGATATCCAGAGCGCTTTGCATAAATTCCGACATACGCAGTTCGGAGAATCCTCAACGGCGGTATGGTCTGCAATGGGTCTACATCGACCGGCCGAATTTAATAAGGGACACGTGCCCGCATTTATGACTGGCGCAGCCCCGAAAGAGTGGCTCTGTGTTTATCCATTTGTACGATCCTACGATTGGTATCTACTCCCCGAAGAAGAGCGCCGAGGCATGCTGATTGAACACGGCGCGATGGGTCGAGATTATTCGGGAATTATCAGTAATACGGTCTCTTCGTTTGCTTTGGGCGATTACGAGTGGTTGCTGGCGCTAGAGTCCGATGAACTTCATGAGATCGTTGACATGATGCGCACTCTGCGATCATCACAGGCAAGAAAACATGTTCGAGTTGAGGTTCCTTTCTATACCGGCCACCAGATAAATCCCAATGAATTAGCGGTGCTATTTTCATGACTTACCAAGCCATCCTTTTAACCTCTTTCGGTGGCCCAGAATCTCCAGAAGAGGTTATGCCCTTTCTTGAACGGATAACCGCGGGGCGGAGTGTCCCCCCCGAACGGTTAGAAGAGGTCTCTCGCCATTATTTCGCTTTAGGTGGGGTCAGTCCAATAAGCGCTCAAAATCGGAACTTGCGAAGTGAGATCCAAAATTCTTTAGCAGAACGTGGGATGCAATTACCTGTTTATTTAGGCAATCGAAATTCATCTCCTTTCTTCACTGAAGTCCTAAAGCAAATATATGCCGATGGACATCGAAAGATTTTGTCACTGGTTACCAGCGCCTATTCGTCTTACTCTGGTTGCCGCCAATATCGGGAAAACCTTGCCCAAGCGCTAATCGAAACTGAATTAAGTGGCAAGTTGGAAATTCATAAAATTAGACATTATTTCGATCACCCTGGATTTATTGAGCCATTTAGCCAAGGCTTAGCATCGGCGATTGGCGAGCTCCTCTCTGAAGGGCTTTTGGCGAGTGAAATAGAGATCTTCTTTACTACTCACTCCATTCCAATCTCAATGGCCCAATCATCAGGTCCGCCGAATCGACATCTGGAATTTAATAATGGAGTTTACGTAGCTCAACACATCGCTGCTGCTACATCTGTGATGGAAAGCGTGCAAACAACTTTAGGACATTTGCTACCTGCTTGGTCACTGGCCTATCAATCGCGAAGTGGGTCACCGACCACGCCATGGTTGGAACCTGATATTGGTCGCGCCATAGAACTCATCGCAGGTTGCGGCAAGAAGGCTATTGTGATTGTGCCAATTGGCTTCACAAGTGATCACGTTGAAGTTATCTGGGATCTAGATTATGAAGCGAAAGAGATCGCCGCAAACCATGGCCTCAGATTCATCAGGGTTGCAACGCCAGGCATTTCCAAGAATTTCATTGAGGCAATCGCAGACTTGGTGGCAGAGAGATTGACAGGAGCAAAAGGCAAAGCCCTCTCAGCGCTTGGTCCATGGTCTGACTTCTGTCCAAAAGGGTGCTGTCCCAATGCAAGGAAAGATCTTCCGACCATCGCCGAGGGTTAGCCACTGATAAAGCGTGGCGGCCAAGATAGGCGAAATCGACAGCAGCGCCAAGGCTTTAAATAAGGTTTACGATTGGACAATGACCAAGCGAGCAACGCTACAACAAATTGCTGCGTATGCCGATGTAAGCATTGCTACAGCGTCGAGGTGCTTTTCTAACCCTGATTTACTAAAGCCAGAAACAGTCATAAAAATTCGAAATGCAGCCGTTGCGCTAAATTACAAAGCCCCACGTATTATCGAGCGCGACGTTTCAATATTTCGAGTTGCAGTATTCACAAGATTATTTACTCATGAGGGTGATACCGAACGACTCCGAGGTATTTTTAACGCCCTACAAGCTTGGCCAAATGAATTGATTTTATACTCAAGTGGCGATCCAATTACCTTTGTTGACTGTGTCAAAAGATTAATCGTAACTAAGCGGATAGATGCGCTCATTTTTTTTGGACAATTAATCAATGATGATGTTCACTCTTATCTAGAAAAATTCCACGTGCCTACAGTCATGCTAGAAAACGATGACATCCGTTTTTCCCGAATTCTATGCTCAGATAAAACTAGCGCTGAACTGGTTGCGGAATACTTCAATCGGAGTGACTTCAAACGAATTCTTTTTCTTGGTGCTCGACCAGATCCATCCAATATCAATCCTGGAATACGTTTAAAATCTTTTCGTGATAAGTTGAATCGAAGTAGCAAAGAATTAGTTACCGAACTTCTTGTTGATCCAAGCTCTCCAAATTTACATTCACAAATTTTGAAAGCCCTGGAAGGGGAAGGCCGCCCGCAAGCGATTTTTGCCGACAGCGACGATTTAGCAGTGGCAGCGTTTCGAGCAGCTCGAGCGTGTCAGATAGATATACCTAAAGAGCTCTCGATTATTGGTTTTGGAGATACCGATACTGCCTCAAAACTTGGGCTCTCGACCGTGCGAACCCATTTAGATGCAACTGGGCGTCGCGCTGTTGAAATCGTCCGTTCGATGCGACCAGATTCCAAGCCTGTGATTGAGGTGCTGCAGCCAGAACTGATTCATCGTGAGACAAGTAAGAAATGAAAAAAATAAATTTCATTTTATAAAGTACTTGTAATGAAACTTTTACATCAATAAACTCAATCTAATTCTTTTTTGGATTAGAACGAACGGGGAGATTGGTGCCAGATACGGACGTCAAATCAGGTGAGCGAGTTATCTCACGCCGTTTAATTCTCTCCCCTAGCGATCCAGTTTTTGATCCACGTTTTCGCCCGCCTTTGGAGACAGCGATTCCATGGATTCTTGCATATCGTGGCCCGTGGTTAATTCCATATGCATCGATTCCTTTTGATCATCATAGAGGTATTAATGAACAAAACTTATTTCGCTGTCTCTTTGGGCGCGACTCATTAATAATTGCTGATTTTCTTGGGGCGCGTGTTTCTGGATTACGTCGTGGAGTAATCGCCGCTCTTGCTGAGGCGCAAGGAGAAAAGTTTGATCCCCAGAGCGAAGAAGAACCAGGACGCATTCCGCATGAAGTTCGTGATGCAGGAGATGAACGCGCAAAAGAAATCATGGCACTGGAGGGGTGGTCATTTCCATATTACGGTTCGGTAGATAGCACACTACTTTGGCTTAAAGCACTTGCCAAGGAAGCCTTGGAGGAACCAGGTCTGCTTGATATCCAAGTTGGAAATAAAACTCTCGGCGAGCGAGCAGTCCTTGCAACGAGATGGATTTTAAATCGGTTAGATACGCCATCCAATTTAATTGAATCTAAACGTTCAAACTTGAAAGGTATTAAAAATCAAGTTTGGAAAGATTCTGGTGATGCGTATATGCATGCCGATGGTCGCCTTGCCGGAGATGATTCCCTTTCATCAATAGAAAGCGCTGGTGAAGCTTTCGATGCGCTTATGGGCGCAGCGCAATTAGAACTTTTACGGCCATATTTAGACTGGCCATTGAGCGGTAAGGAGTTAATAGCAAAAGCTGAATCTGTGCGGTTTAAGTTAATTGAACATATGTGGCTCGGTGATCGCTTCGCACTTGCTACTGAGCGAAGTGAAACAAATGCGCAAATCCCACTTGATTCCCAAGCAAGTAATCAAGGTAGATTATTAGACTCTGCGATCTTTGACGGTCCAGATTGGGAAATGTATAGAATCGTAATTGCTGAGGCGATAACAGGTCCGCAATTACTTGGACCCGCAGGTTTAAGAACGCTATCTAGTGCGCATCCCTCATATCGACCTGGCGGTTACCACACAGGTTCAGCTTGGCCGATGGATGGAATCTTTACTGGGCGCGGTTTATTAAGACATGGATTTCAAGCAGAGGCAACTGCGCTGATAGGAAGAACAGTTGCAGCCATCGAATCAATTGGTGGATTTCCAGAGTTGCTTCGAAGCGATGCACCGCTACATGGATGGGTGACTTCCGAAGTTATAGATATTGAAGGCTCTGCCGATGGTTTTGGCAGTGGTTTTAATCGAATAGTCCAACCTCCGCAAATGATTCAGGGTTGGACTATTGCGGCTTATGCATGGGCACAAGATCATCGACAAATGTGGAACCGATGGTGAATAAATGAAGAACAAAACTAAAACGAGAGAGGGCAACGATGATCAAAACTAAAAGAGGTAAAGCGCTGGCAGTAATTTCGGCGCTCGCTATTGTGGCTTCAGTAGTCACGCTAACCGCGCCTGCAAGCGCAGCAAAGAAACCGGTCACGATTGTAATTTGGGATACTGGGCTTCTCGGCAAGACGACTGCTGATGGCAAGCCTGACATAAAAAACTCATTTTTGGATCAAGCCGCGGCAAGTTTCACCAAGTTAAACCCAGGAATTAATGTAAAAGTTGTTCAGCAAGGTGGGGACATCACCTCAAATGGAAATGCATTTCAGGCCGCATCGATTGCCAAGACCGGCCCAGATATGCGGGTCCAGTTTCCAGGTGGACCAACTCTTTCCTATGCTAATCACTTCCGGGATCTGTCAAAGATAATTCCTAAGGCAACTTATAAGAGCATGTTTGGCTGGGATTTTGTTCGCACAGATTACAAGTCAACCGGCAAACTTCTAGCGATGCCATATGGGGCTGGTCTTTACTTTGTTGTTTTCCAAAATAACAAGATTCTGACAGATGCTGGCTTAGATCCTAAAAAGACTCCTAAGACCTTCGAAGAGATGATGGCGAATGCGCAGATCGTTAAGGAGAAGACTTCCAAGAACGGTTTCATGATCGGTAACCAAGAAGGATATGTAGGAGCTTGGGTTATTGGTGGGCTGCTAGGTGGCCTGCTCGGGGGAGATTATGCCATGAAGTTCTATAATGGCTCCCTAAAAATTGCCAATAATCCTTCAGTTATCAAGGCATACCAAGCGTTTGCTTCTCTATATTCCAGCGGGTTGAGCAATCCAGATGCCGGGCAAATTGGCATGGGTGACATGGGCAAGGGCTGGGCCCAATTGAATAGCGCTTACTACATCCTTGGTAGTTGGGAGAATGGCGCGATGGAGGAGGCTTATGGAAAATCTGGAACTCAGATGGGCTGGTTCTACCTTCCAATGCTTGCTGGATCTAAATATCCAAATGCGGTAGCAGGTGGACCTGCCGTAGGTATTTCGATCACTTCTTACTCCAAGTATCCAAAAGAAGCTGCCAAATTCTTGCTCTACTTGGCACAGCCAAAGGTGCAAGATCTCTATGTAAAACTCACTCAAGTTGAAGCATCGAATAACGTGAACGCTAATCCTGCGATAATCAAAAACTCATTCCTCTCTGAGCAAGGAACAGTCTTGAAGACTCGCAAACCAGTGGTATATGGATTCGATAGCGTAATGCCTCAATCGGTTATTGATCTCTTCTACAAACTCAATGGAGCAGCTTTCCTTGGAACTATGTCACCAAGTGAAGTTGCTCAGGCGTTAGAAACTCAAAACCAAATTGAGATCTCTAACAGAAAGTAAAATCGAGGGATCATGACGGAACTGTAAGCAGAAATTATGGAGGTTTACTGTGCGGGTGAGCTAAATGACCCGCACAGTAAACCTGCGATATGACGAAACCAACCCCCAATAAGTCTTGGCGTGTCCGAGAGAAAAGACTAGCTCTGCTCCTTGTTATGCCCGTCTTAATCCTGGTGATGGGCTTCTTTGTATTTCCTATCGGGTATTCATTTTTTATATCGTTTACACATTCAGATGGAACCTATTTTAAGTGGCGAGGGTTCGAGAATTACCTACGCGTCTTTAGAGACCCCACCTTCTATCAAGTCCTTGGGGTCACTCTAAAATTCCTAATGGCTGTCCCATTAGTCATATTAATTTCTATTATCTGCTCCGTTCTCCTCTATGAACGCATCGCGGGCTGGAAATTCTTTCGAATAATTTTCTTCTTGCCTAATATTCTAAGCGGCATTGTTATTGGCACCATCTTTAAGACACTGTTTGGATACTACGGGCCAGTAAATCAGGTCCTTCAATCTGCAGGAATGGAGCCACAGCTCTTCTTCATCAGTGCAAATAAATCTATTTGGATCATAATTGCGGCCTTAGTTTGGTCAGGATTTGGCTACCAGACGGTCTTACTTCTATCTGGTTTGAACTCAATATCAACAGAAGTTTTTGAAGCAGCAGTACTTGATGGTGCAGGATGGTGGAAGCGACTCTGGTTCGTCACCGTTCCCAACATTCGGCGGGTACTGGGATTTGTCTTTATTATCAATGTTCTCTACACATTTACCTCCCTCTACGGCTTCATCTACGTCCTAACAGGTGGCGGACCAGGTTTGGATACCACATCGCTGGACTACTTGGTTTTCCAAAAGGCATTTTCCCCCAGTGATTTGGGAGGTGGAGCGGCCATTTCAATCGTTCTCTTTGCGATTGTTGGTCTACTTACCGTTTTACAAAATAAAGTTTTCAAGATTACCGAGGATTAGTGATGCGAAAAGAAAAAACTTATGTGAGCAGAGTAGGTCTCTCCAAAAGAGCGCGCTTGCCTGTATTCGTTATCTTGCTGGCTCTTTCCGCCACGATTGTGCTGCCACTTTTTTGGGTGATATCAACGTCCCTGCGTTCTAGGATTGATTTTACCAAAAATCAATTTGGGCTACCTCTAAACCCCACTTGGGAAAACTTTCAAAGTTTGATTGTTGGACTCGATGTTGGCTCAGCGCTCATACGTACCCTTATAATCGTAGCAATCGCCTTGCCAATCCAGATTTTACTTGCCTCTTTGGCCGCTTACGGTATGGCGAAGTATCTGATTCCTGGCTATAAAGTGATAAATGCGACGCTTGTTTCGGTAATGCTCATTCCCGTACAAGTACTCTTAATTCCAATTTACATCATGTTGGCAAAGTTGAGCCTTATTGGGCACTATCCAGGTTTAGTATTGGTTTATGTCGTAATGGGGTTACCCTTTGCGACATTCTTCTTAACGCTCTCCTTCAGAGATATCCCAAATGAGATTCTAGAATCTGCTCGCCTTGATGGGGCTGGATTCCTAAAGACTTATACTCAAATGATCATTCCGATGGGAATTTCCAACCTAGCAGCCCTGACAATCTTGCAGTTTATTGGCATGTGGAATGAGTTTCTCTGGGCCAAATTGATCCTTCAAAGTAATAATATGATGCTGCTAACTCCCACCCTGGCGCTTATCGGAGGAAGAAACCAACACCAGCAGGAAACGCTGCTCGCTGCTGGGTTAGTTATTACTGGAAGTTTACCAATTCTTGTGCTTATCCTTTTTTCCAAGTACATAATGGGTGGATTAACGGTAGGAATGGGGCGAAGCCGCTGATGAATCTCCTCGCTTTTAGCCCTGAAAGAA
This sequence comes from Candidatus Planktophila sp., assembly GCA_038906075.1. Lineage (GTDB taxonomy): Bacteria > Actinomycetota > Actinomycetes > Nanopelagicales > Nanopelagicaceae > Planktophila. The sequence continues at coordinate 16,872 of JBCKHB010000005.1, forward strand.
CTTCGCCGCTGCGATGGTTATTACCGCGGCACCAACGATTCTGCTTTTAATTATGAGTTCAAAGTTTTTAGTGCGAGGAACTTCAACTGGAATAGGCTCTTCATGATTATATTCTCGGATTTGATAAGTATCTTTCCTGATTTAAATTCGGTGAGGGTACATTATTGGGCATCTGACTGGGGCGTTGAATGGCAACCGAAATCGCAATTCGCAACGGATGCACTTGATTTTGGCGTTACCGCAGGTCGTAGTAGCAAAGGGCACCATCCATTTTTCATTGCCGAAGATGGTGAACGAGCCTTCGTCTTAGCAATTTGCTGGTCTGGAAACTGGAAAATCACTTCACAAATTGTCGGTCCTGTTCTTAAAATTGAGGTTACTAGCGACAAGATAGACATCGAAGTTTTGACAAAATTCACGTTAGAGGGTGGGCCGAAGGTAGCTCTTGAAAAATTGATCAACGAATTCCGGGCATTGGATACGCGCCATAGGAATCCAAAGATGGCCACCGAATGGAATTCTTGGTGGCCATATGAGGACCAATGTGTCAATGAAACGGTGATTCTTCAAAATGCCAAAATTGCAAAAGAAATTGGACTAGAAGTTGTTGTCCTCGATGCCGGATGGTTTGGTCCTTCTGAGACAAATACACATTGGTATGACTTGCGAGGCGACTGGGCTTTAATTAATAAGGTGCGATTCCCCAGTGGTTTGGAGGAATTAGGGAAAAGGGTTCGATCGTTGGAAATTGAGCTTGGTATTTGGCTTGAATTTGAAGCTATAGGCAGCAAGTCAAAACTTGCTTTAGAAAGCCCTGAGTTTATTGCCCAAGTGGATGGAATTAACTTGGGATATATTTGCTTTGGAAATCCAAAGGCCGCCAAATGGGCGCATGAACAAGCGGTTTCGTTGATTCGCATATGTGGAGCAAAATGGTTAAAAATTGACTTCAATGTGGATCCTGACTCGGGTTGCAATAGAGAAGATCATGGCCACACCGCCACAACTGGACTTGCATCTCATATCGAAAACCTATATTTGTTACTTGATGAATTGAAATCGAATTTCCCTGATTTGACTATTGAAGCCTGCAGTTCCGGTGGGTTGCGTTGGGATTTTGGAATCGCTCGGCACGTTGACTTTGGCTTTGCAAGTGACCCAGATTGGCCAGAACATGCCCTGTCAGTTTTCTGGGCTGCTTCGCAATTTTTTCCAATAGAAAAACTCCTTGGATGGTGTGATAGCCAATGGAGGGGCGAACATGTTCATCAGAATTTCAAAGCAGTAAATTACTCCATGCAAGAACTCGAATTTAGCTTAGCTATTTCCCTTCTCGGCGGCTTTGGAATGAGTCAAAAATTGCCAGATTTTTCTAATGAAATGCTCAAATTATCTGCTAAGTACATTGATATCTTTAAAAAAGAATTCAGGCCACGCTATCAAAATTCACCGAATCTATTGCGATTGACTAAACAGCCTAGGCGTGAATTACAAGGAATGCGTACGGTTGCATTCGCCATTGAATGTGAAAAATTCTCGCCAATTCTCACAATCTTCCAACTTGAAGGGCTCGAAAGAGAAAAAACTATAGTTTATGAGCCTCCAAATTTGAAGTTAAAGTATAGAATTTCTAATTTAGTCACTGGCGAAATCCTTATAAATGAACATACAGGGATCCTGAAGTATGAGAACACATTGACTGACCAAAGCTCACTGATCATCAAATTTGAAGGGATCTGACTTGTTTCTTTTGAAAAATTTTAGTGGATTTGCCAATTGGGAGAGGCCCTTGCCACTTTTGAGAACCTTAAATTGCCCTGACCTAGATACCTACTTAGAAAAAAGAGCCCAGCAGATAACAAATAAAGATTTGCAGCGATTATTCGTCAACTGCTTTGCAAATACTTTCGACACCGCTACTTACTTTAAAGAAAGTGAAGGAAAGCCGTTTACTTTCATTATTACCGGCGATATTGAAGCGATGTGGCTGAGGGATTCATCTGCACAAGTATGGCCATACCTTGCACTAGCAGCAGAATCTAATCAAATAAGGCAGGTTATTGCCGGGCTGATTAATCAGCAATCGATGCTCATCTCCAAAGACCCATATGCCAATGCTTTTTACCATGAAGATAAAATTGCTACTCACTCAACGGACTTAAATGAATTGAAGCCTGGAATTCACGAAAGAAAGTGGGAACTCGACTCGCTTTGTTATCATATTGATCTTTCTTACCAGTATTGGAAGTTAACAAAAGATGTAACACCATTTGATAATTTGTGGTGTAAAACGATTTCTACAATATTAGAAACTTTTAAAATCCAACAGCGAAAAACTGGTCATGGTCCGTATCTCTTTGATCGTACAACGAGCAACCCGATAGACACACTTTCATATTATGGAGGTGGCCCTGCTTACCGATATACAGGAATGGTCGCATCATCGTTTAGGCCCTCGGATGATGAATGTGTTTTCCCCTTTAATATTCCTGGAAATTTCTTTGTGCTAAAGGTTTTGTCCCAACTTTATGAGATGCTCTCTGCTTTCCAAAATAGTAATTTTGAAGACCAGATTGTTTCCCTGAAAGAAGAAATAGAGAATGGTATTTCCAAGTTCGGGGTCTCGAGCCATCCTACCTACGGGCGAATATATGCTTATGAAGTTGATGGCTTGGGAAATCAACTCACTATGGATGATGCGAACATTCCAAGTCTGTTATCTCTTCCTCTGGTCAGGTTCCAAGATGGAAAAGACGAGTACTATTTAAATACCCGTGCATTTATTCTAAGCACCAGTAACCCCTTCTACTTCAAAGGTGCTTGTGCAAATGGAATTGGCTCTCCGCATACTGGACCAGACCAAATTTGGCCTTTGTCTTTAATTACGCAAGCACTCACATCAACAAATGATGCAGAAATACTCGAATGTATAAAGATTTTGATTCGTTCGAGTCACAATACGGGGTTACTCCATGAATCTTTCGATAAAGACGACTGTTCAGTTTACTCCCGACCTTGGTTCGCCTGGTGTAATTCCATGTTCGGCTTTTTGATAGACCAGACCTTAACGAGTGCGCCAGAGTTGATAGCTAAAGTTTGAACAAAAGGAGAAGCACCAAGCAATGGGCGGTGCTGTCGGTTTAGTTGACTCTTATAATCAACACAGGTAAGTTATCAAAGCTGGTCTTGCTTGATGCAACTCATCCGCCCAAAAAATTGAGAGTGAGCGCGTGATTTTGAGAATCGACTCCGTAGACTTCTTTTACTTGTCGATGCCCGAAGTAACGCTAGCGGCCGATGGAAGTCAAGATGCTTTGTTAGTTCGCGTAGCCGCCGACGATGGCAGTGTTGGTTGGGGCGAGTGCGAGGCTTCGCCACTCACCTCAATTGCCGCATTTGTCACCCCCAGATCTCATGGAGTTTGCCAGCCGGTCTCGGCAAGCATCATTGGAGAAAGCGTGACTAGCGCAAGCGACATCAAGGGCATTAGCGTAGAAGTTGGTCGTAATAGCATGGATCTCCTCCAAGCTGCTCACACTTGGTCTGGCATTGAAATTGCTCTGTGGGACATGCTTGGCAAAAAACTCCAAGAACCCGTCTGGCGACTTCTCGGTTACACCGAGAACCACCCCAAGACTCCTTATGCCTCGATGCTAATCGGTGAAACCCCAGAGGCAACTTTTGAAAGTGCGAAAAGTGCTTTGGCCGCTGGTTTTCGTGCAGTAAAGTTTGGCTGGGGAAGTTATGGAACCGGCAGTGCAGCCGCTGATGCTGAACATATTGTGGCAGCTCGTGATGGCATAGGAGAAGAAGCCGAGTTGCTGATCGACGCGGGGCAAATCTGGGGCGATGATGTTGAAGCCGCCGCGGCAAGGTTGCCTGCTTTGAGACAAGCTCGGGCCACCTGGTTGGAGGAGCCGTTCTATGCTCATGCATATTCTGCTTATGGGGCCTTGGCAGCCCGATCTGGAGAAGTCAGGATTGCAGGCGGAGAGGGAGCCCACACGCCTCACATGGCGATCAATCTGATCGACTACGGAGGAGTGGGTTTCATCCAGGTGGACTCTGCTCGAATCGGCGGAATTGGTCCTTCAAAAGTCGTTGCAGACCACGCCCTTTCTCGTGGCGTAACTTATGTAAACCACACTTTCACTTCTCATCTAGCGTTGTCTGCCTCTATGCAAGCATTTGTTGGTCTTCGCGAACATCGACTCTGTGAATACCCTGCGCAACCAAAGCAACTAGCCATCGATATTTCTACTGAACAGATCATTATCGACGGCAATGGTGATATTTCAGCCCCAAACCAACCGGGTCTAGGTATATCGGTTGATTTAGAGAAGATCAAACCTTATCTTCAAAGCGTCGAAATCCGCGTGCAAGGTGAAACGATATTTGAAAGTAAAGAAATCTCTGGTTTTCTCTATTGAGTGAGCTAGATTTAAATTCCTCCGAGCTGCTGATTGAAGGCGAAGACCTCAGTGCGCGCCTTATTCCTGATGAAGGTGCTCTTTTGGCCCAGCTCAACTGGCACGGCCGTTCTATCTTGGCCAGCACCCCTTGGGCTGATTCAGTGATTGCCCAAGATGCGCCAGCCCCCGATGAAGATTCGTGGGTCAGACAATGGCGTGGTGGCTGGCAACTTTGTGCCCCCACTGCCAGTGCGCCAGCGCCAAACTCCCCTGTTATTGCCTTTCACGGCGAGGCTTCTCAGGCCAAATGAGTCTTGGAAAATCGCAAGTCAAATGAAGCCACCTTTGCATGGCAAAACCACTCATCAAAAATTGACATTCGTCGCACCTGGCGGGTGGGGCCGGGGGCAATGGTTTCCGTCTCTAATACCCTGCACAACAGCTCAACTGAAAGTATTGAGGTCATTCTCGTTGAGCACCTTATTTTGGGTGGCGACTTACTGAATGAAGTGATAGATGGTGAGTCAGTGGAAATAATCTTGCCCCCGACTACCCAACTTACTGCTCTTGATTACTTTGGTGCGCCTAGCGGAACTCCCGTCCCTTGGTCAGACGCTCAAAAACAATGGGGGAAGTTGACAAGTAGCACTCCTGCGCGACTTGCGGCAGTCGCTCTCCCCCATCCAATGCAGATTATTGTTCAAGGTGGTGACTGGGAGGCGGTTGTTAGTTGGCACGGGCTCTCGCATGCGCTGATCTGGCAAGAAATATGCCAAAGTCAAGAATCGCCGTGGAACGGCTCAGTTATTGCTCTTGGAATCGAACCAACGAGCACTCCACACGGTCTTGGATCTAACTTAGGCGGCGGAATTACTGTGGAACCAAAGGAAAAAATAGCATGGGGAGCCACTTTGGCCCTTAGGTTAAGAGAGTAGGAGCGGGCATGAGTAAAGCGCTGAAAACGATTGTGACTGGTGCGGCCAGCGGAATCGGAAAAGCGATAGCCGAGCAACTTAGAGCTAGAGGTGACGAAGTTATCGGGGTTGACAGGCATGACGCCCAGGGCATCATAGGTTATGACCTAGCTGACCACACCTCGAGAAAATCTCTGATTGACGAGTGCACAAGACTTCTGGGGCGAGTGGATGTCTTAGTTAATGTTGCGGGAATCTTCAAACCCACCCCGATAACCGAATCGACACTCGACCAATGGCGAGAAGTTTGGAAGGTCAACCTCGAGGCGCCAATTGAACTTATGTCATTTATTTTGCCTGCCATGCTCACGGCGGGTTTTGGTCGGATAGTAAACATCACGAGCATTCACGCCCGCTATGGGCAACCTGACTGCCTGGCATATGACGTTGCAAAAGCTGGGTTAGAAGCAGCGACCCGCTCGGCAGCTTTAGAGGGCGCAGCTAAAGGCGTGTTGGTTAATTCTCTGGCACCTGGCTTTGTCAAGACGGCGATGAGTATGACCAAAGAGGGAATTGACGAAACTGAAACCCCGGAATTTATCTCTAGATATCGAGAAAGTGGGTTGCTGCCCATAGGGCGATCGGCTCAACCAGTAGAAATAGCCAATGCGGTGCTATGGCTTACCAGCAGGGAAAATACCTATCTTACAGGGCAAGTTATCACCGTTGACGGCGGTCTGACGAGCCGGTTTTAATTGATTTTCTCGGGGAGTTATAATTTACGGCAAGCGCTGCTTGACCCAACAAAGTGAAGAAAGAGGCTCAATTGAATAATCAAAATCTGACTGCTCAACCACAGTCAACAGTCGATGGTATTTCCCTTGGTCTGCTCGTGCAGTATTGGGAGCAACCGGGCTGGTCCACAGGGTCACTACGATTGCTTCGACCATTTAGTTGGGATGCGAAGGATCGCGGGTTTGAAACGCTAGACCTTGAAATCCAGAAAGATAAGCCCCTGATTCTCGTGTGTGGTCCTTATGCAGCAGCCGATGCGGCAGCGTGGAACATATACCCACTCAATGACGTCGGTTTTTATGAGTCCGAGGAGTCTGACGGAATTCCCTATCTGCTGACTGGGTCACCTGCCACAGCAGAAGAGCGCTATCAAGATGCCGCTGGCTGGTTCACCATCTCAGGACCTCAACTTGATGGAACGGATCGATGTGTCAGCGTTGCTCTAGAGCGAAGCAATACTCAGCTTGTTGTAGTTCTTCTCAAAGATGATCTCCTCACTCTCTCCCTGATCCTTCCTTCACAGATTTATACGATTGAGGCTAACTCTGAATTGCTGGATACCACCAGTATGTTGATTAATACGAATAACGGAGACCATTCAGAAGGCGAAGCCAACTTACGAAAAGTAATCTTGGCCGCCATGCCGGAGCGGGCGCGAAACTACCTTGCGCCACTAATCGTTGATACTTGGGGCTTTGGGGTGGATGTCGGTCAAGAGTTAGTTAGCTCGATTGCTCAAACTGCAGAAAAGTTAGGGATCGAGATACTCACAGTAGATAAGGGTTGGGCACGAAGCGTTGGAGATTGGGATACCAGTTTAGAATTTTCAGAAGGAATTAGTGGTCTGGCTAAAATTGCTGCCGACCGCGGCACCCGATTAGGGCTGTGGGCAGCGCTCGGCAATGCAGATGGTTTATCAGATATTGCTAAGAGACATCCTGAATGGCTAGCAACTTGGCGCGGAAAAACACAGGTGGTATCTCATCGCACTCATTCTCTCTGCCTAGGTCACGCTGCAGTAATTGATCATTTGCTTGCAAGTTTATCTAACCTAGCCGAGCAAGGCATGAGTTGGCTGCTTCACGATTTTGAAACTATCAGCCGCTGCGATAGCAAAAGCCACGATCACCCTTCTGGGGTGGGCGAAGATTGGGCTGTCAGAGGCTGGTACCGGTTGCTCACGGAGTTTCGCAAGCGCTATCCAGATGTGTGGATTGAGAATTGTTGGAACGGAGGAAGACCACTTGACCTTCAGGTAATAGCCCATCACGACACCACCATTGGTGATGACTGGTGCGATGTTCGGCATAATGCCGTGGCCAAAGTTGGCCTCGGAAAATACCTGCCTGCTCATTGGTGTAGCAGTTACATGTCCGACCAGAACGATCTGCCACTTCGTGCCCAACTTGCCATTTACGCGGTGGGTGGACCTTGGGTTTTGATGGGAGACATTCCACACTGGTCAGAAGAAAAGTTAGCCTTGGCAAAGAAGGTTATAGGGGTCTATAAAAACTGGCGACACCTCTTTCCAGAAGGATCAGTGCGATGGGCTAGCGTTTCTGGCTGGGAGCCAGATTCCAGATGGCGAGCCGATCAAGAAGTGCTGGCTCTTTCGTTCTTGCACCCAACTGGTAAAGAGTTGATGGCCTGTGTCATTTCTAAACCTCTCGCAGGGAAGGAAATCGTCTGGCATCCGATCCACATTGGTGCAATATTGATTCGTGATGAATTCACCGGTGAAGAATTGGTTCTGACTGCTGATGAGGTAAGAAAAGGAATTGCCCTTCGCTGCTCCGAAGTGCAGGGCTACCTGTTTAGCGCGACGCCACTTTGAAATTAGAAATCTTCCCAGCGAAGTCCTGACGAAAGAGATCGCCGAGGGTTAGCCACAACGCCTGAAACGAACTCCCTATCCTCCGCCATCTTGGATTGCCTAGATCTGCCACCGCTCGGCTATTCTGAATTAACCGGGATAAGCAAAAGATCGGAGGCGGGCAATGGCAAAAGCAAGTATTAACGACGAGACCATTACTCGTTATGCCGTTCGCCACCACCGCTTTGACCCAGAAACTAATCACTTTCGGTGGTTCATATTAGATGTATTCGATAACAAGGAAGAGTTCGAAGCACTTTTTGAAGAAGAAAGCCAAAAACTGGAACTACGACGAGAAACGGAAGATGTCCACTTTAAGGAACAAATTGCTGGTGAAATTAGGAAACCAGAAGGCGCTCGAGGAATTGCTAGGGGTTGGTCCGAATACAAGTAGCTTGAAAAATTTTGATCAAGAGAAGCGCTCACTTTATAGCTGTGGATAAACAATTACAGGGTTACTTGTCTTGCCGCATCGAAATTGACGATCCACATATTTCGACATATGCCTCAGAATATCGGGGAAAGAAAGAAGTCAAAGTTAACGTGCGATCTATTTGCAACGTTTTGCAAACTCGAGTTCAACTTACCGTCAAAATCTATAAGACTACTTTCTTCGGAAATCGACTCGTCGCGCAAAGTACTACAAATCCCGCAGACCCTAAATCAAATGGTAGAACAGTTTTGAATTACGGCACCTCGAACTTCATGCCACATCAAGATTTTGCAAGTTCGGTCATTTCTCATGTAGAGGAATGTGGTTTAACCCTGGGGGTAGTTTTGTATTAATTTTGTATGACTTGTGTATTAAACGATTGACTAAACGTGCCTAAAACTGCTCTAGCCAATGCCAGATATCAGTGGCCATATATGACTATAGATAAAACTAAATAAGGAATTTACGCATAAGCAACGCCTATAAACGACACTGTTTGGTGCCCCCGGTGGGGGTCGAACCCACACTTGGAGGATTTTAAGTCCTCTGCCTCTGCCATTGGGCTACAGGGGCGCAATGAAGTGGTAACTCTACTAGATAGAAATTTGAATTTTCGTGCGCACAAGTCGCTAGTGATAGGGTGAAGTGTGAATCAAAAGAGCGCAGGAAGTCTCTTCAAGATTGCATTAAAAGATGAATCTCCACTCCAAATTGTGGGAACAATAAATGCCAACCACGCTCTTTTAGCAAAGCGGGCCGGATATAGAGCCATTTACTTATCAGGAAGTGGAGTAGCTGCGGCTTCTCTAGGAATGCCGGATTTAGGTATTTCAACGCTAGAGGATGTTCTCATTGATGTTCGCCGTATTACTGAAGTGTGCGATCTCCCACTTCTTGTTGATGCCGATACTGGTTTCGGGAGTTCAGCTTTTAATATCGCCCGTACCGTTAAAAGTTTAATCAAGAGCGGCGCGGCAGCGATGCATATCGAAGACCAGGTAAGTGCCAAACGTTGTGGCCATCGACCAAATAAAGAATTAGTAAGCAAGAGTGAAATGGTTGATCGAATTAAAGCCGCAGTTGATGCGCGTACTGACGATAACTTCGCAATCATGGCACGAACTGACGCAGTTGCAAATGAAGGTTTGTCGGCGGCCCTCGATCGCGCAGCGTCCTATGTTGAAGCAGGTGCTGAGATGATTTTCCCCGAGGCAATAACAGATTTAGAAACTTATAAGAAATTTACATCGGAATTAAAAGTTCCCGTGCTGGCCAACATCACGGAATTTGGCATGACACCACTCTTCACTGTCTCCGAACTAAAGAATGTAAATGTAGCAATGGTGCTCTATCCACTGTCGGCATTTCGTGCAATGAATAAGGCTGCAGAAAATGTTTTTCAAACAATTCGAACAGATGGCACACAAAAGGCCGTTATTGGAGAGATGCAGACTCGTGAGGAATTATATGAACGAATTAATTATTATGAATATGAAAAAGCACTAGATAAATTCACCAAAGAAAAAGATTAACTAATAAAAATGACTGAATTCAAACCTAAAAAATCGGTTGCGCTTTCGGGTGTACCAGCAGGCAATACCGCTCTCTGTTCAGTTGGAAAATCAGGTAACGATCTCCACTATCGTGGCTACGATATTGCAGATCTTGCGCGAGAATGTGAATTCGAAGAAGTTGCTTTCCTTCTCATTCACGGCAAACTACCAAATAGCGCCGAATTGAAAAGTTACAAAAAGAAGTTGGCAACGATGCGTGGGCTCCCCTCATCACTCAAAACAATTCTTGAAGCAATACCCGCGACGACACATCCCATGGATGTTATGCGAACCGGAGTTTCAGCACTTGGGTGTCAAACTCCAGAGGATGGTAGTCACGGCGATGAACAAGCGCGCGAAATTGCCGATCGCCTGCTGGCTTGCTTAGGTTCGATGCTGCTTTATTGGTATCACTTCAGTCACAATGCAAAGCGAATTGAAGTAGAAACAGATGATGACTCAATTGGTGAACATTTCTTACACCTTCTTTATGGCGTTAAACCAAGTGCGCTGTGGGCTAAATCAATGCATGCATCCCTAATCCTTTATGCAGAACACGAATTCAACGCATCAACTTTTACCGGAAGGGTAATTGCTGGAACCGGATCAGATATGTTCTCGGCAGTCACTGGAGCAATCGGTGCGCTGCGCGGGCCTAAACATGGTGGTGCTAATGAAGTTGCTTTAGAAATTCAAGAGCGCTATTCAAGCCCAGACCAAGCAGAGGTAGATATTAAGTCTCGCCTTGAGAAAAAAGAAGTTGTTATTGGATTTGGTCATCCTGTTTATACAGTTTCAGACCCGCGTAATGAAATTATTAAAGCAATTGCTAAAGAACTTTCCGAAACTGAAGGTTCTATGGATCTCTTTAACATTGCATTACGCATCGAAAGCGTAATGTGGGATGCAAAGAATATGTTTCCTAATCTGGATTGGTTTTCAGCAGTTGCTTATAACAAAATGAAGATCCCAACAAGTTTCTTTACGCCGATTTTCGTTATCGCGCGAACCTCAGGTTGGGCAGCCCACGTCATCGAGCAACGAAATGACAATAAGATTATCCGTCCAAGTGCTAACTACACAGGTCCTGAAGATTTACCTTTCATTTCCATAAACAACAGATAGGTTGAATAATTTGTCTTCAAATATCACCCCAAGTACTCAAGAATTTGATAAAGAGATAATTGATATTGTCGATTATGTAGAAAATTACAAAGTCACATCTGAAGTTGCTTTTGATACTGCTTGGAGCTGTTTACTAGATACCATCGGGTGCGGTCTCGAGGCTTTGGAATATGACGCCTGTAAAAAGCTACTGGGCCCGATAGTTTCTGGAACCCAAATCAAGAATGGTGCCAGAGTTCCCGGCACTAATTACGAATTAGATCCAGTTCAAGCTGCTTTCAATATCGGTGCAATGATTCGCTGGCTAGATTTCAATGACACTTGGCTGGCCGCGGAATGGGGCCACCCATCCGATAATCTCGGTGCAATCCTGGCGACTGCGGATTGGATCTCCCGAAACGTTGGAACTGCTGGCTATAAGACTCTGACAATGCGCGATGTATTAGTTGCGATGATTAAAGCTCATGAAATACAAGGCTGCATTGCGCTTGAGAATTCATTTAATAAAGTTGGACTCGATCACGTAGTTCTGGTCAAAGTTGCATCCACCGCAGTAGTTGCACAAATGTTAGCTCTTACTCGGCAACAGCAACTCAGCGCTGTCTCGCTTGCTTGGGTAGATGGGCAGGCACTTAGAACCTATCGACACTTTCCAAATGCTGGTTCACGTAAATCTTGGGCTGCCGGTGATGCCACATCGCGCGCAGTTCGCCTTGCCTTAATAGCCCAAACTGGTGAAATGGGTTACCCGTCAGCACTCACAGCAAAAACTTGGGGATTCTACGATGTCTCATTTAAAGGGCAGAGCTTTAAATTCCAAAGAACTTATGGTTCTTACGTTATGGAAAATATTCTTTTCAAAATTTCCTTCCCAGCTGAATTCCATTCTCAAACTGGTGTTGAAGCAGCAATGACTCTCCATCAAAAGCTTAAGTCGATGAACAAAACCAGTACCGATATTAAGAAGGTAACAATTCGTACCCACGAAGCTTGTATTCGGATTATTGACAAAAAGGGTCCACTACGGAATCCAGCTGATCGCGATCACTGTATTCAGTACATAGTTGCGGTTCCATTGATTTTTGGACGCCTAACCGCTCGCGATTACGAAGACGATGTAGCCCGTGATTCAAGAATTGATGAATTGCGTGAAAAAATTAGTTGCGTAGAAGATACGAGTTTTACTGCTGACTATCATGATCCAGATAAGCGATCAATCGCCAATGCTATGTCTGTTGAATTAAATGATGGGACAATTCTTGACGAAGTGGTTGTTGAATATCCAGTTGGACATGCACGCCGTCGAACTGAAGGAATTCCACTTTTAATTGAGAAATATCGCACAAATTTGGCGAGAATTTTTTCGGCAGAACAACAGCAAACTATCATGAATGCAACGCTTAACCGCGAGGAGCTTGAAAAGATGCCTGTTCCAGATTTTATGAATCTATTTATTCTGAAAAACAGCGGTGGCCTCTAATTCGGGGCTTTAGCTAGCTCATCTAAAATTACCGGCCAGACCGAACTCCTTGGGTCTATTAATTCAAAATGGCCAATTCCTGCCAGCTCAATGAGATTTACAATCTCGCCCTTTAATATTTTAGATTTCGCATACCCTCTAGATAGTTCTATCGGCACATGAATATCGGCGCCACCATGAATAAGAGTAATTGGAATTGCTTGGGTACTAATTAAAATTGGATCTAAATCAGTGCGCAATGCTGCGCTCTTTCCTAAGAATGAGGTAACTGCACCGGAGTCTAAGTTTAACTTTTCACCTGTGGCTAAATCAGCGATTGGAGCAAGTGCAATCACAGACTTTAATTTAGAAATTACGGAAGCCGCCCATAACGCTAAATGTCCACCCGCAGAATGTCCCATAAGAATTATGGGTCTAGTGGCATCGCAAGCCATTACAAATTCAATTGCAGTTTTAATATCACTAACCATCGCATCGGGGTCGCCAGCAATTCGCCGATATTCAACTAATGCGACTTGCCAACCATTACTTGCAAGAGCGGCGGCCAATGGCCTTAAATGAATTCGATCATATTCACTACGCCAATAGCCACCATGTATCAGAATTATCATTGGAGCGTTTGACTCATCTGTTAAATAAATATCTATGCATTGATCAGGTAAATCTCCATAGCGCAGCACCGAATCTGGTTTCGGCGCAATTAAATCAAAGACTGATCTATCTTCTGGAATCGACATTACTTTTGAATTCACTTTCACAAACTAAGTTTCTTGGCAATTCCATCAAGGATATCGCTCTCGGAAGCAACAAATTCTGCCGCGCCGGTTGCTTTCATTATTTCAGAGAGCACTAATGAACCTGCCGGAATTACATCTGCGCGACCCGGATGCATATAACCATAGGTTAAACGTTTTTCACGAGTATCGGATAAGAACATATCTGCAATCTCGTGCGTTCTTTTCGCCGAAATACGAGATAAATGAATTGCATAGCGATCATATTCACCAAGACCAAGTGCAGCGGCAGCCACCATTGTTGCAGTACCGGCAACAGCAATAAGAGTTTTTGCATCCTTAATTGGGACCGTTGCTGAGGCAATAGTTATTGCGCCTTGGATATCTTTGCGAGCGGCTTCTATCTCATCGATCCTCGCAGGATCGTGGTTAAAGTGACGCTCGTTCATGCGAACACATCCGATATTTACACTCTTTGAAGCAATAACTTTATTATCACCGAAAACAAATTCGGTAGAGCCGCCCCCAATATCTACAACTAAAAACGGGCCATCGCTCTGTGGTAAATCGCCAATCGCGCCAACAAAAGATAGCGCGGCTTCTTCATCACCTGATATAACTTCAGGGGTAATTCCTAAGCGTGATTTGACGCCATCGATAAAAATATTGCGATTAGTTGCATCGCGAGTTGCACTAGTTGCACAGAATCGAATCTTTTCAACTCCGCGTTTAGCAATCTCTACTCCAAATTTATCGACTGCACTTAATGTGCGTGCGATTGCATCGGGGTGAAATTCTCCGCTTTGATCAACTCCTTGTCCAAGGCGAACAATTTCCATAGTGCGCATAACTTCGCGAAAGTTTTTGCCATCAATATCGGCGATTAATAAGCGAATGGAATTTGTTCCGCAATCAATGGCTGCTACTCGCATGGATTACCAATCCACCATTTTGGCAATTTCGCTAACGCTTCATCCCCAAGAGGATTTACATCTGGACCAGCAGCTAATGAGTGTGCGATGAGTGAATGCAAACATTTAACGCGATCGGGCATGCCGCCTGCACTAATTTCGGTAATTTCTGGAACGTCAATTCCAAGTACGGCGCGCGCAGCTAAGTAATCATCATGGGCGGTGGCGTATGTGCCTGCGAGCTCTGGATCAGTTGCAAGACGATCATTCATATCACCCATCAATCCAGTTGTTTCAAGCGTTGAAATCGCAGCAGTTAAACGAGTACATGTTGCATAGAAGAAGGTTGGGAAGGGCGTTCCGTCAGTTAATCGCGGATTGGTTTCAACGACGCCAGGTTTACCGCAAGGGCAACGATAAGCAATTGCATGCACATCCCTTGGTGTGCGACCTAATTGATTTTCGATTGCTTCTAAATCTTGCCGTGATACTTCTTTCATTTAAAACTCACGGATTTCCAGCTTCAGTAATTGATGCAACCAAACGCGTATACCAAGGTTGGCCAGCTGGAATGTTATTGGCTACTTGTGCGCCATCAGTTGAGTTTCCTTGATTCCCAGATTCGGTAACTATGTACTGACGCTCTCCTGGTAGAACAAAGTGCAATCTTTCGCGCGCCTGTGACTTTATATATTCAGGATCTTGCCATAGTAAAAGTTCTTTTCGAGCCTCTCTTAACGCTTGATCGTTTGCATCTAATTGCGAGCGCAACGAATTAATCTGTGCTCGTTGAGTGAAATAATGTTTAACCGGTGGAGCGATAGTAAGTGCTAAAGCAAAGAGAATTATGAATAACGTAAGTGAGCGACCTGAACCTCGTTGACGGTTAAAATTAAGAGACCGGCGAGCCATTTTCTTTATTCTTTACTACGCTTTAAATCTTGGGAAGGCGCCACGACCTGCATATTGCGCACTGGTAGAGAGTTCTTCTTCAATGCGAAGTAGTTGGTTGTATTTGGCAACACGTTCACTGCGAGCAGGTGCTCCTGTTTTAATTTGCCCACAATTTGTGGCAACGGCTAAATCGGCAATAGTTGTATCTTCAGTTTCACCAGAACGATGGCTGAGCATGCTTCGGTAATCTGCGCGGCGCGCCATTTCAACGGCGTCCAGTGTTTCGGTGAGAGTCCCAATTTGATTGACCTTAACTAATAAAGCATTTGCCGTGTGTTCTTTGATACCTCGTTCAAGGCGAATTGGATTAGTCACAAATAAATCATCCCCCACAATTTGTACTCTGTCTCCAAGAATCGCGGTCATCTGCGCCCAGCCAGCCCAATCTTCTTCATTGAGTGGGTCCTCAATTGAAACGAGGGGGTAGGAATCTACTAACTCTTTGTAGTAAGAGATCATTTGATCAGATGACTTAAGGGCGCCTTCGAAATTGTATTTTCCATTTTCATGGAATTCGGTTGCGGCAACATCCATGGCAAGTGCAACATCGTGGCCAGGTGATAGACCAGTTAAATTAATTGCATCCAGAATAAGATCCAGCGCCGCCCTGTTGCTCTCAAGATTTGGAGCAAAACCACCTTCATCACCAACACTTGTCACTAAACCACGTTTCTTGAGCACTGATTTTAGCGCGTGGTAAATCTCTGCGCCCCATCGAAGTGATTCGCTAAAAGTTGGAGCACCGATTGGGGCCACCATAAATTCTTGAATATCTACATTTGTATCTGCATGGGCTCCGCCATTTAAAATATTCATCATTGGCACAGGCAAAATATTTGCATCTGCCCCTCCCAAATAACGAAAGAGTGATTGGTTTGAACTAACTGCAGATGCTTTAGCTGTAGCAAGCGAAACACCTAAAATTGCGTTTGCGCCAAGGCGGGATTTATTCGGCGTTCCATCTAAATCGATCATTATTTGGTCAATTTTGCGTTGTTCTTTTGAATCAAGACCTATAACTTTTTTAGATATTTCGCCATTGATAAAGGCAACTGCATTTAAAACACCCTTGCCGCCATATCTCGCACCGCCATCACGAAGTTCTGATGCTTCAAAAGCACCAGTTGACGCTCCGCTTGGAACTGCAGCACGCGATTTGGTTCCGTCGCTTAATTCGATGTCGACTTCAACCGTTGGATTTCCACGGGAATCAAGAATTTCGCGTGCTATCAGAGCCTTTATAATTGCCACTTAATTAATCTCCTCAAAGAATTTCGATAAAGAATTTAGGGCTAATCCTACCGCGACTCAATCGATGATATTTGTTGACGCAAATCACTCGCCTCTTTACGAAGCGCGCTTTCGGCATCGATACCGTTTGCGTGGGCCCAAGCAATAACTGCTAATAAAGCTCTGCCGACGGCACTTTCATCTGCTGGTGAATTAAAATCAACTTCATTCGGAACGCTAACTACTACGCCATATTTATCGGCGCGATACAGAAGTTTTTCAATAAGGGGTAGCGCTGGTTGAGCCATTGCAATTCCTTCAAGAGCTGATGTGCGCCCCTTCTCTTTTGCTTTAATCGCTTCCCAGTTTGCGAGAACTTCTTGACTGCCAGATACTTTTACATCACCAAAAACATGTGGATGTCTTCTAATTAACTTCTCTGTAATCGATTGCGCAACATCTTCAATAGTAAATGGGTCAGTTGGGTGCTCTTGGGCTATTCGTGCATGAAAATAAACCTGTAGCAGCACATCGGCTAATTCCTCCCGCATTCCGGCGCGGTCATTACTATTTAATGAATCGACAAATTCATAGGATTCTTCAAGTAAATACTTAACTAAAGATTCATGAGTTTGTTCGCCATCCCATGGGCAACCGCCAGGTGAACGAAGTTGATTCATTACCTCAACTAAGCGTTGCAGGTATGACTCACTCATAGTTGAGAAAATTATTTAGTTGGAGCAGGTGTTACTGCGCTTCCAGCGGAATCTGCAGCGACTACATTACCAGTTGCTTGATCCCATTTTCCATAACGTGGGTTTACCGTAACTTTTAGCTGTGCTGCTTTGGCAATAATTAGTCTCTGAATCTCACCAGCTACATCTGCTTCTGCCACACCACTAGCAGCTACAGTCTGGCTTATTTTGCCCGACAAAATAATCGCTTCTAAATAAGCATCTAAATCAAGTGGAGAAATTTGAGCACCGACAAGTGATTCGGGAAGTTTTTCTACACCGCCAATTTGCTCGAGAATACTTGCACGGCGGGTATCGATTTCAGCTTTTGTAACGCTTAATTTCAACTCTTTCCCGACTTCTAATAGCAAGCGAGATAACAAGTGAAAACGCATTTGGCTACGATTAAGTGCTTCACCGATTTCAACTTGCATCTGCGTAATATCAACTTTTGAACGCTCAGCAAGGATTGAATCAATACTGCCCTGCACTGTTGCTTGAGTTATTTTTGTATTACCGATGCTTGCTGCCGCTCCTACTTGAGAACAACCTGATAAAAACAGTGTGCTTACTACTGCCACTGAAACAAGAATCTTCTTCACTATGAACTCACTTTCGTTGGGGCGCTTAGTTGGTGCACGGCCTCGATTACCCAAGCCAGAAGAGAAGTATCCACCATTAGAGCACCACTTTCAGACGGATTCCACGCAGACTTTTGAGGAAATGCAACGAGAACAGTTCCGGTAGCGGCCTTATAGAGCGATTGTGGATAGATACGTGACAAACGTAACTGACGAGACTCTGGCAAAAATAGCGGTGCTAATCTCAAAAATTTCCCCTGCAATACAACTTCAGTTAATTTAGCCGCTTTGGCAATAGCTCGTAACTCGGCAATCCCAAGTAGGGCATCAGCCTGAGTTGGTAATTCACCAAATCGATCAATTAACTCGGCCCGAATAGATTCCACATCACCACCAGTTCGCACATCAGCCAGGCGTCGATATAAATCCAGTCGCAACCGTTCGCCAGTTACGTAAGTACTTGAGAGATGGGCATTAATTGGAAGTTCTACCTTGCATTCAGCAAACTTCTCTTGAGTTTCAAGAAAGCCAGTTTTGTAATCTTGGACCGCTTCTCCAACCATGCGCATATATAAATCAAATCCAACATCGGCAATGTGTCCGGATTGTTCTCCCCCAAGTAAGTTACCAGCACCTCTTATTTCTAAATCTTTTAACGCAACGCGCATACCCGAACCTAAATCGGTATTTGCTGCAATTGTTGTCAAGCGATCATGGGCTAATTCAGAGAGCGGTTGGTCTGGCGGATATAAGAAATATGCATAGGCACGTTCGCGGCCGCGGCCAACTCTTCCTCTTAGTTGGTGAAGTTGCGAAAGTCCAAAATTATCTGCACGTTCAACAATTAAAGTATTTGCATTTGCAATATCTAAACCACTTTCAACAATTGTGGTGCACACGAGAACATCAAAGTCGCGATTCCAGAATGCCAGAATTACATCTTCAAGAGCCCCCTCGCTCATCTGACCATGAGCAATCCGAATTCTTGCTTCGGGAACAAGTTCCTGTAAATGTGATGCTGCTCGATCAATTGATTCGACGCGATTATGAATATAGAAAATCTGACCATCACGCAATAATTCGCGATGGATTGCTGCCCTTATTTGGCCATCTTCACGCGGACCGACATATGTCAAAATTGGATGACGCTCTTCCGGCGGGGTCGTAATCGTAGACATTTCGCGAATTCCAGTAACTGCCATTTCTAGCGTTCGTGGAATTGGAGTTGCTGACATCACTAATACATCAACAGTTGTCCGCAATTTCTTAAGTGATTCTTTCTGCTCAACACCAAAACGCTGCTCTTCATCAACGATAACTAGCCCTAAATCTCTAAATTGCACATCATTGGAAAGGATGCGATGTGTTCCAATTACGACATCTACTGAACCCGCGGATAAATCCTGCAGAATTTCTTTACTCTCTTTGGCTGAATTAAATCGCGATAACCCAGCAACTTTAATCGGAAATCCAGCATACCTTTCGGCAAAAGTTTTAATGTGTTGTTGTACAAGAAGAGTGGTTGGGACTAAGACTGCGACTTGTTTGCCATCTTGGACCGCTTTAAAAGCCGCGCGAATAGCTATCTCGGTTTTTCCATATCCAACATCCCCGCAGATAATTCGATCCATAGGATATGGGCGTTCCATATCGGCTTTAACATCATTAATCGTTGAAAGTTGATCTGGGGTTTCGATATAAGAAAATGAATCCTCTAGTTCACGTTGCCATGGAGTATCTGGTGAGAAAGCAAAACCCGGCGAACTAGTGCGTGCGGCGTAGAGTCGAATTAATTCACCAGCAATTTGTCGTACCGCTTTTCGCGCACGCCCCTTTGCCTTCTGCCATTCACCGCTGCCGATGCGGTGCACAGTTGGTGCTTCTCCGCCGACATATTTACTGACTTGCTCTAGTGAATCTGTAGGAACAAATATCCGATCTCTTGGTTGTCCGCGTTTAGCAGATGCGTATTCGATTACTAAATATTCGCGGGTAACGCCATTTGTTGTGCGTTCTAATAATTCGATGTAGCGACCGATTCCATGTTGCTCATGAACGATAAAATCTCCTGCGCGTAGTTCTAATGGATCAATTGCTTGCTTTCGCTTTGATGGAAGCCTTTCGCTATCTTTAACGCTGCCTTTGCTACCAGTTAAATCCCGCTGCGTTACAAAGTAGATATGTTCATCAAGGGATGCAAAACCGTGCGCGATAACACTTGTGGTTAAGTAAATTACACCGCGCTTTGGTTGCTCACTTAACTTTTCTACGATTTGAACTGGTAAATCTGCGCTTCGAAAAATTCCCGCGTACCGTTCTAACATTCCGTGTCCATGCGTGGCAAAAATTACTATCGCATTTGCCTCAATTGCACTTCGTAATTGGGCAACTGCTCTATCGGCATCTCCTCGCATAGGATCGATTGCCAAGAAGTCCAAAAAAGTTGTGTCCTGCGCTAAGTCGCTACCGAATGGGTCGAGCGATCTTTGTTGCATAGAGTTGCTTTCAATTTCGGTTTTTAATTCATCCCACGACATATATGTGCCGGCACCATCATGTAATGGTGCTACGCCACCATAGGCAGCATTCGACCACGAAGCCGCGAGAAATTCTGCATTAGTGGCTAATAAATCTGCGGCGCGAGATTTAATTCGCTCGCCATCTATAAAAATAACTTCCGCCTCTGCCGGCATTCGTTGAAAAAGAGTTTGCGTCTTTTCAATTAAAAGTGGAATTAGCGATTCCATTCCTTCAAAAACAATTCCTTGGGAAATCTTGTGCAACATTTCTCCCGCTTGTGGAAATTCATTTTGTGCTTCCAAAGCGCGCGCTTTGACCGCCTGATTTAATAAAAATTCGCGGCAAGGATAAATTTCGACTGTTCCGATAACCGGTCTAAGAGTTCTTTGATCCGCAACTTCAAAATAACTTAAATCTTCAATCTCATCGCCAAAGAAATCAATACGAACCGGATAATCACTAAGTGGTAGAAAAAGATCAACAATTCCACCACGCACCGCAAATTCGCCACGGCGTTCAACTAAGTCGGTGCGAATATAGGCAAGGGATGATAAATCTCGAACGAGTTCATCGAGACTGCGTTCAGCGCCGATTTCTAAACTAATCAAATCTGTCGTACCTAGTTCGGCAATTATGCGATGAATTGCGCCGCGCACTGGTGTAACAACAATCGGGTGAGATTGATTTGGCTTATTCAATTCATAAAGCGTTCTGATTCGCTGCGCAACCGTGTCACTTCGCGGACTTAAGCGCTCGTGCGGCAAAGTTTCCCAAGCCGGAAAATCCAAAACATTTTCGTGCAATTCTCGAAGTTCATTAGCCAGATCCTCGGCGCTTCGACTTGAACTTGTAATTACTAATACTGGATGGCTTTGTGCGCGCATTGCTATCAAAAATGCATAGCTAGGTGCTGGCGCAACGCAGATTGGGTTTTCTGAAATCGCGCCAATAAGGCTTGGACGCGCAGACATGAGCGCAAGTAATCCACGCATTATTTACTCCTTTGCGGCAAACGTCAGTTGGCCCCAACTCCCAAAGGTGGGAGGGGGCTAAACCAGCACATTTATTCTACGGCCTTAATACACAACCCAAGGATTGCAAGCCAGAGGAATCTGCCATGATTAAGCCATGACCTACTTCCTTATTACAGCTCTTCTAATTGGATTTAGTATTTTTACCCTTGTGGATTGCGCACGTACAGATGAAAGCAAAATTCGTAACTTGCCTAAGTGGGCTTGGATTTTAATCATAATAGTTTTTGGAACAACACCAATTGGACCACTTGCTTATTGGATTGCAGGTCGCCCAAAGATTGCTGGACTAGGTGGTGGAACCAAGCGTCGTATCTTGCCTCCGGATGATAATCCGGATTTCTTACGCAAGCTTTAAAACTTTTACTTAAAGACCGCTATAAGTGTGTTTTCCGCTTCCCCAAATATTTACATATACATAGTTAAATAAAAATGTGGAACCAGCAAATATACATAACCATGCAGCTCGTCGTCCGCGCCAACCTACTGTTACTCGTGCATGTAAATATGCGGCATATGCAACCCAAGTGATAAAAGCCCAAGTCTCTTTTGGATCCCAGCCCCAATAACGCCCCCATGCGGCTTCAGCCCAGATGGCACCAGCGATCACTGAAAATGTCCAAAGTGGGAAAACAAATGCAACTAAGCGATATGAAAGTTGATCAAGTACTTCTAGCGATGGCAAACGTTGCGCCCATGGTGTGCGCGGACCCTTTTTTTCCATTGAGTCTAAGAATAAATATGCGGCAGCAACAATATTTGCAAGCAAGAAAACTCCGCCAGAAATAATTGCAGCCGAAACATGGATGATTAACCAAGTAGATTGAAGTGCGGGAAAAAGTGGTGCACTTGGTCGATAGAGAACGGCGACGGCAGTTCCTAGAGTTAAAAGTACTGAGATAGAAACTAATAAACCTAACCATCGTAAATCATATTTACGAAGGGCGCCTAGATACGCCCCAGTAAATGCCAGCGCACCTGTTATAGAAAATCCATACATATTTCCCCAAGGCACGCTACCTGTTGAAAGTCCACGCGCAATAACACCTGCTAATAAAAGAATGAAACCTAAAATCATCATCGCGGTGGCAATTCGTCCGGCTTTTTCTGTGCGTTTGTAATCAAGTGTTTTGATTAATAAATTTCCTTTAGCAGAATCTGCAGCGGCAGGGGAACGAACAGCCCACGCAGTTTCAAAAGCGTGGGCAAAAAAGGAAAGGGTGTAAACGGCCATTGCGCCATAAATTAAATAATTAGAAATATAAGCCCATGTTGTTGACACTTTTTATTCCCCCTTTAACTTTCTTACTAAATTTGTAATTTCTATATCTAAACCAGGTGCGCCATTCTTGGCTAATCCTGCTACTTCCACATCCCCAAATTCGTTTATTCGAATCCAGATGCGGCGCCTGCGAGTAAAGAGTGAAGCGAGTAAACCAAGAATGACAACAATAGCGCCAACAAGGGCATAACTCTTTCCAGGATCAGTAACTACATTCAAATTGACCCAAGGAACTATTCCCTCAAAAGTTATAGAACCTTCCGGATAAGTGAAAGTTTCACCTGGCTTTAAAGATTTCGAGGCGATTCGTTCCATTTTACTGGTATCAATTCGATATACCGATTGCGGTTTTCCAGAGTCAAGACCTAAATCACCTTTCCAAATCGAAAAAAGTAACTTTGGGTCAAGAGATTCAGGGAAAACACTAATGCCACCATTTACTCCATCGCGATTCTGGGTTGGCAAAAAAGATGCAACAAAACCAATCTGTGGCTGGGCATCAGGAACTTTTATTGCGCCAATAGATCGAAGATTTCCATCCTGTGGTAAAAATGGAATCGGGCCTTGCAGCGCAATATCTCCAAGTGAATCTCTTACGGTAACAATCGGTGAATATCCATTTGCCTGCAAAAAAACACGGGTACTTCCAAAAGTAAGCGGACTATTTACTTTAACAATTCTTTTTATAGGTGCCTCACCAGGTTCATTTATAACAGTCACATTGAGGGTGTAATCCTCAGGAGCATTTGTAACCAAATTATATTTTGCAACGAACTTATCAACATTGATAGTAAAAGGTGGCAAATTCTTATCGCCAAATAATTTTCCATAGGCCAGGGAATCATAAGTAGTTGGCGTATTGATAAAGCGTTCTCCCACATTAATAATTGCTTCACCGCGCATTCCAAATAGGGAACTAAAACTGATGCCAAGTAAAACTAAAATAAGGGCTAGGTGAAAAAACAAGTTTCCAGTTTCTCGCAAGAAACCTTTCTCGGCCGATAGTGAATTATCTTTTTCTAAGGTTCTAAACCGATTTGCTTTCAGCCATGAGCGTGCTAAATCAATTTCATTTCCATTAGCTCTCCAACTTTGATGATGCTCCATCCGGTTTAAATTTCTTGGAGTCGCAGGAGGCAGCGCCCTTGATGCCTGAAAATGTTCAATAGTGCGCGGTAAAACACAGCCAATGAGAGAAATAAAAAGCAATATATAAATTGCACTAAACCAAGGAGAGCCGTAAACATCAAAAAGTGAAAAACGATCCATCCATTGCGCTAGTGATGGAGAATTTTTAAAGTACTCACGCACTTTGATTGGGTTTTGAGTGCGTTGGGCAATTAAAGACCCTGGAATTGATGCAACCCCAAGCATTAGTAATAAAAATAGCGCAGTACTCATGCTTGTTAATTGTCTCCAGCCATAACGCAAAAGACTCTTTGCGTCTAGTTCGGGAATCTCCGTTTTTTGCTTCATTTAGATGACCGGTACAAAACCTGAAATTACCGAGCGAAGTGAATTCATTACATAACTCCATAAACCTGAGACTTGTAACAGACCAATTGCAATTAGAAAAATACCGCCAACTTTTGTTATAACGCCACCTTTTTTCACCATAAAGCGGCGTAGCTTCTCAGAGCGATCTAGAAATAAACCAGAGGCTAGAAATGGCAGACCTAAACCTAAACAATAACCCAGCGAAAGAATTGCGCCGCGAGACGCATTTGATTCTTGTAATGCAAGAGTCATAACTACGGCTAATACTGGCCCGATGCATGGTGTCCACCCGATACCAAAAAGAAAACCCAAAATTGGGGCACCTACTAATCCACCAGTTGTAGATATTTTTGGACGGAACGTTGGCATAAGTGGAAATGCGCCAAGAAAAATTACACCTAAGACAATGGTAAAAATTCCTAGAAAACGTATAATTAAGTTCTCGTTAATTATTAAGTAATTGCCTATCCCGCCAAAGAGTGCTCCGAAAGATATAAAGACTGCGCTAAAACCCAGCACGAATAAAAGTGAACCTAAGAACACTTTCCCACGACTTTTTGAAAAACCAGCAGCGAAAGATAAATAACCAGGCACGAGCGGCAAAACGCAAGGAGAGAGAAATGAAATTAATCCTGCTAGTAAAGCGATTGGGAAAGCAGCAATCAGCCCGCCGCTCATAATCTGTTCTACAAAGAAATCTCTCATTCGGCACTCACCCGTTCGATTAAATCACCCAAAGATGCAAAAGTAATTTGACCCGAAATACGCGCCGCAACTCGCCCTGATTTATCAATGACAACTGTTACCGGAATGGCATTTGCAGATAGCGAATTTCTAAAACCAAAAAGTACTGAGTCATCAATTAAACTTGGATAAGGAATAGTAAATCTGCGTTCAAACGCTTTGGCTGATGCTGGATTATCGCGCGTATTAATTCCAATAAAAGAAACTTGTGAATATTTCTTTGAAAGCGCGACCAAGGCTGGCGATTCGGCGCGACATGGTGAACACCATGAAGCCCACACATTTACAACTGCAAGCCGACCTTGTTTAAATGTGTAATTTTCACCCGATAGCGTCATGCCAGATAATTTAGGCGCAGCAATTCGATCTAAAGTTTTGATGAAAGTAACTGATCCATTGCCTGAAATAAAATTCTCTTGGCTTGTTGAAGTACCGCCACGGCTGCATCCAGTTAAGAGGCTTGCGATTGCAATGATTGCAAAAAATCGATGGCCTAACTTCATTATTTTTTCTCAGGTAATAAATGATGTGCAGGTTCGGAGTAAGTTATTCCAGAAATTAATCCATCGTCATCAAAGTGAACACTTGTAACAGAGGCTAGAGAGCATTGGCGAGCGCGTGGATCATGAATTAATCGGCGGTTCTCAATTGCACTGCGTAGAATCCAGATTGGTAATTGATGCGAGACACATATTGCATCTTTTCCATTTGCAGCATCGCGCGCGGTGAATATTGCAGCCATCATACGATTAATTTGTTCTTCATAAGGCTCGCCCCATGAAGGTTTCCACGGATTCCATAAATGGCGCCACGCAGTTGGATGTTTAAGAACTCCATCACCGATTCCAAAAGGTTTGCCCTCGAAAATATTTGAGGCTTCAATTAGTCGCTCATCTGTTGTTATCACAATATTATGCGCAGCAGCAATTGGTGCAGCAGTTTGTTGCGCACGTTCTAGTGGCGAAACATGTAGCGCCCCTAAATTAATTGATTGTGACCATTGTCCTAAAGTTTGCGCCATTTCTTGACCACGAGTTGATAATTTCCAACCAGGTTGGCGACCGTAGAGAATTTTTTTCGGATTCTCTACTTCTCCATGACGCAGCAGATGAACTGTTGAAGTTGGCGATGAACCCATTGGTAAAGCATAAAGCGTCTAATTAGGTAGTAAATCGCTAAGGTAGTGACATGGCACTCAAACCAAAACGGGCCGCCTTTTTTGATGTAGATAACACGCTTATTCGTGGCTCGGTTATTTATTTCCTCGCGCGTGGAATGTATCAGCGTGGCTTCTTCAAAAAAAAGGATATCTCTCGATTTGTGCTGGCCAATCTGCGATATCGCTTAACAGGTAAAGAAAATAAAGAGGAGATCAAAAGATTCCAAGATGCAGCCACAGATTTTATAGGTGGACATAATGTAAAAGATATTGAGAGCATCGCCCAAGCCATTTATGATGAATTCGTATCTCCTGCATTGTGGCAAGGCACTATCGATATTGCAGAAGCACATTTAAAAAATGATGAAGAAGTTTGGTTAGTTACTGCAGCACCGGAAGATATGGCGATCCTGATCGCAAAAAGTTTAGGTTTTACTGGAGCGTTAGGTAGTAGAGCAGAAATCAAAGATGGTTGTTACACAGGGGCAATGCTGGGAAGTCTCTTACACGGAAAAGAGAAAGCAACTGCAATTACCGAATTAGCAGAGCGTGAAGGTTTTGAATTAAGTCAATGTTTTGCATACTCCGATAGCCATAATGATCTACCTTTACTACTCGCTGTTGGCAAACCAAGTGTGATAAATCCTGATGCAATTTTGAGTTTGCGCGCCATGGCAGAAGGTTGGCCGATTCACGATTATCGCCGCGCTCGATTTATTACCAAAGCAATTTCTCCTATAGTAATTCGTATCGCTGCACTTGCAACTTGGCTTACGCCACGTAGTCGAAATCGCTGATTATACGTAATGGCTCATCATCTAGTAATGTAAGCAAGTTATGGAAAAGCGCTCTTTCACTGACTACTTGCGTAGCATCGATGATGCTGCCTTTTTATTCCTCTTTCAATCTCGCCCTGATTTAATCTCACCGCTTCCCCCAGATATTTCATCACTTGCAATTCGCGCATGCTCTGCCCCAAGTTTGGCGCGGGCGATTGATTCACTTAATCAATGGCAATTCCAAGTTTTAGAAGCCGCTGCTTGTCTTGATTCACCAATGAAAGAAAAAGATATTGCAAGTGTTACGAATAAAGATGCGCTAACGGTTATTCCACAACTGGTATCACTTGGACTTCTTTATACATCCGATGATGGACTTCGCTTACCCATGCAGTTACGTGAAGTAATAGGTGCCGAACCAGCAGGAATTGGCCCAGCATCAATGGCGAAATTGAAATTATCAACTCTGGAAAGCGCCCCACCTGAGGCAAAAAAAATACTAGATCGCTTGGTCTGGGGTCCACCTCGCGGAAGCGTTGGAGATATTAAAAACCCAGGTACGGGAATCGAATGGTTGCTAAATGAGAAATTCTTAGTACCGCTAGATCAGAGAACTGTAATTTTACCGCGTGAAGTTGCCATTTATTTACGAGGTGGCAAGATTCACAAAGAGTGTTTTGTTAAATCACCAACTCTAGAAGGTAAGAAGCGCGATGGTGGACAAATAGATCGTGCCGCGATTGCAAATATCTCAACTGTATTGCGGTGGGTGGAAGAACTTCTTAATTTTTGGGCGCAAGAACCAGCCAATGTGCTTCGCTCTGGTGGATTAGGAGTTCGTGATTTAAAGATCGCATCAACACATCTGGGTGTTGACCAATCTTGCACAGCATTCATTGCAGAACTTGCATATTTAGCATCGCTAATCACAATTGGTGCCGATGATCAAATCCTGCCAAGTAATAAATTCGATATCTGGTTGATGCAGACTCCAGCCGAGCGCTGGCAAATTATTGCTTCGCAATGGTTAATTACTTCTCGCGTTAGTGGCTTAGTTGGCCGTATTGAATCAAAAAATATTGCAGCACTTGGCCCCGAACTAGATCGCGTTAATGCTGCGCGAGTTCGCGCACTTACGCTAACAATTTTAAATGAAAATCCAACTGTGGCGCCGGACTTCACGTCTTTTCTAAAACTCTTCCAATGGCGCGCACCGATTCGACGTAATTCATCGCTTCAGGAAGAACTTGTCGAATTCTCACTGCGCGAGGCTGAGTGGCTGGGCATTACTGGTCAGGGCGTTATTTCTAGTTACGGGCGTGAATTTTTATCTGGTGCAGAATTAAATCGCATTAATACCGATCTTCCAAAAACTGTTGATCACATTTTGATTCAAAGTGATAACACTGCAATCGCACCTGGCCCACTTGAACACGAAATAGCACAAGAACTAGCTATTCTTGCCGATATTGAGAGCCGTGGCGGTGCAACGGTTTATCGCTTTAGTGAAGCAACAATTCGCCGTGCGCTAGATCACGGGAAAACTGGCGACGAAATTAAAGCTTTCTTAAAGAGGGCTTCTAAAACTGCCATGCCACAACCCCTTGAATATTTGATCAGCGATGTTTCAAAGAAACACGGAAAATTACGGGTTGGAAATACTTCTTCATTTATCCGCTGCGAAGATTCAGCGATGATTACCCAAATAATGAGTGACAGACGATTAGATATTCTAACTTTTCGAAGAATTGCGCCAGAAGTTCTAATTTGCGATTTAGATGCAACCGATGCCATGCGTTTATTGCGCGATGCTGGTTATCTACCGGCAGCAGAATCATCTAATGGAGCGCTATTAACGGGTCCGCGTTCTAATCGCGCCATTTCTAAGCCTCGGCCACCGCGCATTATTGGAGAAATAGAAATACCAAATAATGAAACACTTACTACGGCGATTCGAGCACTGCGCATTGGTGAAAAATCAAGTCACAAACAAACGCATCTGCGACAGATTGCCAGCAAGGCGCTGGGAGAACTGCCACGAACAAGTGCAAATGAAACCTTAGAACTGCTCAATCAATTTATAGGGAAAGAACAGTCACTTTCAATTGGCTATGCCGACAACAATGGTGGCGTTTCGCATCGAATTATTGATCCATTAAAGGTAAGCGCTGGTTCACTAATTGCACGTGACCACGCAACAGGGGAAGTCCAAAGCTTTAGAATCCCGCGCATTACTGGTGTGGCCGTGTTATGACTCACCCCGAAGCAGCTAAATACGGCAGAATTGACACTATGTTGGCCGCGCTAGAAGAACTCGTGAAGTTGGAATCTCCGACCGATGATCTTCAAAGCTGCAGAGATGTTGTCCGACTTGCAAGTGATATCGCTAATCGTGTTCTAGGTATTCCTGCAGAGATTCGAGAGATTAAAGGTCGACCTGTTTTCTGGTGGGGCGATGCAACACCTGAGATTGTTGTTCTTGCGCACTTAGATACTGTTTGGCCAATCGGTTCATTCACGCCGCTATGGAGCGTTGAAGGAAATATTGCAAAGGGTCCCGGAATTTTCGATATGAAGACTGGTTTTGTTCAAGCCTTATTTGCGATGAAAGGCCTTGAAGGCTCGGTGGCACTAATAGCAACAACTGATGAAGAGACCGGGAGTCAGGCCTCAAAAGAATTAATTGCAGATATTTCAAAAAATGCAAAAGCAGTTTTAGTTTTGGAGGCAACACTTGATGGAAAAGTAAAGACTGCTCGTAAGGGAACTGCCATGTACCAAATACGCGCAATCGGGCGCGCATCACATGCAGGTCTTGAACCCGAAAAAGGAATTAATTCAAGTATCGAAATAGCTCGCGTCATTATTTCTTTAGCCGCACTTGAGAATGGAGATTTAGGAACAACAGTCGTACCAACCATGATTTGTTCCGGAAATACTACAAATACTGTTCCAGATCTTGCCGTTCTAGATGTTGATGCTCGATCTTTTTCACTGGCCGAACTTGAGCGAGTAGATATGGCAATTCATAATTTAATCCCGCAACACTTAGAAGCAAAATTTGAGATTTCTGGCGGTTTTAATCGACCGCCGCTTGAAGCAAAGTCCACTATGGCCTTATATGAGCGTATTGAAAAAGTTGCAAAGTCTTTAGGGATGCCACCACTTGGTCACGCCGCAGTCGGTGGCGCTAGTGATGGAAACTTTGCAGCCGCTGCTGGCGCACAAGTATTGGATGGATTAGGTGCAATCGGGGGTGGCGCTCACGCCCATAGCGAATGGGTTGACATCAGCACAATGCACGAGCGAAGCGCTCTGTTGCACGCCTTGATTAGGGATTTACTTAATGACTGATGGACCGCTAATTATTCAGAGTGATAAAACTCTTCTTTTAGATATTGATCATGGGCTCTCAACCGAATGTCGCCGTGCGATTGCACCATTTGCTGAATTAGAACGAGCGCCAGAACATATTCATACCTACCGCCTGACACCACTGGGTCTTTGGAATGCGCGTGCCGCAGGTCACGACGCTGAACAAGTAATTGATATTTTAATTAAATACTCTCGCTACGCCGTTCCGCATTCAATTTTAGTTGACGTTGCTGAAATAATGTCGCGCTATGGGCGCTTGCGCATTGAAGCCGACCCCGTGCATGGATTAATTCTTGTAACAACAGATACTGCGGTCCTTGAAGAAGTAATCAGAGCTAAAAAAATTCAACCGCTGCTTGGACCACGCATTGATGCGCAAACAATTGCAATCCATCCCAGCCAACGCGGACATATAAAGCAATCGCTTTTGCGTCTTGGATGGCCTGCAGAAGATTTTGCAGGTTATGTCGATGGACAGGCACATGAAATTGCACTTGTGCAAGATGGTTGGGTAATTCGTCCATACCAAACTTTGGCGGCCGAAGGTTTTTGGCATGGTGGTTCAGGTGTAGTTGTACTTCCTTGCGGGGCTGGAAAAACAATTGTTGGTTGCGCTGCTATGGCGCATGCAAAAGCTACAACTTTAATTTTGGTAACAAACACAATTGCGGCGCGCCAATGGCGCGAAGAATTACTTTTACGCACAACGTTAAATGACGATGAAATTGGGGAATATTCAGGGGCAAAAAAAGAGATTCGCCCAGTAACAATTGCTACTTATCAAGTAATGACAAAAAAAAAGAATGGCGTCTATTCTCATCTCGCTCTCTTCGATACTCATGACTGGGGTTTGATAATTTACGATGAAGTACATCTTCTGCCTGCGCCAATCTTTCGTTTTACCGCTGATATTCAATCGCGCAGACGATTAGGTTTAACTGCAACCTTGGTACGCGAAGATGGCATGGAAGGTGAAGTTTTTTCACTGATCGGTCCAAAAAGATTTGATGTGCCATGGAAAGAAATTGAAGCACAAGGATATATCGCACCTGCCGAATGTATTGAGGTGCGAGTAAATCTTACAGAAACCGAGCGTTTGTCTTATGCAACAGCAGAGCCCGAAGAGCGTTACCGCTACTGTGCAACTACTAGAACAAAGCGAAACGTTGTGGAAGCCCTCGTCAAGAAGCATGAGGGAGAACAAATTTTAGTTATTGGACAATACATTGACCAGTTAGACGAATTATCTGAAATTCTCGGAGTTCCGTTAATTAAAGGTGAGACCCCTATTAAAGAGCGCGAACGTTTATTTAATCTCTTCCGTAGTGGCGAAGTAACATGTTTGGTTGTTTCTAAAGTTGCAAACTTTTCAATTGATTTACCCGATGCAACAATTGCGATTCAAGTTTCTGGGGCTTTTGGTTCACGCCAAGAAGAAGCTCAGCGTTTAGGTCGAATCCTGCGCCCTAAATCTGATGGCAGAACTGCTAAGTTTTATTCAGTTGTTTCGCGCGACACTATTGACCAAGATTTTGCACAAAATCGTCAACGCTTCTTAGCCGAACAGGGATATTCGTACCGAATTATTGATGCTGACGATGTTTTTGAAGGGAAGATCTAAAGCGTTCTGGGTCTATGTGCCAAAAATCATGGTGCACTCCGTCAATTTGCGTTACTGGAATTTGTTCTCCATATAGCTTTTCAAGTTCTGCATTTCCGTCAATATAAATAATCTCGATATTAAAATTTAATTCATCTTTAACAGAATTAAGGTAGTTAATTGCATCATCACAAAGATGACAGCCGTGCCGCGAATATAGGGTTACCTTATTGGTCATTGTTTTTGCCAACTATCTACTCCTTCCAATCCTGTCAATTTCCATAGAAAATTCCGCTTGAATCATATTGGCCATTGTAAATCATCTCACCCTGATAGGTTTGGGGGTTATGTGGAGGTTCAAAAGTAAGCGCTTAGGAATTCTTGCGTTAGTCGCATCAATTCTTGGATCAGTCTTTAGCGCACCATCTGCCGAAGCGCTTTTTAAAGTCCAACCCGCGACACACTGGGGTTACATCTACGCAGGAAATCCGACTAGTGCCAAACCAAGTTCAAGGCCTAAGAGTGCGAACTTCGTTGCAAAATCTAAATTCGATGTTAGGTACAACAATTTTCCAGACTGGGCCAAGAAAGAAGTGCAAGGCGCAATAGATATATGGTCTGCAAATTTTAAATCATCTGTACCAGTCACCGTTGATGCATCATGGGGTCGCTCCGCTTCGTGGGGAATCTTAGGTAGCGCCCGTCCCGGAAGTTTATATTCTGGATTTAGCGGTGCTCCTGATCCATCACTTTGGTATCCATCTGCTCTTGCAAATGCTTTAGCCGGAAAAGATTTAGATAAGGCTAATCCTGAAATAATTATCCAAGTTAATTCAAGTGCAAAATGGAATATGCGCGGAGACGGTGCGCCAAGTAATTCTGAATATGATTTGCAATCTGTTTTCATTCATGAAATTGCCCATGGTTTAGCTTTTTTAGCTAATGACTCTTACGATACTTATTTTGGAATTGGAAGCATCGATCAGCCAACTCCATTCGATGCCTATGCTCAAACAGCAGATGGCCGGCGCTTGGCCGATCTCCCATCACCATCTCTTGAATTAGGAAAAGTTTTAACAACTTCGCTCGTCTGGGCTGGTCCGTTAGGAATTGCGGTCAATGGCGGAATAAAACCAAAACTTTACACACCGGCGCGCTATGAATCTGGTTCTTCAATTAGCCACTTAGATGAAGCAACATTTTCCAAATCAGGGCAGGATTCAATTATGACTCCAAATTTAGATGCTGGAGAAATATTTACAGGACCTGGCCCTCTACTTCTTGCAATGATGGAAGATATGCGTAACAAGCCACCTGCAGGAATTGCCACTGGTTTGCCTGAAGTTCCGCGAAATGCCCAAGCATTTATTGGTGATTCATCTTCACTCATTTCTTTTGATCCGCCGATAAATCTGCGCTCGGCCCAAATTAGTGACTATGTAATTAAAAATATAAAGACTGGCGTAGAAAAAAAATCACTAACCAGCCCTGTAACAATGACAGGGTTAAAAAATGGAACGTCGTATACATTCTCAATCGTGGCCCGTAATGCTCTGGGAACGTCTGCACCTATTATTACCAAGCCCGTCACGCCCCAAGTTGGTTGGAAAAATAGCGTTTTAGATGGCTCCGCCGACGGTGCAAGTGTTGTAAGCACTACTTTCAATGGGCTTCCTGTAATCGCTTATACAGACAAAAAAAGCGGTGTCTTAAAACTTGCAACATACTCAGGCAGCGCTTGGAAGAAAGTAATAGTAGATGGTGCTGGTGGAAGTTCTGGTCGGACAAGTAATCCGATTTTGGGCCAGTTATCTATTTGCGTAAATGGCAGTGGTAAGAACCAGGCTCTACATATTTTCTATAGCGATTCAAAAGATAAAGATTTGCGTTACGCAACTTTCAATGGGAAAACCTTTTCCTTTGAGATCGTTGACGGAAATGGTGATACAGTAAACGAATATTCTGAAGCAGTTCGCGTTCGAACATCAAGTGATGTAAGCGTCTCAAACGCTTGCGTAGCTTCATCTGCTGGAGTGCAAGTATTCTACCGCGATGAAACTCAAGGTATTTTGCTTGGCGCAGTGAAGTTAAAGAGTTCTAAGTGGAAATATGAATTAATTGATGGAGACCGTAAAACCGACGAACGAACAACAGGGGATGTTGCTTTTCATTTACAAGCAATCTTTGATGGTTCACAGACTTATATTATTTACGACTCGGTAATTGCCTTAAATTCAAAGAAAGAAATGAATGCCGGTGCAGTGCGCATTGCAACTCGAATTTCAACAAGTCCTTCTGATTGGCGTTACCGAACTCTTGACTTGTCAACAGATTCCGCGAACGTCTTTGGTTATGATGTAGCACTTTCAAAAGTTGCAGGAGATGTGATGGCAACATGGTTAAGCGCATCGCTTGCATCACTTCCAAAGCCCGATCAGATTCGCTGGGCCAACTTAAGTACACCAACAGAGATTTCTTCCATGACGACCCAAAATTTTGGAACGCCGGGTGAATTTCTTTCAACTGATGGAAAGACAATTATCTTTAATTGCCAAGATAGGTTGTGCGCATTAGATACAAATAAGAAAGATTCCGCAGAAAATGCAATTAGATTAGTAAGAAGCACCCAAGGTTCTGGACCAACTCAGAGTGCTTGGGTGCGTATTAATAAAGTGAAATATTTACTTGCCACAGTAAATGGCAAACTAGCCTTGCTTAAGCCGTAATTACTATAAATAGTCTCTTACAAGATGAGTAGATTACCTTGGGGTGAGAGTAAAAATTGAAACGGTTTCCGCGCTTGATCCAAGGAATAAAAGACCTAAATCTTTCGAATATAGAAGTGCTATCGGTGCCTTTACCTCTGAAGCGCTAAAACCTTGCGAAATTATTCCCTTGGAATCAAAGATAAGAATAAGTACTTGGGGTTGTTTTGGATTCCAGTTACTTAATTGAGCAATCTTTGAGGCCGAGGCAAAGAGTGCAAAATATGATCCATCTGGGCCTGCAAGTGTAAAAGTTGGGCCAGTGGATTGGAATCGATATGTCCACGTAGGAATATATTTCGTAGAAAACTTTGTTACTGCGCTTTGAATTTTTTTCCCTGTTATAACTTCACCGCCGAGAAATAAAGTTTGAGTGGCGCTATTCCAATTTCTTTTTGCCTTAGGTGCTGAACTGCGAACTACTGAAGAAATTTTTCCAGACGATGTAATGGCAACAATTATTCCGTCGCTAATTCCCGCAACTTTCTTGCCACCAAGGGTTTCGCTGCTGGCACCTATTGCCGTGATTGATCCATTGCTATTGCGCACAACGGCATCAAGAGTTGTATCTGACTTGCCAATTATAATCGCTTTAGAAAAATTTCCTGAGAAATCACTATTAATTACAATACCTGCGGTGCCGCCATCGGTGCTAACAGAACCTACAAAAGTGATTGTGTCTTTATCAATTGCCATTGACGTGATCAAAATAGGTGACGCGAGATCAGATGTATAGCGATTTAGTAGTTCCCCATTTGGCGAAATTTGCCAAAGAATAATCGAAGTTAAATCACTGCGTAAAACTGTAATTGGCGGAACAACAACGCCATCTGGGTTAAGTGGTGTTGTTGTTGGTGATGGGCTTATAGATTCAACAGGGGCTGGCGAGAGCGAACCTGCTATCCAAATATTTCCAGAAAGATCGGTTGCGGCCGTAGTTGTTATCTCACTTCGTCCAGTATCGAGTGAAATCCGCCATTTTTCAGTACCGCTTGCATCGATTCCACGGACGAGGGCTGCCCCATTTATATTTCCATATATTACAATAGTTTTATCGGCGATAATCGCGCCTTCAATCTCTGAAGTACTTCCAATTTTTGCAATAAATTGTGCGGGTTTTACAATAATTTTTTTTGTTACGCCTTGCGATATTGGAATAAATAGAAGCGAAAGCGTAGAGATAAAAAGAAATAAACGTTTCACTGAGATAGAATTTAAGCTAATTCGTGCGAACGATCACGGGCAGCTTTCATAGCTTTCGCAATAATTGTGTCCAATTGATCTGCGCTAAGGGATGATAGAGCGGCAGCAGTGGTCCCGTTTGGACTTGTTACATTTTCACGAAGAGTTGTAGCACTCTTTCCGGATTCAGTTAGCAGCTTGGCAGATCCAACCATTGTTTGAACCGTTAACAGCGTTGCTACTTCGCACGAGAGTCCTAACTCTTGGGCACCTGCCACCATTGCTTCAACAAAGGCAAAGAAATATGCAGGACCCGAACCACTTGTTGCAGTTATCGCATCTTGTAAATTTTCAGCTACTTCTACAACTTTGCCAGTTGCAGCTAGAAAACCGTTAACAAAATCTTTTTGGGCAGAAGTTACCCCAGCACCGCAAGATATTGCAGCCATTCCAGCACCGACAAGGGTGGGTGTATTTGGCATAACTCGAATAATTGGATTAGAAGTTTCAAGACCTTGCGAAATAAAAGAAATTGTCTTTCCAGCAGCAAAAGTTACAACAAGTGCGCTCTTATTTATGGTGTCCTTAATCTCATCAAGAACGTTGCCCATGTCCTGAGGTTTAACAACTAAGAGCAGCACATCGCACGCAGCCACATTTGTTGCAATATCAACGACTTGAATTGAATAACGACCAACTAGTTCTAAAGCGCGTTCATTGCGCTTTTCTGAGATAGAAATTGATTCTGGTTTTACGCCGTATGTAATTAATGCAGTGATGAGCGCCTCACCCATTACCCCTGCGCCAATAAGGCCAATTCGCATCTCCATAATGAAATCGTACCTGTTGGCTTACTTCTACGATGTGCTTATTTTTCAATAAGACCGTACGCTTAAGAGATTATGTCTGAAATTAAGCCAGGTTTCGCGCGTGATTGGGTGGAATTTAATGACCCGAGCGACGCCGAAGAAATCTTTAAATGTGACTTAACTTGGTTGACTTCATATTGGACCTGTATTTATGGCGATGGCTGTAAAGGTGTTTTTAAAGATCAACCAAATTCAGGGTGCTGCACTGAAGGTGCGATGTATTCAGGTGACGCCGATGAAGAGCGAGTTACAAAAATTGCAACTCATCTAACCCATGAAATGTGGCAGTTTTATGATGAGGCCCGACCTAAAAAACCTGGCGATATTTTAAGAATTAGTGAAAAAGATGAAGATAACGAGCGCAAGACACGCCAAGTTAATGGCGGATGTATTTTCTTAAACCGTAAAGGCCATGATGCCGAAGGTTATGAAGGATCATTCGGCTGCGTGCTTCATCATTTAGCTTTGAAAGAAAATATCGATTTTCTTGAAACAAAACCCGGCGTGTGTTGGCAATTACCACTTCGTCGCAGTTTTGAAACTCGCGAGGTTGGCGAACGAAAATATTCTGTAACAGTTATTGGCGAATACGAGCGCCTTGCATGGGGCGATGGTGGCGAAGATTTCGATTGGTATTGCAGTAGTAATACCGAAGCACCTGTTGGGTTACAACCGGTTTATATTTCTAACTCTGCTGAATTAAAAGCGTTAATGGGCCAAGCCGCTTACGGCGAATTAGCTCGCATCTGCGATGCACGCATGGCAGGAATTAAGGATGCACAGAAGCGCTCACTCCCACTATTTGTAATACAGCACCCCGCAACGCTTGCTGCACAAAAGGGCGTGCATTAACCTTAATTAAACCGTTGGAGTTGCAGCTAAATCTTCAGGTGAATTCGGCATAGTTGCCTTTGGTGCACCCTTAAAGGTAAAGACTGCATCTGCGCCTTCGCCTTCAACATCTACGACAGCAATTTCACCAGCTTTAAGTTCGCTAAAGAGAATGCGTTCTGAAAGTGGATCTTCGATTTCACGTTGAATTGTGCGACGAAGTGGTCGTGCACCAAATAATGGGTCATAGCCACGAGTGGCAAGTAATTCCTTGGCTGCTGAAGTGAGTTCAATGCCCATATCCTTTGCCGCCAAACGTTCTTCCAAACTTGCAATCATCAAGTCAACAATTTGAACGATTTGTTCCTTTGTTAATTGATGGAAAACAATAGTGTCATCAATACGGTTAAGGAATTCTGGGCGGAAGTGAGATTTAAGTTCATCCTTAACTTTGCCCTTCATTCGTTCGTAGTTGGTTACATCATCATCACTATTAGCAAAACCGAGACCTTGGCTCTTTGAAATATCACGAGTTCCAAGGTTGGTTGTCATGATGATGACCGTGTTTTTAAAGTCAACAGTGCGGCCGTGCGCATCAGTTAAGCGTCCATCTTCTAGAACTTGCAATAGTGAATTGAAAATATCTGGGTGTGCTTTTTCAATCTCATCAAATAGAACCACAGAGAATGGACGGCGACGAACTTTTTCGGTTAATTGTCCACCTTCGTCATAACCAACATATCCTGGAGGTGCACCGAATAAACGTGAGGCAGTATGGCGCTCTGAATATTCAGACATATCTAATTGGATAAGGGCATCAGCATCACCAAATAAGAATGATGCAAGTGTGCGCGAAAGTTCGGTCTTACCAACTCCAGATGGGCCAGCAAAAATAAATGAGCCACCAGGACGCTTTGGATCTTTCAACCCAGCGCGAGTACGACGGATTGCTTGTGAGATCGCTTTAATCGCTTGATCTTGGCCAATAACGCGGCGGTGTAACTCATCTTCCATGCGAAGCAAACGCGCAGTTTCTTCTTCGGTTAATTTAAATACTGGAATGCCTGTAGATGCTGAAAGAACTTGTGCAATTAATTCCTCATCAACTTCGGTTACCTTATCTAAATCTGTTGCTTTCCAATTCTTCTCTGCTGCAGATCTTTCAGCGATAAGAGTTTTTTCTTTATCGCGAAGCGCTGCTGCACCTTCGAAATCTTGTCCATCAATTGCTGATTCTTTCTCTTTGCGAGCATTAGCAATTTTCTCGTCGAATTCACGCAATTCTGCTGGCGCCGTCATGCGCTTAATGCGCAGACGTGAACCAGCTTCATCAATTAAATCAATTGCTTTGTCTGGCAAAAAGCGATCCGAAATATAACGATCGGCCATATTTGCAGCCGCTGCAATGGCACCATCGGTAATAGAGACACGGTGGTGAGTTTCGTAACGATCACGCAAACCCTTAAGGATTTCAATCGTGTGCGCAACAGAAGGTTCCTTAACTTGAATTGGCTGGAAGCGCCGTTCAAGTGCGGCATCTTTTTCTAAATGTTTACGATATTCATCAAGTGTGGTTGCGCCAATTGTCTGTAATTCACCGCGCGCCAACATTGGTTTTAAAATACTTGCCGCATCAATTGCACCTTCAGCCGCGCCTGCGCCAACGAGTGTGTGAATTTCATCGATAAAAAGAATAATGTCGCCACGAGTTTTAATCTCTTTTAGGACTTTCTTCAAACGCTCTTCAAAATCACCGCGATAACGGCTGCCGGCCACGAGTGCACCTAAATCAAGTGAATATAACTGCTTATCTTTTAGAGTTTCAGGAACATCATTTTTAACAATTGCCTGTGCAAGACCTTCAACAACTGCTGTTTTGCCAACACCGGGTTCACCGATAAGAACCGGATTGTTTTTTGTGCGCCGAGAAAGAATTTGCATTACGCGTTCAATTTCAGTTTCGCGACCGATAACTGGATCAAGTTTTCCTTCGCGTGCGGCTTGAGTTAAATTACGCCCAAATTGATCAAGAATTAGTGAAGTCGCTGGAGTTCCTTCTGCGGGCCCAGATGTTGCCGCTTCTTTTCCTTGGTAACCTGAAAGTAATTGGATAACTTGTTGGCGCACCCTATTTAAGTCAGCGCCAAGTTTTACAAGAACTTGCGCAGCTACACCTTCGCCTTCGCGAATTAAACCAAGCAAAATATGTTCTGTTCCAATGTAATTGTGTCCAAGTTGCAAAGCTTCTCGTAGCGAAAGTTCCAAAACTTTTTTAGCGCGCGGAGTAAATGGAATATGACCACTCGGTGCTTGTTGTCCTTGACCAATAATTTCTTCTACCTGTGCGCGAACACCCTCCAGAGAAATTCCGAGAGATTCCAGACCTTTAGCCGCTACACCTTCGCCTTCGTGAATCAAACCGAGCAAGATGTGTTCGGTACCGATGTAGTTGTGATTGAGCATGCGAGCTTCTTCTTGGGCCAACACAACAACACGGCGGGCTCGGTCTGTAAAGCGCTCAAACATCGGTGGTCCTCCTTCGTTAGTTCTATAGATAAGCCTATTACCTATGGGCACAGGCTCGTGAGGCGGCACTTATCTAACAGTTATAACCCACAATATGGGGCTCTTATGCCCATTTTACCACTAAATATGGGATAAATCTTAGAGCTTTTTCAACATTCGCGTATTGCCCAAAGTGTTTGGTTTTGCAGACTCCAAATCGAGGAATTCAGCAACACCGGCATCATATGAACGAAGTAATTGATCAAATACATCTGGTTCAACTGGCGTGCCCTTGATTTCTTCAAATCCATGGTGCCCAAAGAAATCTGTTTGAAAAGTTAAACAAAAAATTCGAGTGACTCCTACTTCGCGGGCGCGTTCAATAATTTTCTCAAGAATTTGATGACCAATTCCGCTTTTCTGAAACTCTTTAACTACTGCCACTGTTCGAACTTCTGCTAAATCTTCCCAAAGCACATGTAGGGCGCCACAACCAATAAGGACGCCATCTTTTTCGGCGACGGTAAATTCTTGAACACTTTCAAAAAGCGTCACTGTCTCTTTGGAAAGCATCTTTCCTGGAGCAGCAAAGGAATCAACTATTTTTCGAATTGATTTAACATCGCTAGTTTTGGCAGGGCGAACAATTAGCATCTTATTCAATCTCTGGTTTAACTAATGGGAATAAAATAGTTTCACGAATTCCAAGTCCGGTCAGCGCCATAAGCAAACGATCTACTCCCATACCCATTCCGCCCATCGGCGGCATTGCATATTCCATTGCGCGCAAGAAATCTTCATCAACTTGCATCGCCTCTAAATCACCTTTTGCGCCAAGAGCTGCTTGTTCAACGAGTCTTTCACGCTGTATTATTGGATCGATGAGTTCGGAATATCCGGTTGCTAATTCAAAACCATCAATGTAGAGATCCCATTTTTCTGCAACTCCTGGTAATTCCCGATGCGCGCGCACGAGTGGTGAAGTATCGACTGGAAAACCCATAACAAAAGTTGGTTCAATTAGTTCATCTTTTGCAACGCGTTCG
Source organism: Candidatus Planktophila sp. (assembly GCA_038906075.1). Lineage (GTDB taxonomy): Bacteria > Actinomycetota > Actinomycetes > Nanopelagicales > Nanopelagicaceae > Planktophila. The sequence goes on from JBCKHB010000005.1 coordinate 57,786, forward strand.
AAAATTTCTTCTGCTACTTTTCCTTTAATCCACTTTGGATCAACTTTTATGCCTAATTTCGCCGCCATTTTCTTTAAATCTTCAACGGAGGTAAGGGCTGTAACGCTTTCACCAATGCCATGAGAAATAGCTTCATAGAGCGAAATTTCTTTCCACGTTCCGCCAAGATCAGATTGGCGGCCATCATGGTGAGTCACAATATGTGAGCCCGCAACTGCCATGGCTGCGTTCTGGACAAGGGCGCGGGTTAAATCAGCGATCGATTTCCAATCTCCATATGCTTGATAGCTCTCGATCATTGCGAATTCTGGGGAATGCGATGAATCGGCACCTTCGTTACGAAAATTACGATTAATTTCAAAGACACGTTCGATTCCGCCGACTACGCAACGCTTAAGGAAAAGTTCAGGAGCGATGCGCAAAAACAAATCCATGTCGTATGCATTACTAAATGATTTAAATGGTCGAGCGGTTGCACCCCCATGCATAACTTGCAACATCGGAGTTTCAACTTCAATAAAGTCCTCTTTTTGGAAAGTATCACGTAGCGAACGCATAACTGCTGGACGCAAACGAGCATTAGAGCGTGCTTCTGGTCGAACAATTAAATCCACATAACGCATTCGAACACGAGTTTCTTCTGACATTGGTTTGTGGTCATTAGGTAATGGGCGCAAAGATTTCGCTGCAATCTGCCAAGTGTTTGCCAAAATTGAAAGCTCTCCGCGCTTAGATGAAATAATTTCTCCAGTGATGCTAACAATGTCACCAAGGTCAATTTCCGATTTCCATGCATTAAGTAAATCTTGCCCAACTTTATCTAGCGAAAGCATGGCTTGTAATTCTGTGCCATCACCTTCACGTAGCGTTGCAAAACATAACTTGCCAGTATCACGCTTAAAAATAATACGGCCAGTTAGGCTTTCAATCACGCCTGTTACAACATCTATTTCAAGATTTGGATATTTTTCCCGAACTTCTTTTAATGACTTAGTGCGTGGGACAGAAACTGGATATGGGTCAATGCCGCGCTCAATTAGGGCCGCGCGTTTTTCGCGTCGAATACGAAGCTGCTCTGGCAGATCTTCTTCGATTGGCGCGTTTTTATTGCTCATATTGTGCCTGAGTCTACCTACTCAAGCATTTCGTTCGTGAATTAAACGCAAACCAATCAGCGTTAAATCCGGCTCGTGATAGTCAATTGTTTCCGATACGCCGATGATTAACGGGGCTAGGCCCCCGGTTGCAATAACTATTGGTTTTTCACCATATGTATCTAGAAGTTCAACAGTAATGCGATCGACTAGGCCATCAACTTGCCCAGCAAAACCGTAAATAGTTCCTGACTGCAGCGCTTCAACAGTATTTTTTCCAATTACATTCTTTGGTCGTATTAATTCAACTTTGCGCAATTGTGCAGCACGTGCCGCTAGCGCATCAACAGATATTTCAATTCCGGGTGCAAGCGCTCCACCAAGGAATTCACCCTTAGGCGATACAACATCTAAATTAGTAGATGTTCCAAAATCAACAACAATTGCTGGTCCCCCATACAAAGTATGCGCCGCCAAAGTATTTACAATTCTATCGGCGCCAATTTCTTTTGGATTATCCACTAGAAGTGGTACTCCCGTTTTGATGCCTGGCTCAACAATCGTGACTCGTACTGCGCTAAAATATTCATCAATCATTGTTCGCAGCTCACGCAGCGTTGCAGGTACGGTAGAACAAACTGCTAAACCAGTAAGCGTGTAGTTTTCAATGAGTGATCTGTATTGCAACCATAACTCATCAGCGGTACTGCGCGGGTCAGTTTTAACCCTCCATGAACGCACCAAACCATCCCCATCAAAAACACCTAGGACTGTGTTGGTATTACCAACATCAACTGTTAGTAACATGACTTACTCCTTTCTCATGTCGAGGCCGATATCAAAATTAGGTGCTGAATGCGTAAGCGCGCCAACGGCTAAATAATCAACACCGGTGAGTGCATAGATTTTTGCATTTTCAATAGTAAGTCCGCCAGATGCTTCTAACTTTGCCGCGCCAGAAACTATTGCAACTGCCTGCGCGCAAAGTTCAACGCTCATATTATCCAGCAAAATTAAATCAGGCTTAAAGGGGAGAATTTCGCGTAATTGGTCTAAATTATCAACTTCGATCTCTATAGCTGCATCAGGATATTTCGCAAGAACCTTAGAAAATGCAGCGCTCACACTGCCAGCTGCGGCAATGTGGTTATCTTTGATGAGTGCAGAATCATATAAACCCATACGGTGATTTGTTCCACCGCCCATTCGGACTGCATATTTTTCTAACTGACGCATTCCTGGAGTTGTTTTGCGTGTGTCACGAATTTTAGTTTTTGTACCAGCTACAGCATTTACCCATGAATTAGTAAGTGTTGCGATTCCACTTAAATGGCCTAAAAAGTTGAGTGCGGTACGTTCGGCTAATAAAATTGCTCGGGCATCACCCCGCGCCGTCATTAGAACCTCTCCTGCCTTTACTTGTGCCCCATCTTGCACAAAAAGTGCGAAATCAGTAATTCCCACTTCTTCTAAAACCGCACGTGCCATATCAATACCTGCGATAACACCAGCTTTTCGTGAGACAAAGTCGGCAGCAATTTTTTCAGAACCGCTTACCGTTGCAACTGAAGTTATGTCTTCCCCACCAGATAAGTCTTCTTCAAGTGCTCGTTTGATTAAATCGCGATCAATCATTTATCCACCTCTTGGTACTCTGTTTGCCAAAGACCAGCCGTATTAAGTTTTTGAACAATTCGCTTTAGCCAAAGCACACTTTTTTCGGGAAAATCTTCACGCCAATGCGAGCCGCGAGTTTCTTGGCGTATAAGTGATGCTCGAGTAATCGCTTGCGCTAACTGAAACAGATTTGTAGTTTCCCACGCTTCAACACAAGGCGTTGTGCTTGCGTGCGATTGAATTCGCGCTAAATCTTCATTGGTTGCAACGAGTGAATCTGATGAACGTAAAACTCCTGCGCCGCGACTCATGCTTACTTGAATTTCTTTACGCACTGATGGGTCAAGTAAAATACTTTTAGTTAAATTTTCTACTGGTTCACTGGCCTCTGGTAGAGCCGCAGCGATATCGGCAGCAATTCGGGCGCTGAAAACCAGACCTTCTAGCAAAGAATTAGATGCCAGACGGTTAGCACCATGAACGCCAGAACAAGCAGTTTCACCACACGCGTAAAGTCCAGCGACACTAGTACGGCCATTTAGGTCTACTCGCACACCACCGGATGCATAATGCGATGCGGGGGAAACAGGAATCAAATCTTTGAGAGGATCAACGCCATGTGCAATACAACTTGCATACACAGTTGGAAATCTTTCATTAAATACCGGGATATGTCTTACATCTAGCCATACATGTTGTGCGCCAGTTGCATTCATGGTGCGCATAATTGCTTTAGCAACAACATCGCGAGGTGCGAGTTCGGCAAGTTCATGTTCGCTCTGCATAAAACGAACACCGTTTTCATTAAGAAGATATGCACCTTCCCCACGAACGGCTTCGCTAATAAGTGGTTGCTGACCTCGTGAATTATCACCTAGCCATAAAACAGTTGGATGAAATTGAATGAATTCAACATCTGAAACTTTCGCGCCGCCGCGAAGTGCAAGTGCCACACCATCTCCAGTTGAAACCGAAGGATTAGTTGTTTGCGCAAAAACCTGACCCAAACCACCTGTTGCTAAAACAACTGCGCGTGAAAGTGCTCTGCCAACACCATCACGACTACCAGCACCAATTACATGAAGTGTTACACCGCAAACTGCGCCGTCTTTATTTTTTAGCGCATCAAGCACCAAGGCATCTTCCACAACTTCAATATCTGGATCATTATTTACCGCGGCAAGTAATGCACGAGAAACTTCAGCCCCAGTGGCATCGCCACCTGCATGCAAAATTCGATTACGCAAGTGGCCGCCTTCTCGTGTTAGTGCAATTTCTCCATCGGCTTCTTTATCAAAGATTGCACCGCGCGCAATTAATTTACGAACCGCTTCGGGACCTTCACTCACTAAAATCTTCACCGCTTCCACATCACACAAGCCAGCACCAGCAACAATGGTGTCTTTTTCGTGTTGTTCAGGTGAGTCACCCGGACCAAGAGCTGCAGCAATTCCACCTTGCGCCCATTTTGTGGAACCTTCATCAACTTTTGCTTTTGTTACGAGTAGTACTGATAAACCAAAAGTTCGCACTTGTAACGCTGTTGTTAAACCTGCAACGCCGGAGCCAACAACTATTACATCGGCGCGCGCAGTCCACCCCGGTGCTGGTGCTAATAATTTCATCGCGTGACTTTCATTGCCATATTGTCAATCAAACGCACCCCATTAATCCAGCCCGCAATGATGGCACGCTTATTTCGCGTTGATTCGGTTGCAATTGAGAAATCTTTCTCATCAATTATGGCTGCATAATCGACTTCAAAGGATGGCTCCGTAGCCAAAACTAAATCCATTGAACTCTGCCCATCATTAGCGCCAAGTAAGGCACGATGAATTACGCCAGCTTTCTCTCTTTCAAATTGCGTTAAGCGAGTATTGCGCGAAGAAAGTGCCAAACCATCTTGATTTCTAACTGTCGGCACAGAAATGATTTCAACAGTTTTCTTCATTTGCTGGATTGCAAATAATTGTTGAAAATCTTTCTCTCCAAAGACTGCAAATTTTGGTTTAGTGATTTCAAATAATCGATTAACAACAGTGACTACGCTATCGAAGTGTCCTGAACGAGCTTTTCCTTCAAAAATTCCTCCTACTGAGCCTGCACTTAGTTTTGTGAAACCTGCTGGATAAATCTCTTCATACTCTGGTATCCAAATTTCGGTCGCACCAGCAAGAGTTGCGAGGGTGATATCTTTTTCAGGTGATCGGGGATATTTTTCTAAGTCGCTCTTGTCTTCAAATTGAAAAGGATTAATAAAAATACTGACAATTACTTCTTTGCTTAGTTCGCGGGCACGTCTGATTAACGCTTGGTGGCCCTTATGTAGGGCCCCCATAGTTGGAACTAAGACAGTCATATTGTCTGGCTCCAGTCCTTTCAGGTACCGGGCGTGATGAGCAAAGCCTACGATGACTTAGGCAATTGCTCCAAAAGTTCGCGAATCGGACCATGTGTAAGCAGTATCGCATCAGGTTCAATCTCAAGCCATGGTTCTAAGACAAATCCTCGCTCATGTGCTCGTGGGTGCGGCAAAGTCAATTCATCACTTGAGCTCAACACTGACCCGAATTGAATTAAATCTAAATCAATACTGCGCGGTCCCCAGTGTTGCATACGCTCTCGCCCCATACTTTTTTCAATTCCTTGCAACACCTTGAGTAAATCCACTGCGGGCAAATCGCTATCAATAATACATACTGCATTTAAATAATTTGGTTGTTCTGGCCCACCTACCGGGGACGTTTCGTAATAAGTGGAGACTTTTATTAATTCGGTGGCCTCGCGAAGTAAGGCGATTGCAATATCTAAATTCTCTTTGGGATCACCTAAGTTGGCACCTAATGCCACAACCGCTCTCATCGTGAGCGTGTTATTCGAACTGCGATATCTTTTACAACAGCATCCACCAGCGCTTGTGGTTTATGCACCGTTACCTCGATTTGTGAAATTTTCACATAATCCTTTAGTAATCGAAGTGCGATTCGCTCGGCCAGGCTTTCAATTAAATTCACGGGCTCGCCTTTAATTTCTTCAACTACCACTTCAATAATAGTTGCATAACTAACGCTCTCGCTCAATTCATCACTCCGACTGGCAGCCGATAAATCTAGAGTTAATAAAAGATCAACATAAAAGCCTTGTCCGTTGGCTCGTTCACTTTCGAAAACACCGTGGTAACCAAAACCGGCGATTCCAGTCAGTATGATTGCATCGCTCACGCGTTAATCACTTCTTTATGTGGTGCCACACTATGAACTCTAACTCCCCAAATCCCGCTTGTCTTTAAGCGCTTTGTTATCTCAATACTTGCCGCTTCTCGGTCATCAGGATTTAACCCACCTAAAAACCTCTTACGTGAAGCACCGATAAGGATTGGGAAATCAAGTTCTACAAATTGATCAATCTTTTCAATAATCTCCCAATTATGCGCAATGTCTTTAGCAAAACCTATGCCTGGATCAAGGATAATATTTTTACTTGATATTCCAGCGGCTAATGCGGCGCCTACTTGTAAATGCAATTCGGTTATTACCTCATCGACTACATCACTATAGATTGCACGAGACGCCATATTTTTTGATTGACCTCGCCAATGCATAATTACATATGGAACTTGCGCGGCTGCCGCGATTGGCATCATTAAAGGATCTGCAAGCCCCCCGCTGACATCGTTGATAATTTTCGCACCCGCCTTGACTGCTAAAAGCGCAGTGCTTGCACGCATTGTGTCGATACTTATGGTTGCACCTAGTTTTGCTAACTCAGCAATTACTGGCAAGACCCGCTTCTGTTCTATCTCTTCATTAATTCGATCAGCACCAGGTCTTGTTGATTCTCCGCCGACATCAATAATATCTACGCCTTCAGCTAACATTTCTTTTCCTCGGGCTATGGCTGCTTCAAACTTATTATGTCGTCCGCCATCTGCAAAAGAATCGGGTGTCACATTAAGAATGCCCATCACTAACATTTTTTACTTACTTGTAATAAGGCTAATTGCTTCGGCGCGAGTCGCGGCATTTTGTAAAACACCGCGTACCGCGCTAGTTGTTGTTCGGGCACTAGATTTCTTCACGCCCCGCATGGACATGCACATGTGTTCACAATCAATAATTACGATCACCCCAAGAGGATTTAGAATTTCAACAATTGCATCAGCAATTTGTGTGGTCAAACGCTCTTGTACCTGTGGACGTCTTGCAAAGAGATCGACAAGGCGAGCTAACTTTGATAACCCAGTTATCTTGCCTGAAGGTATGTAACCAATATGGGCAACTCCATAGAAAGGCATTAAATGGTGTTCACAGTGCGAAAAAATCTCAATATCTCGCACAATAATCAATTCTTCATGGCCTAAATCAAAAGTTGTAGTCAGCACATCTTCGGGAGATTGCCACAAACCTTCGAAGTTTTCTTTCATTGCACGAGCAACACGTGCAGGCGTGTCTTTTAAACCTTCGCGCTCCGGGTCTTCACCAAGCGCTAATAACAATTCATGAATTGCGCGTTCTGCGCGTTCTTGATCATAAGGGTGGCCAGCGCGCCCATCCTTAATTGAAACCTTGCTTATCTCATTCACTAACTGACTTCTTACGACGCGTAGGTTTCTTTTCTACAACTTCTTTAACCACGCGTTCTGGAACTTCAACCGGTGGCTGATTTGAAGGAATGCGATTGGCTGAACCCGTCCATGCGGCTCGACGTGGCCACGCTTTTACTTTTGCAAAAATCTTAGCAATCTCTTGTTTATTAAGAGTTTCTTTATCTAGTAGTTCCAAAACCATCTCATCTAAAATTTTGCGATTTGCAACCAAGATATCGAACGCCTCTTGGTGAGCATTTTCGATAAAGTTTCGAATTTCACGATCAACAACACCTGCAATATTTTCAGAATAATCGCGTTGGTGTCCATAATCTCGCCCTAAGAAAGGTTCATTACTGCTGCCACCAAGTTTGATTGCGCCAATTGCATCTGACATTCCATATTGAGTAACCATTGCGCGCGCAAGTTCGGTTGCTTTTTCAATATCATTTGATGCACCAGTAGATGGGTCATGGAAAATTAATTCTTCTGCGGCGCGACCACCAAGTGAATATGCCAATTGGTCAAGTAACTGATTTCTCGTGGTTGAGTATCTATCGTCATCAGGTAAAACCA
>JBCKHB010000006.1:0-50253 GCA_038906075.1 Candidatus Planktophila sp.
CTAAATCCATGTTCTTCAAAAAGAGATGCTTCCCAAAGCGCAGATTCGGCAAGGGCTTCTGGGGTTGCCTTGCCATACTTTGCAAGCAAACGTGGATCAAGTGAGCCCGCATTTACACCGATTCGAATTGAAATACCGGCATCGCCGGCAGCCTTGGCAACTTCTTTTACTCTGTCATCGAATGCTCTGATGTTGCCAGGATTTACCCGAACTGCGGCGCACCCAGCATCTATCGCTGCAAAAATATATTTAGGTTGGAAATGAATATCAGCAATTACTGGAATCTGTGATTTCTTAGCAATTTGAGCCAGTGCGTCGGCATCATCTTGGCTTGGAACTGCAACGCGAACGATTTGGCAACCCGCTGCCGTTAATTCAGCAATTTGTTGCAAGGTTGCGTCTACATCGGATGTAATTGTCGTGCACATTGATTGCACGCTAACTGGTGATTCGCTACCAACTCCGACTTTGCCAACCATCAACTGTTTTGTTTTGCGACGGGGTGCAAGAGTAGGTGGTGGAGCAGAAGGAATTCCTAAATCAACCATCCTCTTATTGTGCCGTATAGATGCAAATTTCGCTAAAGATTGAGATTTACAGGATTGACAATATCTGCGATTAAGAGCAAAACGGTAAGGGCGACAAGAATTACAAAGACCACCAAAGTAATTGGCGTAAGCGTTGTCACATCAATTCCTGCTGGTCGTGGACGACCCCGCAAACGTGCAAAGAAGGCGCGAATTTCATCAGCGATTGTAACTGCCATATGTCCACCATCGAGTGGTAAAATTGGCAACAAATTAAAAATGCCAACAAAAATATTAAGACTTGCAATAATTAAAATAAAAGTAGCAATTCTTTCGCCAAGAGTTAATCGATTGCTACCTACTGCTTGACCTGAAACGCGTGCAACTCCGACAATTCCGACTAAACCATTTGGATCTCTAACTTCGCCACCAACGGTTTGGCCCCAAAGGGAGGGAATTCTGGCTGGCAATTGTGCCAGAGCAGTAAAACTAGATTTAGTTAAGTCACGAGTTGCAATGGCAGAGTTTTTAATCGCAGTAACCGGATTGCTGCGCTTTAGACCGTAAGAATTAATAATTCCTATTATCCAGCGCTTTTTTCCATCGATAAGTTCTTCTTTAGGTTGAGCCGTAATAGATATGCTCTCTGAACCGCGCTTTATGACAAGGGTTACTTCTTTGCCGCCAGAATTGCGAATTGCCAAAACATCCTTGGGCCAGTTAGTTACGCTTTTGCCATTGATAGATGTAATTTCATCACCGGCCTTGATTCCGGCGATTTGCGCCCCTGATTTTGGAACGATTTGATTTACAACTGGAAGTGCTTGAGTTGTTCCAATTCCTACAAATAGGACGAAAAGAAGTATGTAACCCAAAACAAAATGCAGAAAAGAACCCGCGCCTAAAACAATTAATTTACGACCTGAACTTGCTTTATAGAATGCACGGCTTTCTTCACCGATTGCCATTTGATCATCGGGTGCCATGCCTTCGATTCGGCAGTAGCCACCTGCTGGAATGGCTTTAATTCCAAATTCGGTCTCGCCCCGTTTCACCGACCACAAGCGCTTGCCAAAACCTAGAAAGAATTCGCTGACTTTCATTCCGTACTTCTTGGCCATTATGTAATGCCCAAATTCGTGAACCATTACTGATAGAAGTAGTGCGACAACGAAAGCTAAAATTCCAACAATCTGCATTATGCAACCAATCCTTTAATAATCGAAGCGGCCAATGACTTCGCATCATGCTCGATACGGCTGACATCTTCCAAATCGCGCGGCGGTGTTGACGCCCCAGATCCCATTTTCTGCACAACAGCGTCCACACTTTCCATAATAGATAGGAAAGAAATCTTGCCCTGCAAGAAAGCGCCTACTGCGCTCTCATTTGCAGCGTTGAAAATTGCAGGGAGTCCCCCGCCTAATTCCCCGCAGCGACGGGCTAAATCAAGGGCTGGAAATCTATTTACATCTATTGGCGCAAAGTTCCAATTATGTGACTTCGACCAATCAATGGCAGGGGCTGCGTGTGAAATTCGCTGGGGCCAATTAATTGCATATGCAATGGGCCCTTTCATATTGGGCGGACTGGCTTGGGCAATTGTCGAACCATCGTTGTATTCTACCATCGAATGAATAACCGATTGCGGATGAATGACGGCTTCAATTTGCGAATACGGCAGATTAAATAAGTAATGCGCTTCAATTATTTCTAAACCTTTATTAACAAGAGTCGCTGAATTAATTGTAACAACTGGGCCCATTACCCAAGTTGGATGCGCCAGCGCATCTGCAATTGTGACATCTGATAAATCGCTGCGATCTCGAAATGGACCACCACTGGCAGTTAAAATTACTTTTGAAATTTCGTTGCGCTTCCCCGCTTGCAAACATTGCCAAATTGCACTGTGTTCAGAATCAACTGGAATTAACTGGTCAGGTTTTGCAATTGAAGTTACTAAATCTCCGCCAGCAACAAGTGATTCTTTATTAGCAAGTGCAACCCTATTTCCTACGCGCAGCGCCGCTAAAGTTGGTCCTAAACCGATAGAACCAGTAATCGCATTTAAAACTACATCACACGTAATTGCCGCAATTTCCGTTGCCGCGCTTGTGCCATCTATAACGCTCACACCTGGCAAGGCTTCGCGTACAAGATTGCCATTTGTAGCAACGCCGACGATGGCGACTTTATATTTGCGCGCTTGTTCAATAATTTCTTGGGGTTTTGTCCCACCTGAAGTCAGTGCAACAACGCGAAAAAGATTGGGGTGGGCATCAACGATTTCCAAGGCTTGGGTGCCGATAGATCCGGTGGAACCAAGAATGACTAAATCGCGCATGTCGCTATCTTCTCACGCCATAAGTAGACTGGGGTTATGAGCACAATCAAAAGCGTCGATACTGGTGTTGAACAGAGCCGAAAAGTAGTAACTGCCATTCCAGGGCCAAAATCTGCCGAAATTATTAGACGGCGAAACGATGCGGTCTCGGCATCTCTTGGTATGGCTTTGCCTGCAGTTATAGAGCGCGCAGGTGGTGGAATTTTGGTCGATGTCGATGGCAATCATATTATCGATATGGGCGCTGGAATTGCTGTTGTTAATGTTGGCAATAGCGCATCGCGCGTTGTGAAAAATGTCCAAGAACAAGTCGAAGCATTTACTCATACCTGTTTCATGATTGCTCCATATCTGGGCTATATAGAAGTATGCGAAGCGCTAAATCGATTGACTCCCGGTACTTTTAAAAAGAAATCTATCTTGCTAAATTCGGGCGCCGAAGCGTTAGAGAATGCGGTAAAGATTGCACGCCAATTTACTAAACGCCAAGCCATTGTGGTTTTCGAACATGGTTATCACGGCCGAACAAATTTAACAATGGGTATGACTGCAAAAAATATGCCATACAAAGAAGGTTTTGGTCCATTTACTCCAGAAATTTATCGCATGCCAATGGCATATCCAATGCGTTGGCCAGGTGGAGCTGATGCTTGCGCAAAAGATGCTCTTGATTTAGTAATTAATAAAATGGATAAAGAATTGGGCGGTAAAAATATTGCCGCAATCGTTATAGAACCGATTCAAGGTGAAGGCGGATTTATTGTTCCGCCTAATGGTTTTCTAAAAGGTTTATCGGATTACTGCAAAGAAAATGGCGCACTATTTATCGCCGATGAAATACAAACTGGTTTTGCGCGCACCGGTGCCATGTTCGCGTGCGAGCATGAAGGAGTTGTCCCAGATTTAATTGCAACTGCTAAAGGCATTGCTGGTGGCTTACCACTTGCAGGTGTAACTGGCCGAGCAGATATTATGGATTCAATTCATGCCAGCGGTTTAGGCGGTACTTTCGGTGGTTCACCGATTGCTTGCGCTGCTGCCCTTGGCGCGATTGCTACCATCGAGGAAGATAAATTAGTCGAGCGGGCAAATGTTATTGGCGCAATTATGGTTGATGCATTAAATACGATGAAAGCAAAATATTCCATAATCGGTGAAGTCCGCGGACGCGGGGCTATGCAAGCAATTGAGTTAGTAATTCCAGGTTCGATAGAACCGAACCCAGTGGCTCTTGGCGCAATAATTAAATATTGTCAACAAAAAGGTGTGCTAATTCTTTCGGCTGGCACTTATGGAAATGTGATTCGGTTATTGCCACCGCTAGTTATTCCTGAACATTTATTGCGCGAAGCGCTAGAAATTTTGGATGAAGCAATAGCTGCGCTTTAGCGATCCAATAAGTTCTGCGTAGGTGAATACTTTGTGCCAGAGCGTCGTTTTGCAATTGCGCTAAGGGCTTCAAGTACAACTCGGTTAGCTAAAATAGCCGTGATATCGGCGCTATCAAAGGCTGGTGCAACTTCGACCACATCGATTCCAACAATTGGAAGTTCTAAACAAATACGGCGCACTGCTTCTAATAATTCGCGACTGGTCATTCCACCAGGTTCAGGTGTCCCGGTTCCAGGTGCCATCCCCGGATCTACCACATCGATATCTACCGATAAGAAAACGCCATCGCACTGATTTGTAAGTATTGCAAATGATTCATCAAGAACGCTGGCTAACCCGCGGTGATGAATTTCAGTCATTTCATATGAACGCATACCTTTATCGCGCATCCAATTAAGAGTTTTCTCATCTGGCCAATATCCGCGCAGCCCGAGTTGCAAGAAGCGATCACCGCGAACAGTTCCGGTCTCAATTAAACGGCGCATCGGAGTTCCGTGACCAACTAGTGCGCCAAATTGATTCTCGCCGGTATCGGCATGAGCATCAAAGTGAATCATGGAAATTTTTCCCATTCCACGGTGATGTGCAATTCCTGCAACATCGGCCGATGAAACGCTGTGGTCTCCCCCAAGAATTACTGGAATTATTCCTGCACGCGAAATTTTCTCAGTTGCAGCTTCCAAAACTTTAAGGGATGCAACTAAATCTCCACCAGGCATCATCAAATCGCCAGCATCATAAACTTTAAGTTCTGTCAATGCATCAATGCGCAGCGCTAAATGTGGGCGTTGCCCATCATGTGGCAAATAATCTCCACCTCGAATTGCTTGTGGGCCAAATCTGGCACCCGATCGATATGAAGTTCCGCTATCAATTGGCGCACCCAGAATAATTACATCGGCATCGGCATAACTTTTTGGATTATCTAAATCACATGCAGGAATACCTAAAAAGGTAAAATTAGGACCATACATATTTCCGTGGTTAGCCATGAGTTAAGAATAGGGGCAAAGATTTAAGAATCGAACCCAAGGCCAAGATAATCAAGTAATTTGAGCCAAAGATTGCGCTTCCCTTCATTAAGGTCGGCTTTATTAATTGACCATTGCGTTAAACGAATGAAAATATACCTAAAAGGTTCGGGTGGAAATGGAATAGGTTTCTTTCGAACCATTTTTAATCGGGTACGTTCATTATCTGACTTATCTAATAAATCAAGCATCACTTGCGCGCCAAAACGAGTAGCTGCTACTCCAAGACCGGTGTAACCCAAAACATATGCAACGCGGCCACGATAAGCCTTGCCCCAAAATGGCGAGAAGCGTGAGCAAGTATCGATTGCCCCGCCCCAACCATGAGTGAATTTAATTCCTTTTAATTGTGGAAAAGTTTTCAGAAAATCAGAAGCCAAATGGGCATATGTTTCGGCGTCAGATTCATATTCTTGGCGCACTTTCCCACGGAAATTATAAATTGCGTCGTATCCGCCCCATAAAATTTCGCCATCTTTTGTCATTCGATAATAATGGAATTGGTTTCCCGCCTCTGATAAACCTTCGCGCCCTGCCCACCCAATCGATGCTAGTTGTTCGGGAGTTAATGGCTCGGTCACCAACTGAAAATCATAGACAGGAATAACATATTTACGTGTACGCCTAATTAAATTAGTAAATACATTTGTAGCGAGGGCAACTTTTTGGGAATAAACACCTCCATACGATGTGTGCACAATCATGCCGTTGCTGGTCCGCTCTAGCCAATCAACTTTTGTATTCTCATAAATTTTTACACCAAGAGATAGACAGGCTCGTTCGAGTCCCCAAACTAAACGGGCAGGATCGAGAAGTGCTGTTCCATCTGGATCCCACATCCCACCTTTGTATATTGGTGAATTTACTCGGGCTTGAATTTGCCTTTGGTTTAAAACTTCAACATGATCACCATATGAGTTTCGAAGATCGGCCTCTTCTTGCATGCCTCTTAAATGCCAATCTTCGGTAGCAACACGAAGTTCACCTGTTCGTTGCCAATCGCATTCAATATTATATTTTTCGATAGTTGATTCAATTCCATCCATATTTTCGCGACCCAGACGTTCGATTAATTCCATCTCATCGCGAAAACGACCGTAACCATTGGTAAATCCGTGCGTTAGGGATGCGTTACAGAAACCACCATTGCGGCCAGATGCGCCAGCACCAGTTTCGCGTTGTTCAACAATTATTACTTCACGTTCTGGGTTGCGCTCTTTGGCAAGTAACGCCGTCCACAAGCCGGTATAGCCCGCACCGATGATGCAGAGGTCAGTTGTGACATCACCAATCAAAGATGGATGTGAATCTGGTTCGAGCGGGTCAGCATCGAGCCAGTAAAGTTGTGGCTGCATATGCGAAAGGTGTTTGAGTACGAAAGGGTCGATGGCATCCATCGCGCTATCCGGCCTCTGCCGGAATCACCCCTTCACATTAGCTCTACGTTTACTTACTAGTTGCCCCGCTAAAACGATAGCCAGCGCGAGAAAAAACATGGAAGAACCGATGACATTTGCCTGTGCTGGAATTCCACGCGCAGACGCAACGTAAACAAATTTAGGGAAAGTCGTGAAAGTTCCAGAATTAAAGTTAGTAATAATAAAATCATCAAAGGAAAGGCTAAATGCCAATAGCGCGGCCGCGGCAATTCCTGGTGCGACAAGTGGCAAGGTTATTCGGCGAAAAGTTTCGAATTCATTGGCGTATAAATCCATCGCAGCTTGTTCAAGGCGTGGATCTAAACTTGCAATACGTGCTTTAACTGTTACAACAACAAATGAGATACAAAACATTACATGAGCAATAACGACTGTAGTAAATCCAGGATTAATTCCTAAATTCAAAAACATTGCAAGCAGGGATGCACCAAGAACGACTTCGGGAGTTGCCATGGGCAAGAAAATTAAAAGGTTGGTGCCAGAACGACCGCGAAATCGGTGGCGCGCAATTGCAAAGGCAATTAATGTTCCCAAGAAAGTGGCAAGAATGGTGGAGATAAGACCGACTTTTATTGAATTACCCAGCGCCAGACAGACATCAGGGGCTCCACATGGGTTCTGCCAATTTTTAAGGGTAAAACCTTTCCAAACCAAGTTGCTTTTACCTGCATCATTGAAAGAAAACCCGAAAGTATAGGCAACTGGAATAAAAAGATAAGTAAAACCCAAGACCATATAAATACGAATTAAATTACGGCGAAACCAATTAATGTATTTGTTCATACGAGTTCCTCCGTGCCTGCCTTGCGGATATAAATAGTCACAAGGATTAAAATCGCTGCCATTAAAGTAAACGAGAGCGCCGCAGCCGTTGGGTAATCTACAATTTTAAAGAAGCGCGATTCTATGACGTTACCAATCATCTTGGTATTTGGATTTCCCAAAATTGCAGCATTGATGTAATCACCCGCTGCTGGAATAAAGGTCAGCAAGGTACCTGCAACGACTCCGGGCATGGAAAGCGGAACAGTAACTTTTCTAAAAGTCGTAAAGGCATTTGCATACAAATCCCCCGCAGCTTCTAAGGTGCGCGGGTCGATGCGTTCAAGGCTTGCATATAACGGCAGCGTCATAAATGGTAAAAAGTTATATGTCATACCTGTTACAACAGCAAAAGCACTAGCAGTTAGCGTTGTTTGTTGGCTAATAATGTTCAGACCACGGAGAACTGCAATAACTGGGCCTTCTTCGCCCAAGATTTGTTTCCAAGCAATTGTGCGCAATAAGAAAGATGTAAAGAAAGGGGCAATAACTAAAACGAGCAAAATATTCTTCAAGCGTCCAGATTTAAATGCGATGCCATATGCCAATGGATATGCAATTGCAAGAGCTAGGACTGTGGCTAAAAATGCATAGAAAAACGAGCGCGTGAATTGTTCTTTATTATTGACAAAAGCATCGACATAGTTGGAAAAACGCAGCGTTTGTTCGTATTGACCAGTATCGCCACCTTTAACTGGAGTCTGGGTAGATGTTTGTGCAAGATTAACAATTGGCAAGATAAAGAATGTAAAAAGCCAGATCATTCCGGGAGCAAGCAAAAGATAAGGAAGTAGCGACTTCTTCTCTTTAAGCGAAGTAGCTTTGCTGGCGCTGGCGTGCAGGAAAGCCATTACGCTTCATCCGGATTTGCTTCAGATCCAGCTGTGGCATCCTCTGCGCCATCGAGGGCGAAAGTAAAAATTGGTTCCCAAGAAATTACGACTTGATCGCCTTTTTCAAGGAGCGGAACACCATCATCATTTTGTTCGAAAACAATAAGCTGTTGTTTCCACGGCATTTCAACTTGGTATTGCGTACTTACTCCGATGTATGAAACATCGGCGATAACGCCACCAGTTAAAATATTTCCACTCATTTGCGTTCCTGCTTTTTGGATTCGAATTTTTTCAGGTCGAATTCCTGCAAGGACCGATGAATCGTGGGCATGGCTGCGCGATTTCATAATTTTGATCCTCTGGCCAAAGACACCAACAACTAGCGCATCGCCATCGTTGCCCTCAATTATTCCTTGGATTAAATTGGATTGACCAAGGAAGTTTGCAACAAATGCGGTTTCAGGATCATCATATAAATCAGCTGGTGAACCCATCTGTTCAACTTTTCCTTCATTCATAACTGCGATTGTGTCGGCCATGGTCATGGCTTCTTCTTGATCGTGAGTTACGTGAACGAAAGTAATTCCAACTTCAGTTTGAATCCACTTTAATTCGATTTGCATTTGACGGCGTAATTTAAGGTCAAGTGCCCCGAGTGGTTCGTCCAGGAGTAGAAGAGCTGGGCGATTAACAATGGCGCGAGCCAGAGCGATTCGCTGTTGTTGTCCACCCGATAATTGAACTGGTTTGCGCTGCGCCAAATGTGGCAGTTCTACAAGTTTTAAAACTTTATCAACGGCTTCCTTAACATCTTTAACTCCGCGGCGGCGCAGCCCGAAAGCGATATTTTCATAAATTGAAAGATGTGGAAATAGCGCGTAGTTCTGAAAAACCGTATTTATGGGGCGTTGGTAAGGGCGCTTATTTGTAATATCGGTTGCACCCAAATGAATTGTTCCAGTAGTCGGTTCTTCAAGACCGGCAATCATTCGAAGCGTGGTTGTCTTACCACAACCTGATGGCCCTAAGAGTGCGAAGAACGAACCTTCGGGAATTGTTAGCGTTAAATCATCAACTGCATTGAAATCACCAAAAGATTTGGTGACATTAACTATTCGTAGATCTCCTCGTGTAGATGATGAGGCATCAACCATTAGTTACCAGCAGCCTCTTGGAAGGCAGTTGTGTATTTGCTTTCTTCATCAGGAGTCAAGCCAGCAAAAGTTTTAACTTTGCTGAGCATCTCGGGAGTTGGGAAAATGTAAGGGCTCTTGGCTAATTCTGGATCAATTTTTTCCATCTCGGCCTGTGCCCCTTTAACTGGGCAGATATAGGTTACATATGCCGCAACTTCGGCGGCAACTGCTGGGTCGTAATAATTATTTATAACGCGTTCAGCATTTGCTTTATTAGTAGATGTCGAAGGAATAAGTAAATTATCTGACCACAACTGTCCGCCAGATTCAGGAATA
This sequence comes from Candidatus Planktophila sp., assembly GCA_038906075.1. GTDB lineage: Bacteria > Actinomycetota > Actinomycetes > Nanopelagicales > Nanopelagicaceae > Planktophila. The sequence goes on from JBCKHB010000006.1 coordinate 9,864, forward strand.
GCGAAGTCGAATTTGCCATCACTTTCATTAGCTAATTGGAATAAATCGCCAGACCATCCAATTACTGCAATTGCATCGCCACTAATTAGATCTTCTTTGTAGTCATTTCCAGCGACTTTACGGATGTAGCCATCAGCAACTTTCTTCTTTAAATAATCCACCGCGTTCATGAATTGCGCTTCTGTGAATTTACTGCTGATATCCACGCCTTGGTACATCATGATAATTCCAATAGTGTCGCGCATTTCTGAGAGAACTTCTACTTTGCCTTTATTTGCTTTCGAAAATAATTGGTCAAGGGTACGGACTCCGCCTGGAACTTTTTCTTTGTTCCAACCAAAGCCGCCAATTCCTGATTGCCATGTAAGAGAATAATTACGGCCTGGGTCATAACTAACGGCACCGAGTGCGTCAAGAATATTTACTTTATTTGGAATATTCGCTGCATCAAATTTTTGCGCATATCCCATGCGAATCCAGCGAGCAGCCATCCAGTCGGTTGGTGTAACAATGTCATAGCCAATATCTTTATTGAGTTTTAGTTGACCCTGTACTTTGCCCCAAAATTCATCGTTATCGTTGTAATCTTCTTTGTAATCAACGTTGATTTTGGAATCAGCAATAAATTTTTCAAGTGTTGGATAAACTTTTTTATCTGAGTCATAATCTAAATAAAGAGTCCAGTTGGCCCAACGCACAGCATCGGCTGCAGCTGAATCTTCACCAGAGGAGCCACCACATGCAGCTAAGAAAGTTACTGCACCTAATCCGCCGGCGCCGGCAAGAAAACCACGGCGCGATATTTGAGCTTTTATAATTTCACGTGCTTCGGGTGATACGGCTTTCTTTGCAGTCATAGTCTCGTACTTTCTCGTTAGGTGGTCAGGGGTTCGTTACTAACTAGGCGTTTAGATTACTCATAACATGCTTGATTCGGGTGTAATCCTCGAAGCCATAATTCGACAAATCTTTTCCATATCCGCTGCGCTTGAAACCGCCATGTGGCATCTCGGCCACGATCGGAATATGCGTATTTATCCATACGCAACCAAAATCAAAGGCCTTAGCCATGCGCATCGCGCGGCCGTGATTTGTGGTCCAAACACTAGATGCCAAGCCATAATCGACGCCATTAGCCATCTTCACAGCTTCTGCTTCATCGCTAAATTTTTGGATTGTGATAACTGGACCAAAAATTTCGTTCTGAATCATTTCATCATCTTGGCGAAGTCCAGCAACAACCGTTGGGGGGAAGAAGAAACCTGCTTGCTTGAGAGCGGTGCCACCGGTTGTCACAGTTGCGTGGGCTGGAGTGCGCTCTAGAAAGCCCGCCACTCTTGCTAATTGATTAGCATTATTAACTGGACCTAAGAAGACATCTTGATCTGGCATTCCGATTGCAATGTTATTTTTTGCTTGTTCGGTTAGCAGAGCAACCATGTCATCATAAGCGCTGGCTTCAACCATTACGCGCGTTGCCGCAGTGCAATCTTGACCGGCGTTAAAATAACCCGCAATTGCAATCGCTTCGGCTGCAGCTTCCAGATCTGCATCATCAAAGACGACTACAGGTGCTTTGCCACCCAGTTCTAAATGAACGCGCTTTATTTGTTTTGCAGCCGATGAAGCAACTTCCATTCCGGCACGTACCGAACCGGTAATTGAAACCATATCCGGGCGAATATGTTCGACAAGTGCTCGGCCAGTTTCGCGTTCGCCGCAAATAACATTGAAAACACCAGCAGGTAAAAATTCTGACATAACTTGCGCCATCCACACTGTTGATGCTGGTGTGGTATCACTTGGTTTAAGAACAACTGTGTTGCCTGCCGCAATTGCTGGCGCCCATTTCCAAACAGCCATCATCATTGGATAATTCCATGGAGTTACTTGTGCGCACACCCCAATTGGTTCGCGACGAATAAAAGAAGTCATCCCTGACATGTATTCACCGGCGGCTCGGCCTTCAAGATTTCGCGCAGCCCCTGCAAAGAAACGAATTTGATCAATCATCGGTGGAACTTCTTCCGATGTTGTTAGCGAAATTGGTTTACCAGTGTTACGCGATTCAATTTCAATAATTTCATCCGCGCGATTTTCAATTGCATCGGCAATTTTTAGTAATGCGCGCTGGCGTTGTGAAGGTGTTGAGTCGCGCCATTGGCTAAATGCATTACTAGCTGCGCTCATCGCTGCATCAACATCGGTGGAATTTGATTTTGGCGCCGTGGCATAGGCCGTTCCAGTAGCTGGATTTACTATCGAAGTGCTTTCACCGGATACGCCATCAACGGCCTTGCCATTGATGAAATTCAATAACTTTTCCATGCTGGGAGCGTACGCCTTAGAAGGCGCAATGGATACCCCCAGCCTGAGCGTAAAGGTACGAATTTGGTCTATTTTTGCCGCTACAGGTACGAAATCAGTACGAAAAAGGGCAAAAATATACGGATTCCTTTGCTTATTTGCAAAAGGTGCGAGAGAGTAAGCCAATGGTTACACCAAAAGTTCGGGCAAAAAAGGGCGTTCTCGATGAGACCTCACGGGCGATCATCGAGCAGCTGCAAATTGATGGGCGAAAGCCTTATGCCTCTATTGGTAGCGCCATTGGTTTATCTGAGGCAGCAGTGCGCCATCGCATTGCCAAACTCATCGAATCTGGAGTGATGCAAGTTGTTGCTGTGACAGATCCACTAACTGTGGGTTCTTTTCGCATGGCAATGATCGGTATCAAAGTTGAAGGAGATCTCACCACTTTTGCTGATGTGCTCTCTCATTTCAAAGAAGTCGACTATGTAGTTATTACATCGGGTGGCTTTGATGTTATGGCAGAGGTTATTTGCAACGATGATGAACATTTGCTTGAACTTTTGCAACGGGTTCGTGCTCTACCTCAAGTGCGCAGCACTGAGAGTTTCATTTACTTAAAGTTGCGCAAGCAACTTTACAACTGGGGAACCTGATCATCATGGCTACGACAAGTACATTCGACAACGTTCAATATTACGATTCAGATGGAGATGCAGATTGGTCTAATCGCGCAAAAGATCATTTATGGATGCACTTCTCTCGCATGGGTGCCTACGATGACGGTGGTTCAATTCCAATCATCGTAAAAGGTGAAGGAAATTATATTTGGGATGATCGCGGTAAAAAATATTTCGATGGGATTTCATCGCTCTTCACTGTTCAACTTGGACATGGGCGACATGAGATGGCCGATGCCTACGCTAACCAAATTAAAGAGATTGGTTATTTTCCGCTTTGGTCATATGCCCATCCCCGGGCAATTGAATTGGCAGAGCGCCTAACCGATTACACCCCTGGAGATCTAGACCACGTTTTCTTTACTTCTTCCGGTGGTGAAGCAATTGAATCTGCCGCAAAATTAATAAAGCAATATTTTAAATTAGTTGGCAAGCCGATGAAACATAAGATGATTAGTCGCAATGTGGCCTATCACGGCACAACCCAAGGCGCCTTGTCTATTACTGGAATCCCGGCCGCAAAGCAGTTCTTCGAACCACTTTTAACTGGACACCATCGTGTGCCGAATACCAACTTTTATCGCGCGCCCCTTGTTCATCGCGATTCAATAACTGATTTTGGGCTATGGGCTGCAAATCGAATTGAAGAAATGATCAACTTTGAAGGCGCAGATACGGTAGCGGCAGTCTTTATCGAACCTGTTCAAAATTCGGGTGGATGTTTTCCTCCTCCCCCAGGTTATTTAGAACGCGTTCGCGAAATTTGCACAAAATATGACGTAATCATGGTCTGCGATGAAACCATCACAGCCTTTGGCCGAATCGGTGATTACTTTTCCATGAAACGCTACGGCGTTGTTCCAGACATTATTACTTGCGGCAAAGGAATGACTTCGGGTTATTTCCCAATGGGGGCAATGATTGCAAATGATCGTTTATTTGAGCCATTTAAACACGGCAATAACGCTTTTTTGCATGGTTTCACTTTTGGTGGACACCCAGCAGGTGCTGCAATTGCACTTGCCAACTTAGATATCTTTGAAGAAGAGAAAATCAACCAAAACGTGTGTGCTAATGAAGGCGCACTTCTTAGCACTCTGGAACGTCTATATGACATACCAATCGTTGGAGATGTTCGTGGGGCTGGTTTCTTCTACGGAATCGAAATGGTTAAAGATAAAAAGACCCGCGAGACTTTTAACCACGATGAATCCGAGAAATTATTGCGTGGTTTCTTATCAAAGGCGCTCTTTGATAACGGTTTGTACTGCAGAGCCGATGATCGCGGAGATCCAGTAATTCAAATCGCACCACCGCTGAATTCTACGCAAGAAGATTTCGATCATATCGAAGGAATTTTGCGCACCGTGTTAACGCAAGCGTCTTCCATTATTTTCTAATGGAATCGGCTGATTGCTGCAGCCAACCTAAATACTGGTATCCAAACTCCTACCTATATTAAAGATTAACCAGAGCGCTAAAGCGTGACTGGTTTTACCTGAGTAAAGATTATTAATATTATTTCATCTTTTCAGCCGCAGCCAACTGCCCACAAGCACCATCGATTTCGCGGCCGCGAGTATCGCGAACGGTAACTGGCACACCATAGCTCTCTAAAATCCGAACAAATTCGGCTTCATCTTCGCGCCGAGATGCCGTCCATTTTGAACCCGGTGTTGGATTTAGTGGAATTAAATTAACATGGGCATTTCTATTTTTAAGCAACCGCCCCAATAAATCTGAACGCCAAGATTGGTCATTAATATCTCGAATCAGCGCGTATTCAATGGAATATCGTCGTCCGGTTTTCTTTTCATAAGCATCGGCGGCGGCCAAAACTTCTTTTATTTTCCAGCGTGAATTAATTGGCACTAAAGTATCGCGGAGTTCATCATCAGGAGTGTGCAGAGAAACAGCCAAAGTCACAGGCAAATCTTCCTGGGTTAATTTTTCAATTCCATTAACTAAACCAACGGTTGAAACGACAACTGATCGGGCGCTAATACCAAGGCCATCCGGATTTGGATCTGTAATGTTTCGCACTGAGCGCATCATCGCGTTGTAATTGGCTAACGGTTCGCCCATCCCCATAAAAACAATATTAGAAAGTCGAGTTGGACCACCTGGTAATTCACCATTTTCACAAGCACGCGCCGCAGCAACAACTTGCTCAGTAATTTCGCCCGCACTTAAATTTCGGGTTAAACCTGCCTGCCCGGTTGCGCAAAATGGGCAGTTCATTCCACACCCTGCTTGCGAAGAAATACAAACAGTGGTGCGCTCGGTGTAGCGCATTAAGACGCTTTCTACTAACACACCATCATGTAGTTTCCATAAATCTTTGCGTGTCATGCCATTATCACAAGAGACAGATCTGACTAATTCGATAAGGGTTGGTGCTAATTGTTCGGCAATTAATTGGCGCATCTCTGCTGGAATATCAGTCCAGTTTGTTGGGTCATTCGATAAATGCGTAAAATAATGTGTTGCAACCTGTGATGCACGAAAGCCGGGCAGACCAAAAGAAGTTGCAAATTCTTTGCGTTCTGCCGGTGCGTAATCAGCTATATGTTTCGGCACCTTTTTACGCTGGGGCGGTTCATCGAAAACTAATTTAATTTCGGCAGGACCACTACTCATAAAAAACGCTCTACTAATTCAAGTGCCAACCACAATGCAGGAGCTGATAAAAGTACTGAATCCAAACGATCGAGCATTCCGCCGTGGCCCGGAAGCAAGGTACCCATATCTTTTAAACTCAAATCACGTTTCATGGCGCTTTCAATTAAATCACCAGTTGTTGCTGTAAAGACAATCATTAGCGCGGCAAGTACGCCGATCCAAAGCGCCAAATTTAAAACATAATGGAACATAATTACGCCACCGATAATGGTAAAGACGATTGAACCGGCTAGGCCTTCCCATGTCTTCTTCGGACTAATTTTCGCAACCATTAGGTGTTTACCAAATAGAACTCCAATAAAATAGCCAAAAGTGTCATTACATCCAACCAAAATTACAAAAGTCATAACGCGCTCTAACCCATTATCGGGGCGAGCAAGAAGAATAAGAAAACCTGCCAAAAATGGCAGATAAATAAGTGAGAAAGTTGTGGCCGTGGCACTTGCTATGAAACCTTGTGGCCCACGAAGCAATAGAGAGATAAGAAGAATTGGAAAAGCAATGGCCGTAGCAATTGCAAGGCCTGCGACTCCCCCAAACCAAGTTGACGCGCTAAGGCCAATGGTTGCAATGACAAGGGATGCAAATGATACGTAGGTGTTGCGCGCTTGGAATGCCCGAACAATTTCGCGGATTCCAAGTATTACTGCAACGCCAACGACGATAGCGAAAATTTCTCGGCGGTATAGAAGTGCAAACCAGATGATGGCAACCAAGGAAAGGCCTACAGCAATAGATGGCAGTAATCTGCGCCCTGCACGTTTATTGATCGCTTCGTTGATCGAATTTAAATCAGACAAGTAAAGTGTAGAACTCCTTAAACCTCGAGGAGTTCTGCCTCCTTATGCTTTAAGAGTTCATCAATTTTTGAAACATGCTCGGATGTAATCTTTTCTAATTCTTTTTCTCCGCGAGCTAAGTCATCTTTTCCAATATCGCCATCTTTCTCCATTTTTTCAATTGCTTCTTTGGCAGCACGGCGGATATTGCGCATCGAAATTTTGGAATCTTCGGCCTTTGTCTTTACAACTTTGATGTATTCCTTGCGGCGTTCCTCCGATAATTGCGGGAATCCCACACGGATAACTACGCCGTCATTGCCAGGATTAACACCTAAATCTGATTCGCGAATTGCTTTTTCGATTCCAGCCATAGCGCCTTTATCAAATGGAGAAATTATTGCCATACGTGCATCTGAAATTTGGATAGAAGCCAATTGTGAAAGCGAAGTGTAACTACCGTAGTAATCAACCATGATTTTATTAAATAGTGACGGGTGAGCACGACCTGTGCGAATTGAGGCGAAATCATCTTTTGCCACTTCAACGGCTTTGCTCATCTTAATATCAGCGTCCTTAAGAACACTTGCTACATCTGCCATAGTCCTAGCTCCTTTAGTTGAATTCTTAATTAACGAGAGTGCCGATAGTTTCGCCGCGAACTGCGCGACCGATGTTGCCATTCTTCATTAAATCAAAGACCACAATTGGTAATTTATTTTCGCGACAGAGTGCGAAAGCTGCAGCATCAGCAACTGCTAAAGATTTACTTAAAACTTCATCGTAGGAAATAGTGTCGTATTTAGTCGCTTGCGGATTCTTCTTAGGATCGGCGCTGTAAACACCATCTACCCCACTCTTAGCCAGAAGTAACGCCTCAGAACCAATTTCTAGCGCCCGCTGAGCGGCAACGGTATCGGTTGTAAAGAATGGCATTCCTGCTCCTGCACCAAAAATTACAACGCGACCTTTTTCTAAATGACGAATTGCGCGGCGCGGAATATAAGGTTCAGCAACTTGGCCCATAGTGATGGCAGTTTGCACCCGAGTATCAACGCCTTCTTTTTCTAGAAAATCTTGAAGTGCTAAACAGTTCATAACTGTTCCAAGCATTCCCATGTAATCGGCTCGTGCGCGATCCATTCCGCGCTGTTGTAATTCTGCCCCGCGAAAATAATTACCGCCACCGACCACTATTGCTATTTGAATACCGCTGCGAACAACATCACCGATTTGTTTTGCTACATCTTGCACTACATCGGGATCTACACCAATACCTTTTACGCCTCCAAAAACTTCACCAGAAAGTTTAAGGAGCACTCGACGATACCTTCCTCTTGTACCGGGCATGAGCGCTCCTTAACTAACTAGTTCTAATCTAGCGGTTATTGACCAACGCGGAAGCGATGAAACGCCGTTACGGCAGTTCCGGCTTCATCGAGGATCTGCTTTACGGTCTTCTTGGCATCCTTTGCGAAAGCCTGTTCAATCAAAGAAACTTCCTTGACGAATCCAGTAACACGGCCTTCAACAATTTTTGAAAGTGATGCCTCTGGTTTGCCCTCAGCGCGCGCAGTCTCTTCTGCAATGCGACGCTCGCTTTCGATTAAGTCAGCAGGAATTTCTTCACGGTTGACAAAACGTGGCGCAAAAGCTGCGATGTGCTGTGCCACATCTCTAGCAACTTCTACTGCATCTTTAGTCAGCTGAACAAGTACACCAACTTGTGCTGGCAAGTCTGGACTTGTTTTGTGCATATAAATTCCAACAGGTGAACCAGTGAGAACTGCAATGCGACGAATTTCGATTTTTTCTCCGAGCATTGCATTACCTTCATCAACTGTTGACGCAACAGTTTTACCATTAGCCATAGTTGAAGCCAAGAAAGCATCGACTGAATCAATCTTTGATTTCTCAAGGTGTACAATGAATTCATCAGCGAGTGCTTGGAAGAGATCACCTTTTGCGACGAAGTCGGTTTCGCAATTGAGTTCAAGCATTACACCAAGATCGCCCTGAACTCGTGCGGTCACAAGACCATTTGAAGTTAAACGACCTTCGCGCTTTGTTACACCCTTTAAGCCTTTTACACGAATGATTTCAATGGCCTTCTCGTAATCACCACTGGCTTCATCGAGTGCTTTTTTGCAATCGAGCATTCCAGCAGCAGTAGCTTCGCGTAACTTTTTAATGTCTTCGGAAGTATATGCGCCCACTTATGCCTCCACTACAGGTGTGGTAGCAACTTCTTCAACCACCACAAGTGTGGTAGCAACTTCTTCAACCACCACAAGTGTGGTAGCAACTTCTTCAACCGGTGATGTTCCAGCAAGAATTTCATTTTCCCAATCAGCAAGTGGTTCCCCTGCACCAACTTCGGCAGGTGCTTCCGTTTTCGCTTCTTCTTTTACATTTGCAGAACGTGCTTGCAGGCCCGCCGCAATTGCATCAGTGATAACGCGTGTTAGTAAAGCGATTGAACGGATTGCATCATCATTGCCTGGAATTTTGAAATCAACTTCATCTGGATCACAGTTTGTATCCAAAATTGCAATAACTGGAATGCCAAGTTTATTGGCTTCGGCAACTGCGAGGTGCTCCTTTTTAGTATCTACAACCCATATCGCGCTTGGCAATTTAGTCATGTTACGAATACCATCAAGATTTTTGAAAAGTTTTACGCGCTCACGGCGAAGCATGAGCAATTCTTTTTTAGTTAACAATAAGTCGTTAGCATTTTCTAGCGCTTCTAATTCTTTAAGTCGTTGGACTCGCTTGTAAACAGTTGGGAAGTTAGTAAGCATTCCGCCAAGCCAACGGTTAGTCACAGTTGGCATACCAACACGGGCTGCTTGTTGAAGAATTGGTTCTTGTGCTTGCTTCTTGGTTCCAACATATAGAATATGTCCGCCTTTGGCGACAACATCCTTCACGAATTCATAAGCGCTATCGATTAGACCAAGTGATTGCTGGATATCGATGATGTAAATGCCATTGCGTTCTGTGAAAATAAAACGCTTCATCTTTGGATTCCATCGACGAGTCTGGTGTCCGAAGTGGACTCCGCTGTCGAGAAGTTCTCGCATTGTTACAACTGCCATAACGGCATACTCCTTCTAAGGTTTTTCAATAAAGAAAAACCCGCTCGGTTTATGGTTTAACATTTTTGTTAAACCCGTCGCACTGAATTCATCGACCAGCGAACTGGACCGAGATGATTTACCGGCCTAGACCGGTCAGTGCTGAAATGTCACAGACCAAGTGATCTGTGCGTGGGAAATCTTACCTGAGTAATTGAGGTGAAAAATCCACCCTCTAGGAATTTATTCATGCCCGTGGGTGTGCCTGTTTAAATACTTTTTGCAAACGCTCGGTGGAAACGTGCGTGTAAATCTGGGTAGTAGCCAAAGATGCATGGCCCAAAATTTCTTGAACTGTACGCAAATCTGCCCCACCTTCTAATAAATGGGTCGCAGCCGAATGTCGCAACGCATGCGGGCCCATTCGCTCGATTCCTTCAATTGCCGCAAGCGCGTTATAGACAACGGTGCGAACACTACGTTGGTCTATACGTTTTCCTCGTGCCCCTAGAAAAACCGCATCCCCTGAAGTCGAATTAATAACTTGAGCGCGCCCATCAGCTAACCATGCTTTCAAGGTTCGCATGGCTGGATTTCCCATTGGAATTGTTCGTTCCTTATTTCCTTTACCCAAAACTTTAATTGTTTGGCGATCATAATCAATATCGCGCAGATCCAAACCACATAGTTCAGCAACTCTTGCACCCGTTGCATAAAGCAGTTCAACCATTGCGCAATCGCGAAGTGCTATCGGCCCTTCATCTTCGGCCACACGAGTTGCCAGTGAATCCATTGCGATTTTCGCATCTTCGATTTCTAAAACATGAGGCAATCTACGATGCCCTTTCGGCGTTGCAAGGGTTGCACCAACATCGGTGAGAATGTAGTTATTTTTTAGCGCCCATTTAGTAAATATCCGAATAGAAACTGCGCGGCGCGACAAAGTAGTTCTTGCGCCACCTTTAACGCTTTGGTTAGCTAACCACGAGCGCAGGTGCGATAAATTCAGTGCCGATATATCTTCAATGTCCATCGATGATAAATGAGCCAACAAACTTTCTAGATCGCCAAGATAAGCCCGAACAGTATGCTTAGATAGATTTCGCTCTTCTTGCAAATGATGCGAGAAAGCAAGTAGAACTTTCTCAAATTTATCGTTCACGGTTAAAAGTTTACTCTGGTTTGTGTCCCTGACGAAGTAAACCGAAAGTTAAAGCATCTTCTAGCGCCATAGCCGATGCTGCAATAACGTTTTCGTGAACTCCAACGGTATTCCATTCACCTTTGCCATCGCTAGTTTCTACCAGCACCCGCGTAATCGCACCTGTTCCCAAACGACCTTCAAGAATGCGGACTTTGTAATCTGTCAGTTCTAAAACTTCAAGGCCTGGATATAGAACTCGCAAACCAGAACGAAGGGCATTATCGAAGGCGTTAACTGGGCCATTGCCATAACCATTACATGATATTTTCTTTCCTTGCGCCGTAACGCTTATTTCTGCCTTGGTAATAATGCTTTGATCTTCTGCTCGTTCAACCGTTGTAAGCCAGTGATCGATAGTAAAGAAAGTTGGTCGCTTGCCAGCGATTTCTTCGTGAACTAGTAATTCAAAAGACGCGTCCGCTGCTTCGAATGTAAATCCGCGCGCTTCCATCTCTTTAACGCGCTCAACGATGCGACCGATTAATTCCTTATCTCCGCCAAGGTCTACCCCTAATTCTTGTGACTTTAATTCAATTGATGCACGGCCGGCCATGTCCGAGACCAACATGCGCATATCGTTGCCAACTGATTCTGGATCTTCGTGTTGGTACAAACTTGGATCAACTTTAATCGCTGATGCGTGCAGGCCAGCCTTATGAGCAAAAGCTGATACGCCAACATAAGGTTGGCGAGCCGACGGTGAAACATTCGTTATTTCGGCAACTGCATGAGAAATTCTAAATGCTTCGTGAAGTGAATTATTTGGCAGAACCAATTGTTTTTTCTTTAACTCTAAGTTCGCAATTATGGTAACAAGATCAGCATTACCAGTGCGTTCGCCATAACCATTTAGCGTTCCTTGTACATGCGTGACACCTGCAGCAATGGCTGCCATCGAATTTGCAACGGCGCACCCTGTGTCGTTGTGGCAATGAATTCCAAGTCGGGCCGAACTTGCACTCAATACATCATATACAACTTGTGATAATTCATCGGGCAACATTCCGCCATTGGTGTCACATAGTGCAACTACATCGGCGCCAGCTTCGGCAGCAACACGAACTACTTCTAAAGCATAGGCACGATTCTGACGATAGCCATCAAAGAAATGTTCGGCATCAAGAAAAACACGCTGTCCTTCTTGGCGCAAATGCATGATGGAATCACGAATCATTTCAAGGTTTTCATCCAACGTCGTTTTAAGCGCTAAATCCACGTGGCGATCAAAAGATTTTGCAACAAGAGTAACTACTGGTGCACCGCAATCGCGAAGTGCGCCAAGTAATGCATCATCGCCAGCTTTTACATTTGGCCGACGGGTTGCACCGAAGGCCACAAAAGTTGCATTCTTTAATTTAAGTTCTTTTTTAGCTAAGGCAAAAAATTGCGTATCCTTCGGATTAGCACCTGGCCAACCGCCTTCTATAAAACCAACGCCTAAATCATCTAAATGACGAGCAATCGTTAACTTGTCATGGACAGAGAGATTTAAACCTTCTTGTTGCGCGCCATCGCGCAAAGTGGTGTCGTATATATGGAAGGCATCGGATACTGGCATTTACAAAACCTTGTGCATCCAATTGTGCTTATCGGTGATTTGACCGTGCTGAATTCCAAGTAATTGCGCGCGAATTTCTGCAGTAATTTTCCCAGGTTGGCCATCTCCTGTTACCCAAGTACCCATGGTGCTCTTTGCTTCTCCAATTGGGGAGACAACGGCGGCGGTACCACATGCAAAAATTTCAGTGATTAACCCTGATGAAACACCGTCGCGCCAATCATCAATGCTAAACATTACTTCTTCAACTTTATAACCAAGGTCTGCTGCAACACTAAGAATTGAATCGCGAGTGATGCCTGGCAATAAAGTTCCAGTTAGTTTTGGCGTCATCACGGTTGCATCGGCTCCAGAACCTTTAACGAAGTACAAGTTCATACCGCCCATCTCTTCAACCCATTTGCGCTCTTTGGCATCTATCCAAACAACTTGATCGCAACCTTGCTTGGCCGCAGCTTTTTGTGCAACAAGACTGGCCGCATAATTTCCGCCGCACTTTACCTCGCCGGTTCCGCCAATCACTGCGCGAACATATTCAGTAGAAATCCAGACGCTGACCGCTTTAGTTGGATCAAAATAAGCCGCTGCAGGGGTTGCAATCAACATATACAAGGCACGGTTAGATGGGCGAACACCAAGTCCGACTTCAGTAGCAAACATAAATGGGCGCAAGTAAAGTGATTCGCCGACTTTGTTTGGTACCCAACCCGCATCTGTTTTTACTAGCGTGTCAACTGTTTCAATAAATAATTCTTCAGACATTTCGGGTAATGCCAACCGCCGAGCGCTCTTGGCAAAACGTTTTGCATTCGCTTCTGGACGAAATAATGAAATGCTGCTATCAGGTTGACGATATGCCTTCATGCCTTCGAAAATTTCTTGTCCATAATGAAAGACTGCGGTTGCTGGGTCTAATGAGATCGGACCATATGGTTTTAATTCAGGCTCTGACCAACCATCGGTTTCGCTCCACTCACAAACCACCATGTGATCTGTGTAGTACTTACCAAAACCTGGGTTTGCCACGCGAACATTTCGCAGCGCATCAGATAATTTCGTAGGCGAGAGATTTATTTTCATTTACAAGCCTGCCACTAGGGCAGCTCCAACTTCACTTGTACTGCGCTTCTTATCGCCCCGCGCGAGCAAATCTGCCGCAACAGATTTTTCAACATCTCTGGCCGCATCATCAAAGCCCAAGTGACTTAGCATCATTGCAATAGAGATGACTGTGGCAGTTGGGTCAGCGATAAATTTCCCAGCAATATCAGGGGCTGAACCGTGGACAGGTTCAAACATAGATGGGAATTTACGTGTTGGGTTGATATTGCCAGAGGCAGCTAAACCAATTCCGCCACAAATTGCTGCAGCGATATCGGTTAGGATATCGCCAAATAAATTATCGGTAACAACTACATCGAAGCGCTCAGGGTTGGTCACAAAAAACATAGATGCCGCATCGACATGTAAATAATCAGTTGTAATCTCTGGAAATTCCTTTGCCACTTCATTGAAAGTGCGCGTCCAAAGATCGCCAGAATAAACCAGCACATTGTTCTTATGAATCAGTGTTAATTTCTTACGAGGTCTGGCTTGGGCGCGGGTGAATGCATCGCGAATTACGCGCTCTGCACCACGGCGAGTGTTAATCGATTCCTCAATCGCAATTTCATGTTCACTACCCTTAGCAAGATGTCCGCCTGCGCCTGCATATGGACCTTCGGTACCTTCGCGTACAACTATGAAATCAATTGGTTGCGTTGTCGCAAGCGGAGATTTGACCCCTGGCATTAATTTTGCAGGACGAAGATTTACATATTGGTCGAAGACAAAGCGAAGTTTAAGCAGCAATCCGCGTTCCAAAATTCCACTTGGAACACTTGGATCACCAACAGCCCCTAGCAAGATAACATCGAAGTTTGCAAGTTCGGCTATAACCGAATCAGGTAGAACTTCGCCAGTGCGGTGCCAGTAGCCAGCACCTAAATCGTAGGCAGTCTTAGTAAAGGTCAAGTCGTATTTTTTAGATACGGCATCTAATACTTTTAAACCTTCGGCAACTACTTCAGGTCCGATTCCATCGCCAGCAATGACTGCTAAATTTATATTTTTCATGGCGCCACCAGCGTTACATAACGCACTGAATGTGCTCCTGTCTCTTTTTTAACGGCGGCGATTATCTCATCGCCAACAAATGAATCCACGGTCAGTGACATAAGCGCATCGCCCCCCGCTTCTTTGCGTGATACCTGCATACCAGCAATATTGATACCTGCTTTACCTAAAATGTTTCCAACTGAACCAATAACACCAGGACGATCGCTATAGCGAAGGAACATTAAGTTCTCACTAGGTGACAAATCCAAAGTAAAGCCATCTATTGCAATTATTTTTTCCACTTTACGAATTCCCATAAGTGTTCCATCTACCGTGATTGATTTGCCATTACTTAACACGCAGTGCAAAGTAACTTTGCTGCGGTATTCAGGGCAATCAGGATCAGTGCTCACCGATGAAGTTATGCCGCGCTCGGCTGCTATACCTGGCGCATTAACGTACGTAACGTCTTCTGCACCAACTGCAATCAGTGCGCCTTTAAGCGCGCTAATTGCCAAGATAGATGAATCATGTCCTGCTATTTCACCAAGGACTCTTATTTCCATGCTTACTGGCAATTCGCCCGCAAGTACAGTTGCAATCTGTGCCATTTTTTCAATTAGTGGCAGCGATGGTCGAATATCTTCGTGAATTATCCCGCCTTTAACGTTGACCGCATCAGGAACTAATTCACCAGCTAGGGCTTTGCGAACCGAGACTGCTACAGCAATTCCTGCGCGTTCTTGGGCTTCATCGGTTGATGCGCCTAAATGTGGAGTTGCAACAACTTGATCGAGGGCAAATAAGGGTGAATCAGTACATGGTTCAGTGGCAAAAACATCAAGACCAGCACCTGCTACCCGTTTTTCAACTAGGGCTGCGTAAAGAGCAGCTTCATCTAAAACTCCACCGCGCGCAACATTAATAATGTGAACCGTTGGCTTAACTTTTTTGAGTGCCTGCGCGCCAATTAAATTTGCAGTCTCTTTTGTCTTTGGTAAGTGAATTGTAATGAAATCACTCGTTGCTAATAATTCATCGAGTGTTAAAAGTTTGACTCCTAATTGTGCCGCGCGCGCTGGTTGTAAATATGGGTCGTATGCAACAACGTTCATGCCAAAAGCTTGCATGCGATGGGCAACTAATTGACCGATACGACCAAAACCAACAATGCCTAAAGTCTTTTCAAATAATTCAGTGCCCGTATATTTAGAACGTGCCCATTTGCCATTTCGAAGTGCGGCATTAGCCGGTGCGATATTGCGCGCAGAGGCTAGTAGCAAGGAAATTGCTAATTCGGCGGCGCTGACAATATTTGAGGTGGGTGCATTAACAACCATAATTCCAGCAGAAGTTGCTGCAGGAATTTCCACATTATCAAGACCGACCCCTGCGCGTGCAATAACTTTTAAACCCTTGGCTGCATCAATTGCTTCGGCATCCATCTTTGTGGCAGAGCGAATTAGTACTGCATCTACACCTCTTTTGAGTTCGACCAATAATTCGGTGCGATTTGCACCATCACAATGGCGAACTTCGAAGTCAGGCCCTAGCGCATCTAACGTCGCAGGACTTAACTCCTCAGCAATTAATACAACAGGTTTAACCACGCGATGCGCTGCCTTCTTTATATTCATCTTTATTGGAACTCTTCATCCAACTAAACATTTTACGAAGTTCACGCCCGACTACTTCAATTGGGTGAACTTCACCTTTAGCGCGAAGAGCTTTAAATTCAACTCCCCCAGCTTCTTGGTCATCAATGAAGCGTTTTGCAAAAGCACCACTTTGAATATCGGCTAGAACTGCCTTCATATTTTCCTTTACGTGTGGATCGATAACACGAGGACCCGAAACATAATCACCGTATTCAGCAGTATCTGATACTGACCAACGCTGTTTTGCGATTCCACCTTCATACATCAAATCTACAATTAGTTTAAGCTCGTGCAAACATTCAAAGTAAGCAACTTCTGGTTGGTAACCGGCTTCAGTTAGAACTTCAAAACCATACATAACTAATTGCGATGCCCCACCACAGAGAACTGATTGTTCACCAAATAAATCCGTTTCTGTCTCTTCGGTAAATGTTGTCAAAATTCCACCAGCTCGAAGTCCACCGATTGCCTTGGCATACGAGAGAGTCAATGGCCAAGCGCTTCCTGTTGCGTCCTGTTCAACTGCAACGATTACTGGAACTCCGCGACCCGCAGAATATTCACGACGAACTAAGTGACCTGGGCCCTTTGGTGCCACCATGCAAACATCAACGGTTGGACCCGGCTTGATGTAACCAAAACGAATATTAAATCCGTGAGCAAAGAACAACGCATCGCCATCTTTTAAGTTAGGCAGAATTGAATCTGTGTAAATATGGCGTTGCGAGTGATCTGGCGCCAAAATCATTATGACCGTTGCTTCTTTAACCGCGTCGGCAACGCTAACCACACGAAGACCTTCGGCTTCAGCTTTTTCGCGAGACTTGGAACCATCTTTTAGACCAACGCGAACATCGACTCCGCTATCGCGCAGACTTAGGGCATGCGCATGTCCCTGTGAGCCGTACCCAATGATCGCAACTTTGCGACCTTGGATGATAGATAAATCGGCATCCTCTTCGTGATACATAGTTGCCATGATCTGCTCCTTTGCTTAGTTTTTTAGTTCTGATAATCGGGTTGGGTATCTTTTGTGTGGATTGGCGCAATCCCTTCGAAGACTTCCTCGATATGAATCACGTTTATTAATTTATCTAATTGCGCAATAACTTGTTCCAAGGCATGGCCTTCGATACTAATAACGATGGTCATTTTAGAAACTTCAGTGTTCTTAGTTGGACCAACAACAAGGGAATCAATGTTGTAGCCACGACGAGAAAAAAGTCCGGCAACGCGTGAGAGTACGCCAGGTGAGTTTTCAACTAAAACATCGAGTGTATGTGTACTCATTACAGATCCTCTGAATCCCAGTCAGGCGCGATTTCGCGCGCGATCATGATGTCATCATTTGATGCCCCCGCTGCAACCATTGGCCAGACCATTGCATCACGATTAACACGGAAATCAACAACAACTGGCTGATCATTAATAGCCATTGCCTTTTCAATTGTGGCATCTACATCTTCGGCTCGCTCACAACTTAAACCGATGCAACCCATTGCTTCGGCAAGCAGCGGAAAGTTAGGAATTCGTTTTGAATCAAGGTTGGTATTTGAGTAACGCCCCGCATAAAACATGGTTTGCCATTGACGAACCATTCCAAGGCATTCGTTATTGATAATTGCAACTTTAATTGGAATATTATTGAGTGCACATGTTACTAATTCTTGATTAGTCATCTGGAAACAACCGTCGCCATCGATTGCCCAGACCGTTGTATCAGGGGCGCCAACTTTTGCGCCCATTGCGGCAGGGACTGCATAACCCATAGTGCCTGCACCGCCAGAGTTAAGCCAAGTGCGTGGTTTTTCAAAACCAATAAATTGCGCAGCCCACATTTGATGTTGTCCAACACCTGCAACGAAAATTGAATCAGAGCCAGATATTTTTCCGATGCGATCGATTACAAATTGGGGAGAGAGCGAACCATCAGTTGGCATGTCATATCCCAGCGGATAAGTGCTGCGCAATGAATTCATTTGGTGCCACCATGTTGTTAAATCAGCTTTGTTCTTAGCGAATTCGCGCTTGAGCGCAGGAATCAGGGCAGTAATTGTGCGCTTTACATCACCGATTAGCGCGACATCGGCAAAGCGGTTCTTGCCAATTTCAGCTGGGTCAATATCGGCATGAATTACTTTCGCGTTAACTGCAAAGCTAGAAAGTTTTCCAGTTACACGGTCATCAAAGCGCGCACCAAGAACTATGAGCAGATCGGATTTCTGCAAGGCGGTGACTGCTGCGACGGTGCCGTGCATGCCGGGCATACCTAAATGCAACGAGTGCGAATCTGGAAAAGCACCGCGCGCCATAAGTGTTGTAACAACTGGGGCGCCAACGAGTTCGGCGATTTGCATTAATTCTTTAGCGGCATTGGATTTAATTACGCCGCCGCCAACATAGAAAACAGGTTTGTACGATTGGGCAATTAACGCTGCGGCATCGCGAATATTTACATCGGGTGCATCCATTGCTGGTTTATAACCTGGCAAGTTAATCGAAGTTGGCCAATTAAATTCCGTCTCTTTTTGCAATGCATCTTTTGCAATATCGACAAGAACTGGACCTGGACGACCGGTACTTGCAATGTGAAAAGCCTCAGCAATTGCTTTTGCAATATCATCAGGATTAGTTATTAAGTAACTATGTTTTACAAAAGGCATCGTGATTCCACGGATGTCGGCTTCTTGGAAAGCATCGGTTCCGATTGCAGCACTTGGTACTTGGCCAGTAATTGCAACCAGCGGTACCGAATCCATTGCGGCATCGGCAAGTGGTGTAACTAAATTTGTAGCGCCCGGTCCAGATGTTGCAATACAAACGCCAACGCGTCCTGTTACTTGGGCATATCCAGTCGCTGCATGGCCTGCACCTTGTTCGTGGCGAACCAAGATGTGACGAATTTTGCTGTCGAAGATTGGATCGTAAGCAGGAAGAATTGCGCCACCTGGAATACCAAACATGACATCTACGCCAGCTCTTTCAAGTGATTGCACAAGTGAACTTGCTCCACTTATTTTCTTGCTCATATCCATTTCCTTTCTTAACTAGACTCTCATTAAACGAAAAAACCCCCAGTGGTGACTGAGGGCGCACGATCGATGTTGCAGATCGCGCGCTAGAAAATCACCACTGAATTACTCATCTCGTTATTCTCTATTACCTATGCGTGTGCGTCAACCTATGAGATGACAATCTCACAATCTGAACGTGTGGCCTCAGTCGCAGACTGCGCCTTTAGATGCCGAACCCACCAGTTTGGAATATTTGGCCAGGACTCCGCGAGTGTACTTATGTGAAAGCGGCTTCCAGCCAATTTTACGTTTTTCAAGCTCGCCAGAGCCAACTAATAAATCAAGAGTTCGATTGGTGATGTCGATCCGAACCCGGTCACCATCTTTTACAAATGCAATAGCCCCACCATCGACTGCCTCCGGTGCCACATGTCCGACACATAAACCAGTTGAACCGCCAGAGAAGCGACCATCGGTAAGAAGTAAAACCGATTTACCTAAACCTGCGCCTTTTATCGCACCAGTAATCATTAACATTTCGCGCATTCCAGGTCCGCCCTTTGGGCCTTCGTAGCGAATAACAATTACATCGCCGACTTGGATTGTTCCATTTTCAAGTGCGTCCATCGCCGATTGTTCGCGTTCGAAAACACGCGCCGGACCTTCGAAGGTTTCAATTCCAATTCCTGCGGTTTTACATACCGCGCCTTCTGGGGCAAGAGAGCCTTTAAGAATTGTGATTCCTACGTCAAGGGAGAGTGGATTCTTTATTGAGCGAAGTACTTCTTCATCTGCAAGTGGTGGGTTAATTTCGGCTAAATTTTCCGCCATTGTTTTACCAGTGACCGTTAAGACATCTCCGTGTAAATAACCGGCATCGAGCAAAATCTTCATAACTACTGGGATACCGCCCACACGGTCAACATCGGTCATTACGAATCTACCGAAAGGTTTTAGATCACCAAGTAATGGAACTTTTGAGCCAATGCGGTGAAAATCTTCAAGCGTTAAATCAACTTCGGCTTCGTGAGCAATGGCCAGCAAATGCAAAACTGCATTTGTCGAACCACCAAGTGCCATTACAACGGTTATTGCATTTTCAAAAGCCTTCTTTGTTAAAATATCACGCGTTGTGATGCCCTTGCGAATTAATTCAACAACGGCTGCTCCTGCTTTAACAGAATAAGCATCGCGCCGGCGATCAATCGCGGGAGGCGCCGCCGAACCGGGAAGTGATAAACCAATTGCTTCGCCAACTGCCGCCATTGTGTTCGCAGTAAACATACCGGCACATGCGCCTTCACCCGGACAAATTGCGCGCTCAATTTTATCGAGTTGTTCTCTGGAAATTAATCCGCGCGCACATGCGCCAACTGCTTCGAAAGCATCAATAATTGTTACATCATTACCATCGACTTTTCCGGGCAGAGTTGAACCTGCATAAACGAAAACATTTGCAACATCAATGCGCGCCGCCGCCATCATCATTCCTGGTAAAGATTTATCGCAACCCGCAAAAGTAACCATGCCATCTAACCGCTCAGCTTGCATAACTGTTTCAACTGAATCGGCAATAACTTCGCGCGAAACAAGGGAAAAGTGCATTCCCTCGTGGCCCATTGAAATTCCATCGGAAACGGAAATGGTGCAAAATTGCATTGGGAAACCGCCGGCATCGATAACGCCTTGCCGCGAAGCTTTAGCAAGACGATCTAATGAAAGATTGCACGGCGTGATTTCATTCCAAGAAGAAACAATTCCAATTTGTGGTTTAACCCAATCGTCATCGCCCATACCAACTGCGCGCAACATTCCACGCGCAGGTGCACGCTCCATTCCATCGGTAACAAGTCCAGAACGTGGCTTCATTTTTGACATGAGTGAAAGTTTACTCTATTAACTTTGACCTAAGTGGGCAAGTAATAGTTCGCGAACTTTGGCAGCATCAGCTTGGCCACCAGTGGCTTTCATTACTGCGCCAATAAGGGCACCTGCTGCAGGCAAATGACCGCTTCGAACTTTTTCGGCAGTTTCAGGTTGGGCTGCACATGCTTTTTCAATTGCAGCCATTAGCGCTGAATTATCGTTTACAACTTTTATGCCACGTTTTGCAATTACTTCGGCAGGTTTTCCTTCACCATTTAAAATACCTTCAATAACTTGGCGCGCAAGTTTGTCAGTTAAATCCCCTGCCTTAACAAGGGCCACAATTTCGGCAACATCGCTCGGTGTTATTTCAAGATCTACGATTGCGACTTCACGCTCATTAGCCACGCGTGAAATTTCACCCAGCCACCAACTGCGTGCCTTTGTCGGATCTGCGCCAAGTACGACTGTGGCTTCCACAATATCTAGAACATCGGCATTTATCATTGCTGCCATTTCTTTATCTGGCACAGCCCATTGTTCTTGCAAACGCTTGCGGTGAATTGAAGGACGCTCGGGAAGCGTTGTACGAAGTTTTTCAATCCACGCTGCATCGGGTGCAACCGGAACTAAATCTGGTTCTGGAAAATAACGGTAATCCTCGGCTTGTTCTTTCGAACGACCAGAGCGAGTAAGACCGGTATCTTCTTGAAAATGGCGAGTCTCTTGAACCACGCGCTGACCATTATTTAATAGTTCGGCATGGCGAATCATTTCTCCGCGAACTGCGCGCTCAATAGAGCGAAGTGAATTTACATTCTTAGTTTCGCTGCGAGTGCCTAAAACATCAGAGCCAATAATGCGAAGTGAGACGTTGGCATCACAACGAAGCGAGCCTTGCTCCATTTTTACATCGCTAACTTTTAAACTACGCAAAATATCGCGAATTTCGGCCACATAAGCCTTGGCAACTTCTGGTGCATATTTGCCAGTGCCTGGAACAATCTTTGTAACAATTTCAACTAACGGAATTCCGGCACGGTTGTAATCTAATAATGAATAATCTGCGCCGTGAATACGCCCTGTTACGCCGCCAACGTGTAAAGATTTTCCAGTGTCTTCTTCCATATGTACGCGCTCAATTTCAATACGAAATTTCTTATTTCCTTCATCCGTTTCAATTTCAATATCGACAAAACCGTTGACGCAAATTGGTTCGTCGAATTGAGAAATTTGAAAATTCTTTGGCATATCCGGATAAAAGTAATTCTTGCGTGCAAAGCGGCTAAAAGGGGCGATCGAACAATTAAGGGCTAAGCCAATTAAAATTGTAGATTCAATCGCTTTTTCATTAACAACTGGCAAAGCACCTGGCATTCCTAAACAGACTGGGCACGTCTGAGTATTAGGTTCTCCGCCGAAAATTGTCGAGCAACCGCAAAACATCTTTGAGTGCGTATTTAATTCGACATGAACTTCCAAACCCAAAACGGGTTCGTATTTCAAAATGACATCATCGTAGGTAAGGCTCACTTGGCACCCCCTAGAGCAGGCGCTTTTGAAAGAAGCGGTGCGCCCCATTTTGAAAGTAGCGCGGCTTCAAGGGATGCACCGACTGAATACATTCGTTGGTCTTGCATTGCAGGTGCCATCATTTGGAAACCAACTGGTAGCCCATCTTCAGGTGCAAGGCCACATGGCAAACTCATTCCGCCAATTCCTGCCAGATTGACTGGAATTGTTGCAATGTCATTTAAATACATTGCCAGCGGATCATTGGCTTTTTCGCCAATTTTAAATGCAGTGGTCGGGCAAGTTGGTGATACAAGAACATCGACTTTAGTGAAGGCGTTTGTGAAATCTTGCGTGATTAACGTGCGCACCTTTTGTGCACTGCCGTAATAAGCATCGTAATATCCAGATGAAAGCGCGTAAGTTCCTAGAATAATGCGCCGTTTTACTTCGCGCCCGAAACCAACGGCGCGCGTTAGATTCATAACAGATTCAGCCGATGCACCATCGCCATCACCAATACGAATCCCATAACGCATGGCATCAAAGCGCGCTAGATTTGATGAACATTCACTCGGTGCGATTAAATAATATGCAGCAAGGGCGTACTCGAAATTTGGGCAAGATACTTCAATAATTTGCGCACCAGCCATTGCGAGTAATTCCAATGATTCTTCAAAACGTGAACGAACACCGGCTTGGTAACCATCACCATTTAGTTGCTTAACAACTCCAATTTTCATCCCCTTTACATCACCGTTTTTTGCGGCCTGTACAACTGGCGGGACTGGTGCGTTAATACTTGTTGCATCGCGTGGATCATGTCCTGCAATCGCTTCATGCAAAAGCGCTGCATCTAATACGGTGCGCGCGCAAGGACCGGCTTGATCTAATGAAGATGAGAAAGCAACTAGGCCATAGCGCGATACACCGCCATAAGTTGGTTTTACACCGACCGTTCCAGTAACTGCTGCGGGTTGACGAATCGAACCCCCAGTATCAGTTCCAATTGCAAGTGGTGCTTCAAATGCGGCAAGGGCCGCTGCTGAGCCACCACCTGAACCACCAGGAATACGCGTTAAGTCCCACGGATTATGCGTTGGACCGTAGGCCGAATTTTCTGTCGATGATCCCATTGCAAATTCATCCATATTTGTTTTACCCAAAATAACAATGTCGTTCTTCTTTAAATTAGCAACAACTGTTGAGTCATAAGGCGGGCGCCAACCTTCAAGAATTTTGGAACCACAAGTTGTCGGAATTCCTTTTTGAACCATAACATCTTTAAGCGCAAGCGGAACACCAGCAAGGGGCGAAAGTTTTTCACCCTTGGCACGCTTTGCATCAATTCTTGCAGCTTGTGCGAGTGCGCCTTCGGTATCTAAATATAAAAATGCATGAACTTGCTTGTCAACGGATGCAATTCGATCGAAGTGGGCTTGCACAAGTGCAACCGAACTTATTTCACCCGATGCTAGCGCTGTAGCCATTTCGGCGGCGGATTTGCGAATCATGCTTCTTCGCCCAAAATTTGTGGAACACGAAAGCGATTATCTTCACTTGCAGGTGCACCTGATAGCGCTTCTTCGGGGGTCAGGCTTGGCGTAACTACATCGGGACGAAAAACATTTCGTAGCGGTAGTGGGTGAGATGTTGGTTCAACATCCGCGCCAGCAACTTCTTGGACTCGAGCAACGGCTTCCAAAATAACGGTGAACTCGGTAGAAAGATTTACCAGTTCTTCATCGCTCATTTCAATACGAGCTAAGCGTGCAAGGTTTGCGACATCATCGCGAGAAAGGCTGCTCATAAGGCGTAAGTCTAATAAATTCACGCGCTAACTGCGAATTTGACCGTTACCCGTAACAATCCACGTTGTAGTTGTCATCGCTTCTAGCCCCATTGGGCCACGTGCATGAAGTTTTTGATTTGAAATACCTATTTCTGCGCCAAATCCCATCTGTTCGCCATCAGTAAAACGTGTTGAAGTATTTATCATAACTGCTGCGCAATCACTAAGTGCAATAAAGCGTCGTGCGCTTTCATCTGATTCGGTAACAATGGCTTCTGTATGTTGTGTTCCAAATTTTGCAATGTGATCACTTGCCCCGTCGAGTGAGGCAACGATGCCTACATTCATTTCTAGAACCCCATATTCGGTATTCCAATTTTCATCGGTGGCAATTGTTGTAGCAATTCCAAGGCCACTGGCAATTTTGTGTACAGCACTGTCGCAATGCAGGACCACTCCAGCATCAGATAGCGCTTTTAGTGCAACCGGTAAGAATTTTTGTGCAACTTTTGCATGTACTAAAAGAGTCTCGGCAGCGTTGCACACACTTGGCCTATGCGTCTTGGAATTAATAAGAATTGGCAAAGCCTTATCTAAATCCGCAAATTCATCGACATAGACATGGCAAACGCCAGCCCCTGTTTGGATTGTTGGAACCGTTGATTCATCTACAACCATACGAATCAGAGATGCGCTCCCCCGTGGAATAACAAGATCAACTAACCCGCGCGCATGCAATAAAGCTTTCACGCTTTCCCGATCATCAGATGAAACTAATTGGATTACATCGGGTGAAATCTTTGTTTTCGCTAAAGCAGCGCGCATTACATCGATGAGAATTGCATTACTTGCAGCAGCGCTCGATGAACCACGCAAAAGGGCAGCATTGCCCGATGCTAATAAAATTACTGCCGCATCTACGGTGACATTTGGTCGTGCTTCATAGACCATTCCGATTACACCAAATGGCACACTTATTTGTTTTAGTTTCAGACCATTTGAAAGCGTTGATTGACGCAGAATGATGCCAAGTGGATCTGGCAAAGCCGCAACTTGGCGCGCACCATTTGCAATTGCCTTTATTCGCTCTTGTGTAAGGCAAAGACGGTCCAGTAATTGAGAATTTAAGCCACTTTCACGACCGTGTTGCATATCTTTTTCATTAGCAGCAATGATCTCTGAGCTTCTGGCTTCAATTGCATCGGCTATTGCAAGTAGCGCACTTTTTCGTTCTCCACTGGTGGCAACGTTCAAAGTTCGAGCAGCTTTACGTGCGGTAATCGCTAATTGCGAAATGTTCTCGGTTGCACTCATGATAATAAGCCTAGTGGGATTTCTGATTGCCCTAGAGAAGCACTAAATCATCGCGATGAACTAGTTCGCGTTCATATTCGGCGCCAAGTGATTGGGCCAATTCTTTAGTTGAGCGCCCCAACATCTGTGGAATCTCTTGCGAATCAAATGCAACCAGCCCGCGAGCAATTACGGTGAGATCAGCTCCGACTAATTCCACGGCATCACCAGAAATAAAATCACCTTCTACGGCAATAACACCTACAGGTAAAAGAGAGACACCTCTTTCTAAAATTGCTTTTACTGCGCCAGCATCAAGAATTAAACGACCGCGTGGAGTTGATGCATGAGCTAGCCACAATAAACGTGCATTTGTTTTGCGTGCTTGCGCATGAAAATGCGTACCAAGTTCTGCCCCGGATAAAGCACGATCAGATTCTTCTAGCGAAGTAAGTAACATTGCTATGCCAGCACTTGTCGCAATACGTGCAGCTTCAACCTTGCTAACCATTCCCCCGCTACCGACTCCTGCAGAACCTGTACCGCCTAAAGAGATGCTTTCAATTTGCGAAATATCGCCAACTTCGCGAATCGCATTAGCACCGGCTTTGCTAGGTGGCGCGTCATAGAGAGCGTCAATATCAGAAATGAGAACCAATAAATCCGCGTCTATTAAAAGCGCAACCAATGCAGCTAAGCGGTCATTGTCGCCAAAACGTATTTCGGCAGTTCCAACCGAGTCGTTTTCATTGATGACTGGGACGACACCGAGTGCCAATAACTTAAACAAAGTACGCTGAGCATTTTGATAATGAGAACGGCGCACTACATCTTCGGTTGTAAGTAAAACTTGCGACGCAATGATTTTATGTCGAGCAAAACTTGTTGTGTATTGCGCGATTAGCAAACCTTGACCAACTGAGGCAACCGCTTGTTGCGTTGCTAAGTCTTTTGGACGGGAGGTCAGACCAAGAGGTGCCAAACCTGCAGCAATTGCACCTGATGAAACAACTACAACTTCGGCTCCGCGTTTTTTGCAGGCAACAACGAGGTCAGTTAATTTTTCAACGGCTTTTATATCTAAAGCCGAACCGGCGCTACCAGTTAGCGATGATGAACCGACTTTGATGACGATGCGTTTGGCGGCGGTGATCGCACTTCTGCTCACTTGTCATCTCCATCGGCTTCACGTTCTATTTCCACAAGTTTAGGAGTATGAGCATCAATAACGTTGTACTCCCACTGCTTAGCGATTTCTTCATCGCTTAAAACATCTTCAACGCGCTCAGTTTGTTGCCATGTTGATTCAAGGCGCGAATCTTCACCGCGGCGATGTAAGTGGCCCGCTAATTGTTCGGCGCCGGCTTCGATTGTTGGTTCCCAATCAAATACAACTTGATTAACCCCATCACCAATTCGAACTTCACTGCCAGCGACTGCGCCTTGTTTGAATAATTCTTTTTCAACTCCAAGTTGTGCCAGACGGTCTGCCAGATAGCCAATTGCTTCAGCATTTTTAAAATTCGTTTGGCGAACCCAACGTTCTACTTTTTTACCAATTACAGTAAATGTATCGTCGGCATTTGTTTTCACAGTAAAACCAGAATCATCAACGGCTATAGGACGCAAAACAATTCGCGTGCGCTCTTCTACTGCCATTTCCGCACGTGCTTTTTGAATCAACCGCGCCATCGCATAAGTTAGCTCGGTTAATCCTGCGCGCGATGCTGCCGAAACAAGATAAACATCGTAGCCACGTTCGCGCAGAGTGCCTGCCACCATATCAGCCATGACTTGACCATCAGGTAAATCTATTTTATTTAGAGCAATGATTCTTACGCGGTCTTCAAGGCCGCCGTATTGTGCTAATTCATTTTCAATAATTTCTAAATCCTCAATTGGATTTCGATCGGTTTCAAGCGTTCCGCAATCGAGAACGTGCACGAGTGCTACACAGCGTTCAACATGGCGCAAAAATTCAAGACCTAAACCTTTTCCTTGGCTAGCCCCTGGAATTAAACCTGGCACATCGGCAACGGTGAAACGTGTTTCACCTGCTTGCACAACACCTAAATTTGGAACAAGTGTTGTAAATGGATAGTCGGCAATCTTTGGACGCGCCGACGAAATTGCCGCGATCAAAGATGATTTACCCGCACTTGGATAACCAACTAAGGCAATGTCTGCAACAGATTTAAGTTCAAGAACGAAAACATTTTCTTCGCCCGGCTCGCCAAGTAGGGCAAAGCCTGGTGCGCGCCGCTTTGTTGAAGATAGGGCAAGGTTTCCAAGACCCCCATATCCACCTTGAGCTGCAATAAATGTCGTGCCGCTGCCAATTAAGTCGGCGACTAATTCGCCATCAAGGCTATAAATAACTGTTCCATTTGGAACACCAAGAATTAAATCTGTCCCATACACACCATCTTTGCGGTCGCCATAACCTTGGTGGCCAGAAGTTGCTTTGCGATGTGGTGAGTGGTGAAAATCCAAAAGCGTAGTAACGTTTGGATCAACAACAAGAATTACATTGCCACCACGTCCGCCATTGCCGCCATCTGGCCCGCCCAATGGTTTGAATTTTTCGCGATGAACTGAGACGCAACCGTCTCCACCATTTCCGGCAAAGGCATAGAGAGTTACCCGATCAACAAAAGTTGCCATGTTCTTAACCCTCCTTCGTAAAATAAAAAAGCGAGCCGCGCTTTTATGCGGCCCGCTCTTTTTAGAGAAACCTAAATTTAAGCTACCGGAACCACATTCACTACACGGCGTCCGCGAGCGCGACCGAATTCAACTGCTCCTGCAGCTAATGCAAAAAGAGTGTCATCCTTACCGCGACCAACGTTCTTGCCTGGGTGAAAATGTGTTCCGCGTTGGCGAACTAAAATTTCGCCGCTGTTAACAACTTGACCACCGAAGCGCTTAATTCCAAGGTACTGCGGATTTGAATCGCGACCGTTACGTGTCGAGGAGACACCTTTCTTACTTGCCATTTATTCGCCTCCTCTTAATTCACGCCGCTGATTGCGGTTATTTTTACGCGGGTGTGTTGTGCACGGAAACCTTGACGACGGCGGAAACCGGTCTTGTTCTTGTAACGCAAAATATCAATCTTTGGTCCTTTAAATTCATCTAGAACTTCACCAGTTACTTTTACGCCCTTTAGAATTTTTGGATCAGTAGTAACACTTGTGCCATCTACTAATAGAACTGCAGGAAACGAAACGGTTGAACCGGCCGCGCTATCAATGCGATCGACTACGACGGTGTCGCCGACTTCGACCTTCTCCTGATGACCGCCAGCTTTGACAATTGCGTACACGTTGTTACTCCAGTTCATTTCTTTACTAACTTATTTTCAGCGCATGAGCCTGGTTAGGATCTGCGGGCAGAGGCTAAGGGTACGGAGAAGCGCGCCTGTGGGTCAAATCGCCCTATTTCGGCTTATGCACCAGGGGTAATTACACCCGAGGAGGCCGCACGGCGACGCCGCTTTCCGCCGCGAGTTGTAGGCGCCTTTTCTTCGACTTTTAGCACCAGTTGCACTTCATTTATGATTTCGTGGAATTCGTGTCCTGTCGCATCTTTTTCGTCAGCATCTTCATGTTGCGAAGAGGGAACATCTAACTGCGGCATTGGTGCTTTCATCTTTACCGGCTCCATATGAATATGAATTCCGCGACCGCCACAACTATCGCAAGTAGTTGAGAATGCTTCGATTAAACCTTGGCCTACCCGCTTTCGAGTCATTTGGACTAGGCCGAGCGAAGTTACTTCAGCAACTTGGTGCTTGGTGCGATCGCGACCTAGGCATTCAACCAGCCTGTGCAAGACCATTTCACGGTTTGATTCCAAAAGCATATCGATGAAGTCGATTACGACAATGCCACCTAAGTCGCGAAGTCGTAATTGGCGAGCAATTTCTTCGGCTGCTTCCAAATTATTTTTTGTAACGGTCTCTTCAAGATTACCGCCCTTGCCAATGAACTTTCCGGTATTCACATCGATAACAATCATGGCTTCGGTACGATCGATAACTAGCGAACCACCTGAAGGTAAATACACTTTGCGATCGAAAGCTTTTGCTAATTGTTCTTCGACACGGAAGTCTGTAAAAAGATCACCGGTGCCTGTGTATTTTTCAATTTTTGAAATCAATTCTGGGGCGATGAAGCCCAAATAATTTGTTACCTCATCCCATGCGGTACTACCTTGAACGGTTAATTTGCGGAAATCTGCATTGAAAATATCGCGAATTACTCGAACAGCTAAATCAGGTTCTGCATACAGCATCGCCGGCGCGTGGAAATTAGGGTTTTCAGATTTCTGATAAATATCTTCCCATTGTGATTTCAATCGTGCGACATCGCTAGTTAATTCCTCTTCACTAACACCTTCAGATGCAGTACGAACAATTACTCCAGCTTCTTCTGGAATTAAATTCTTTAAAATTGATTTCAATCGCGAGCGTTCAGCATCGGGCAAGCGCTTACTGATGCCACTCATTCCGCCACCTGGAACGTAGACAACGTAGCGTCCTGGCAAGGAAATTTGACTAGTTAAACGCGCACCTTTTTGACCAATTGGATCTTTAGTAACTTGGACTAAGACCGATTGGCCAGTCTTTAATACAGTTTCAATTTTGCGCGGCTCTGATTCAGAAATTCCCGCTGCATCCCAATTAACTTCACCTGCATAGAGAACTGCGTTGCGACCTTTTCCAATATCCACAAATGCTGCTTCCATCGAAGGAAGAACATTTTGTACACGGCCTAAATAGACGTTACCAACGTAGGAAACATTGCTATTGCGGTTTACATAATGCTCAACCATGATGCCGTCTTCGATAACGGCAATTTGGGTGCGATCGGCAATTTGGCGAACCAGCATTTCGCGATCAATATTTTCGCGGCGCGCTAAAAATTCGCCATCGGTAATAATTGTTCCGCGGCGCCGATATGGCTCGCGATATTCTTTGCGTGGCGTGCGCTCAGAGTCTCCACTGCTACGACTATTGCGATCACGACGTGGCCGTCTAGCTTCAAGGCGCGCTGGGCGTTCCTTAACTTCGCGCACTTTAACTATTGTTACTACACCATCTTCTTCGATCATCTCTTCTGGAGTTACGCCTTCGCCACTTGTGCGTCGACGTCGACGGCGACGATGAGTTGTTGCCTCACCGGAGCCACTTGAGCCATCATCGTTTGAGCCATCGCTGGCGCTTGCGGTATCGCCTGAATTATCAGAAGGCCCTTTTCGCCGACCACGGCCACCACGTCGGCGGCGACGGTTGCGACCATCGCTTAAATCATCTCCATCACTTGCGACAACAGGTGAAACCTCTTTTTCGGGCTTGCTAACTTTCGCAACCGCTTTTTTGCGTGGCTTAACCGCGCTTTTATCGGCAGTTGCTGCGGCCTGAAAGATTGGAACAGGTATTACTGGCGATTTTTTCTTAACTTCTACCGCAGGAGCAACTTCTGTCGCTGAACTTTCCAGCGCTTGACTTTTCTTTTTCGAAACTTTTTTCACCGCACGCTTGCGCGGTGACTTTGGCTCAATAGCCATGGCACCAAATCCTCTTTGCGTTAATTAAAACGCGCTCTGGCTTGAATTCTCAAGCAAATCTCTTATGGGTACTTCTGGAATCCGCGCTAGGCGTTGACCGCGAATGCTCGCGAGCCGCGCTGGACTGTTAACTCAAGTATGACAGATGAGCCCACTTTTGCCCAACTTCGTCAAAATTTGCGCGTTGTTAGCCCTTGAGTCGGGCGTGAACATTTTGCAATAAACCGAAACCAATCAAATTGGCAAGCATGCTCGATCCACCATATGAGAGAAATGGCAGCGGAACCCCAGTCATTGGCATCAGACCAAGTGTCATTCCAATATTTTCAAAAATCTGAAATGCAAACCATGCAATTACACCTGTACAAACCAAACGCCCGAAGGGGTCGCTAGTTCGCCTAGCAATGGAAAAGCCGCGCATCAAAATAATTAGATAAAGTAGAACGATCCCCGCACTTCCTAGAAAACCTAACTCTTCCCCAGCCACGGTAAAAATAAAGTCGGTATGTTGTTCGGGAACAAAGCGACCGTTTGTTTGTGGTCCCTTAAATAATCCAGTACCAATTAATCCACCCGAACCAATGGTGATTCGTGCTTGTCTTAATTGGTAACCAGTTCCTTGAGTATCAGCACTGGGATCTACAAATGTTTGCAGACGTTTAATTTGATAATCATTAATAGCGCCCGACTTAATCGCAGTAAATCCACCTAAAACTGCAATAAGTAATAAGCCAACAACCCAACGCGTTGGCGAGCCAGAGACTGCAATTATTGTTACAACAGATGTCGAAATAATAAATACTGTTCCCAGATCTGGTTGAAAAAGGATTAGCAGAACTGGAACACCAGCAATAACCAGAGCTTGCAACATGTCACGCGTACTGGGTTTATCACTATTATCACCGCGTTCAGATAAAATCATTGAAATTCCAAGAATGATCGAAATTTTTGCAAGTTCTGCTGGTTGGATCTGAAAACCACCGGGCAGAGAAATCCATGCTTTCGAACCATTGATTTCACTGCCAAGGCCTGGAATTAAAACTATTACCAGCCCAAGAACTCCTAGGCCCCAAACAATCGGAGTGTATGCGCGCAATAAGCGGTAATCAATTACCGTAATACCCCAGGCTAAAAGCGAACCAATTAAAATATTTATAACATGGCGCTTTAAATAATATTCTGGGTCAAGATTACTTGCGGCATACCAATTCCTTGTTGCGGCATATACCAGCAGAGTTCCGAGAATTAAAAGAAGTGCAATCGCGCCAGTCAAAAACGGATCAAAACCGGCAAATACTGATGGCCGACCACCCTTTTTATGGAAATTGCGACTTGTTCTGGAAATAAATTGTGGCGTGCTCATGGATTTGTCTTCACTTTCGTTGCTGTTGAAATCTTAGGCAACTTTGTGGGCGGGTTCCCATCTGGGAAAAGAGCTTGTGTCGAATCAACTTTGGAGCCCGTAATGCCAAAGAGGGTTTCATAAATTTTTCGCACACCAACTGCGCTAGTGGCTGCACCAAATCCGCCTTGGCTAATCATCATCACTACTGCATAACGGGGTTGATCACTTGGTGCAAAGGATGCGAACCACGAAGTGTCGTCCTTCTTACTTCCATCTGCATTACGTCCAAAAACTTCAGCGGTACCAGTTTTACCACTTACGGCGATAGGAAAGCCCGAAAAAGATCCAGTAGCAGTTCCTGCAACAACAACTTCTCGAAGAGCGCTACGCAAGAACTTAATTGTCTTAGGCGTTGCAGGAATTGTTCCCAACTTTTGAGCAGCCATTGTCTTTACAACAGTTCCATCAGTTTTAACAATTGCTTTACCGATACTTGTTTGCCAAATTGTGCCCCCATTAGCAATTGCCGCATACATCTGGGCTAATTTGATTGGAGTAATAACGGTGTCGCCTTGGCCAATAGAGAAGTTAACGGCATCACCTGCGCGAATTTTATCTCCATCTAAACAATTCTCTCTGGCTAGTTCAAGCAGAAATGGAGTTTGCTGTGCTTTGCTGGCACGTGTTTTATAGTTACAATAGAAATCTTTATTCTGGTTATACCAATTTTTTCTCCACTGGCGGTCAGTTAATCGTCCAGCAGATTCAGTTGGCAAATCAATACCGGTTTTTTTATCGATCTGAAAACCACGTGCAGCCGAATAGAAGTAATCATTTGCATCAGCTTTAGGCCGTAATCCCCCATCACGCAGCCATTCATCAAAGGCAATTTGATACCAGATTGTGTCGCATGAGACGGCAATTGCTTTTTTAAGTGACATTCTCCCTAGCTCTTTGCTTTCAAAGTTTCGAAATGTGCGAGTGCCAACCGCAACTTCTGCTGGACAGTTATAACTGGCATTTAAGTCATACCCAGCGCTGGCAGCAGCAACAACGGATACAGATTTAAAAGTAGACGCAGGTGCATAAAGACCTTGCAACGCACGCGAAAGTACAGGAACCCCAGTATTTTCGCTAAATAAATCACTGGCTTGTCGCACAGTTAAACCTTTTTCCCAAACATTTGGGTCATAAGTTGGAAAAGAGGCAATTGCTAAAACTTGTCCGTTTCGCACATCCAAAACCACGGCTGCGCCGGAATCTGCTTTGCGACCCATTGCGCGTGAACGATAAATTGCATCGGCTAGCGCTCGCTCTACCGATGCCTGCAACCGAATATCTATACTCGTTATTAAATGATCACCAGCAATCGGTGCTGTGTTTTTACTCGTACGAGTGATTAACTCTTTTCTATCAACGATAACAGTTTTAATTCCAGGAATTCCGCGCAGGAAAGAGTCATATTGAATTTCAAGGCCGCTCTTGCCAATTACTTCGCTTCTAAAATACTTCCTTCCCGATTCATTGTTTAAATCAGCATCTGTTATTGGTCCTATATACCCCAAAACATGCGCCCCATTTACGCCCTCGATACCGGGATAATTTCTAATTGCAACTAACGTTGCGTCAACTCCTGGATATTTATCTGATTGCTCAACGATTTGCAGCGCAATTGATGGGTCTGCCCCTTTTATAATCGGAATCGGTTGATAACGCGAACCTATCCAACATCCTGCTTTTTTACCCTTTGGTAATTCACCACATAAGCGGGTATCTCGATAAATATCTTCATAGTTTAAATTTAATAAACGCGCTAATTTCTGCATCACAGCGACACCTTTGTCAGCCTGTTTATCAATTGCAATACGATCAATTGTTATTGCTAATCCCACTATATTAAGTGCAAGTGGCACACCTGAAGAATCAACGATTAATCCCCTATTTGCTGGGGTTATAACATCACGGCTTTGAATACTTAGTGCAAAATCCTTGTATTTTGGACCTGCCGCAATCTGTAAATAAAAGAGACGGCCAATTAAGGCAATAAATAAAGAGATAATGAATATCTGAACAAACATCAGACTAAGGCGTGAGCGTTGATTCATATATGCATCCGTGTATTAAAAACAAATCCGTGCAATCTTGCGAAAATAGACATGCTTAGTGGAGTTATTACTAAAGTCCAAATCGAAATTCCAATAAGTGTTAAAATTATTTGATCAATAGAACCAGTTGCAACCCCAAGCAGTGCTCCTGTAATCAAAAAACACAGTTCAGTTGCTAGTACTCCAACTACAATAAAGAAAACAATTTCTATGAAATTTCCACGTAATTTCTCATTGCCGTAATTTAAGAGAGAAATTGCATAGCAAACTAGAACCATTATTAGAGTCCACTGGCCAAATGGCCCCGAAGAACTTTGTGATAAATCCATTAAGAATCCGGCTGCAAAACCACTTAGTGCGCCAATTTCTGGCGTACTTAAAACTGCCCAAACAAGAGTAAAAATTAGAAATATCGAAAACCCACCAGCAGGCAAATGAAATTGAGTGACCACTGATTCCTGAATGAGATAAAAAAATATAAATATCAGCGCAGAAAGTGAAACTTGGCGCGTAAGCATGGATTAGATTTCTACTTAGTCGGAGTCGGTGTCGGAGTCAGATAAATTGTTACAGTTGGAATCGGAGTTGGTTGTGGCTTTTGCGGCACTAACGAATCGCGCGGATCAGTTACTGGCGCGCCAACAACTACCGCTACAACACTTAGTGCCGAAAAATTTGCATAAAACGTAACACCAGCACTTTGGGCTATAGCCCCTGGTGAATTATCAACTGATGTCACTAAACCGACTGGCACTCCAGGAACAAATGGCCTATTTGCAGCGCTGCCGCGTGCTAATAATACATCACCGATAGCCACATCGGTTTGATTATCTAGCAATTGCAGAATTGCGCGGCGATTGCCTTGACCCGACAAAATACCTATCTGCTGGCTTCCGGCAATTCTTACGCCGATTCGAAAAGCTGGATCGGAAGCAAGCAATACAAGGGCTGAATCAGAATAAACTTCCTTAACAACGCCAGCAATTCCAGCATCGGAGATCACAGTCTGATTTCTTTTAATTCCAGAATTGCTACCAACATCGATAGTAATTGTCTGCGAGAAAGATTGGCTCGAGCCTTGTGAAATAACTTTTGCGCTTATGATCTTATAGCCAGCGGTTCCGGCTAAGTTTAAAATCGATTTTAGTTGTGCTAATTGTGAATCGGCGCTTTTGCGGTTAATTAACCGATTTCTTAACGTGGAATTTTCGAATCGTAATTGTTCAAGCTGATTTCTGGTCCGACCCAAATGCGTAATATCGGTGAAAAAATTCTTAAAAGGTGTGATGACAAAACTTCCAGCACGCTGAAAAGATGAAGTGACACTCTGCGCACCATGGCGAATTCCGCCAATTACTGCGATTCCGCGCAGATCTAATGTAATAAACAAAAGTGCCGAGACAATAAGAATAATTACGACTAAGCGAGAACGGTTATCGCCGCCGTAACGCATCTTTTTTGCTGCTTATCGGCGAGGTTCGGAGATCAAGATCTTCTCTAAAGCCTCAAACTCTTCGATGCACTTACCAGAGCCTTCAACAACTGCATCAAGTGGACGCTCTGCAATATGAATTGGCATTCCAGTTTCTTTGCGCAAACGTTCATCAAGGCCTTTAAGAAGTGCGCCACCACCAGTTAGAACTATTCCGCGATCCATTAAATCGCTGGCAAGTTCTGGCGGGGTTTGATCAAGTGTGCCTTTAATAGCATTAATAATTGCATTTACTGGTTCTTCCAAGGCTTTACGAATTTCTGCAGCCGAAACAACGATTGTCTTTGGCAGGCCTGTAGCTAAGTCACGACCACGAATTTCTGCATCGTTTTCGCCATCTAGTTGATAAGCCGAACCAATTGCCATCTTAATTTCTTCAGCGGTGCGTTCTCCCAAAAGGAGTGAGAATTCGCGCTTTACCCAAGTAATAATTGCCTGGTCCATCTCATCTCCGCCAACACGAATTGATTGTGAAACAACAATTCCACCGAGTGAAATCACGGCTACTTCAGTTGTTCCGCCACCAATATCTACGATCATGTTTCCAGTTGGTTCGTGAATCGGAAGTCCAGCACCAATTGCTGCTGCCATTGGTTCTTCAATGATGAAAACTTTGCGCGCACCTGCTGCATAACCAGCATCTTTAACTGCGCGCTGTTCTACACCTGTTATACCTGAAGGCACACAAATCACTATGCGTGGCTTACTCAAGAAACGACGGTGATGTACTTTTCGAATGAAATAACGCAACATGCGCTCGGTTGTATCAAAATCGGCAATAACGCCATCGCGCAATGGACGAATTGCAACGATATTGCTTGGCGTACGACCAATCATTTTTTTAGCTTCAATTCCAACGGCTAAAATTCCACCAGTGTCTTGATTTATTGCAACCACGCTTGGTTCGTTAAGAACAATGCCACGACCGCGTACATATACGAGGGTGTTAGC
Organism: Candidatus Planktophila sp.; assembly: GCA_038906075.1. Lineage (GTDB taxonomy): Bacteria > Actinomycetota > Actinomycetes > Nanopelagicales > Nanopelagicaceae > Planktophila. The sequence goes on from JBCKHB010000006.1 coordinate 46,850, forward strand.
AGTTCCTAAATCAATGGCCATATCTCGGCCGATAAAGGACATTCGTCTACTCATTTATTTCTCCCTGCGCTATTTCGTTGGAAAGAAAATGCCAATTTCACGTGATGCAGATTCTATTGAATCTGAACCGTGAACGATATTTTGTACAACTTTTGTTCCTTGATCGCGCGCTAAATCGCCACGAATTGTTCCTGGTGCTGCAACTGTTGGATCTGTTGCGCCAGCTAAGGAACGAAAACCATCAATGACACGTTCTCCTGTTGCAACCATTGCAACAATTGGACCTGACATCATGAACTCAACTAGTGGTTCATAAAAAGATTTATCTTTATGTTCGCCGTAAAGAAGTTCAAGCAAAGCGCGATCAGCGCTTAACGCTCGAAGCGCATCAATTGTATAACCTTTATTTTCAATACGCGAAATCACTTCACCAATTAAGCCGCGGCGCACGCCATCTGGCTTAATCAGAATCAGGGTTTTTTCAACGCTCATTGGGTCAGTCTATTAGGCATTCGGAGTTTGCGAAGCCATCAAGGCTGCCCGTATCGCCTCGCCCCTTCGGCCAATGATGATTGCGGCAATCCAAAGGCCGACGAAAATGCCCCCAACAATGAAAAAAGCGTTTACGACAAAGCCGAAAGCTAGCATCGCAAATTGCAAAATTGAAGCAATAATCCAGCCACTTCGGTGTTTAAGAAGCCCTGCCGAAAGTAAAAGCGCAATTGCAATTAACCCGCCCAGTACAAGGGCAATACCGCCATGATCTTTCATCGCCAAAAGCAAAGCAAAACCAACACTTAAACTTTCCATTACTAATACTGCAGCACCCATTATTCTCATTGGTGATCTACTTTCAAAAACTTTTTACGCAAATAAGAACGCGCTTGCCCAACAGTAACAACCGAACCAGTAACAATAATTCCAACACTTTCGCCACTAACTGGTCGCCTTGCTTGGTCAACGGCACGGTCTAGCGCGACGCTAAGTTCGGCAACCGGAAAAACTCGATCCTTGCCAAAAATACTATTGGCGATTTTTTCTAATTCAGAGGTTGGCATTGCTCGAGTCGATGAACTACTGGTAACAATCACCGAATTAACAATGGGTTCTAGTGCAAGCAAAATTCCTTCAGCATCTTTATCGGTAAAAACCGCCACAACTGCAATGATTTCATCGAAAGTAAATTCAGTTTCCAAAGTTTCTGCAAGCGCTTTTGCGCCGTGAGGATTATGCGCAGCATCTAAAATAATTGTTGGCTCACGGGCAACTATCTCGCACCGCCCAGGTGATGTAACTGCGGCAAACCCAGCCCGCACTGCTTCGATATCGAGTGGCTGGTCTCCAAAAAGCGCTTCGACTGCAACTAGGGCCGATGCCGCATTGCTCGCTTGGTGCTTTCCGTGAAGTGGAAGGAAAATATCTTCGTATGTTTCATTAATTCCTGTGATTGTGATTAATTGACCACCCACTGCAATCGCCCTTGACGAAACCGAGTACTCAATACCTTCTCGCACAACTCTTGCTTTCATCTGCGTAGTCCTTTTAATTAATTCCTTCATAGCAGCAGGCTCTTGTTGGGCTAGGACGACATAACTACCCTCTTTAATAATGCCAGCCTTGGTAGTAGCAATTTCACTTAATGTGTTGCCTAAGTACTCCATATGATCAAAACCAATTGGCATTATTACCGAAACAGCGGCAGCTACAACATTTGTTGCATCCCATTGGCCGCCCATACCTACTTCAATTACACCAACATCTATTGGGTGTTCGGCGAAAGCGACAAATGCTAAAGCTGTGATTGCTTCAAAAAAAGATATAGGGTGCTCAAATTTTGAATCCATTAAATCTAAATATGCCGAAACATCGTTGAAAGCAAAGATTAATTCTTTAGGATCAATGGGAAGACCGTTAATTGCTATCCGCTCGCGATAACTTTCCAAATGCGGACTAGTAAATCGCCCAGTTCGCAGGCCTGTTGCAAACAAAAGAGAATCAATCATGCGGCTAGTTGTTGTTTTACCATTTGTGCCAGCAATATGAATAGTCGGATACGTTAATTGTGGCGAACCTAAAATATCTACAAGGGCAGCAATGCGTTCCAGCGATGGTGCAATCCGCGTTTCGGGCCACCTTGCAAGCAGCGCTTTTTCTATTGCATCAACGCGTTCTTGGTCATCGGGAGAGATCATCATGCTTTGGGCAGCCCACCAAGTTGAGCGGTAATTCTTTTAATATCTTCATTCGTTGTAGCAAGCCGCAATTTAATTTCAACTAAGACATTTGCAGGTGCTTTTGCCATAAACCCTTCGTTGGACAGTTTTACTTGCGCGGTCTGTAAATCTTTCTTAGCAGTAGCTAAATCTTTTTCTAGCCGCGAACGTTCTGCTGCAATATCAATTGCCCCAGTTAAGTCCAATTCGACCTTAACCGCACCTATTTCTAAATTAGCACTCGGCGTGAAATCTCCGAGTTGTAACTTCAACACAAAAGCCATCGCATCGCAATATTGATCCAAATGCGCCGGAGTAATAAAACGTCCAGGGATCTTCGCTGAAGTTTTGATTCCTTGGTCATTTCGGAAACGACGAACTTCAGTGATCACATTTTGTAATTCGGCAACTACCTTTTCAGAGTTCTTATCGACATGTGAAGCATCGGCAACTGGCCACTTGGCAATTACTAGCGATTCTCCACCAGTTAGCGTTGTCCACAATTCTTCAGTTATAAAAGGCATTATCGGATGCGTGATGCGCATTAATTGATCAAGAACATGGCCCAATACACGCTTAGTTGGCGCTGCATCACCGCTGGCAAAGGCGTGCTTTGAAAGCTCTAAATACCAATCGCATAAATCATCCCATGCAAAGTGGTAAATCAACTCGCAAGCGCGTGCAAATTCATATTTTTCAAGCAACTCATCGGCTTGTGAAATAGTTTCCGATAAACGGCTAAGAATCCATTTATCAATTGCGTTAAGTGATTCGATGGCAGGCAGCGGGCCGGCAACGGTTGCACCGTTAATCATCGCAAATCGAGTTGCATTCCATAACTTGGTAGCAAAATTTCGAGATCCACCAACCCACTCTTCTGCCAAAGCTTGGTCACTTCCAGGGTTTGCGCCACGCGCCAAAGTAAAACGAAGTGCATCGGTGCCATATAAATCCATAAATTCCAGTGGGTCAATCGTGTTGCCTTTTGACTTGCTCATTTTTTTGCCAAATTTGTCGCGAACTAATCCGTGAAGTGCAATAACTTTAAATGGCGGAACCCCATCCATGGCAAATAGACCAAAGAGCATCATGCGTGCAACCCAGAAAAACAAAATGTCATAGCCAGTAACAAGGACACTGGTTGGATAAAACTTCGCTACATCAGCAGTCTTTTCGGGCCAACCTAGCGTT